>JBHOQW010000030.1:0-15548 GCA_042408665.1 Dehalococcoidia bacterium
GGCGCTCGTCGAGTCGCTGTGCTACGCCCGGGCCCGCGCGGCCTTCGGCCGGCCCCTCCTCGACCACCCGCTGATGCGTCGCAAGCTGGCCGAGATGATCGTGGAGACCGAGGCCGTGCAGGCGATGGTGTTCGACAGCTATGGCGTGCCGAACCATCAGCGCGGCCGAACGCAGGCGCCTCGGCTGCGCCTTGGCCCGCCGGTCGTCAAGCTGCGCGCCGCCCGGCTGGGTCTGACCATGGCCAGCGACGCCATCGAGATCCACGGCGGCAACGGCTACATCGAGACCTGGCCGGTGGCGCGCATCCTGCGTGACGCTCAGGTGAACACGATCTGGGAGGGCACGGACAACATCCTCTGCCTGGACGTGCGGCGCGCCATCGAGCGAGAAGGGGCCGAGGCGCCGTTGCTCGAGCGGCTGCGGGAAGCCGTGGCCAACGCGGGCGAGCACGACGCGACCACGCGGCTGGTCGCCCGGCGGATTGCTGATCTCGATGCCGCCATCGCCGCCTGGAAGCGGCTGGACCAGGACACGGCCGAGGCGCGTCTCTATCCCCTCGCGCAGTTCATGGGCGATGTCTACGCCGGGGCGCTGCTCGTCGAGCAGGCGGCCTGGGAGCAGTATCAAGAGGGCCGCGACCGCAAGGCGTTGATCGCGCGGCTGTTCGCCGACCGCCACCTGGCCGAGCAGGGGCCGTTGCGCGGCCTCGACCGCGTGCAGGACGAGGGCCTGGCGCGGTTCGAGGATCTGGTCGCGGGCGCCCTCGTCGACGACCGGCCGCGGTAGGGTGAGGACGGCGACCCGCGCCCGCACGCCGGCGAAAAGCCCGCCGCGCCGAGAAAGGGGGACCCTATGGCACCGGCGGAACCGCCCGTCCTGTACGAGCAGGAGGGGCCCATCGTGACCGTGACGCTGAACCGTTCGGAGGTGATGAACAACTTTGGCGGCGGGCTGTTTCAGGCGCTAGGCGAGGCAGCCACCCGGTTCCAGGAAGATACGTCGGCACGGGTGATGATCCTCACCGGAAGGGGGCGGGCGTTCTGTGCCGGGGCGGATCTCAAGGAAATCGAGCGTCGGCTGCGTGAGGGCCGGCCGGTCCTCACCCGGCCTACACCCGAGGAGCAGCGGCATAACTTTTTCGCCAACCCCAAGTTCACGCGCCTCACCAGCGTCTACAAGCCCATGATTGCGGCCGTCAACGGCTACTGCTTCGCCGGTGGGCTGGAGGTGGCGCTTGCCTGTCACTTTCGCATTGGCGCTGAGTCCTCCGAATACGGCGTGCTCAATCGTCGCTGGGCCGTGCCCCTGGTGGACGGCGGCACCTACCGCCTGCCGCTCGTGGTGGGGCTGGGCAACGCCTTGTACCTCATTCAGACGGGGCTGCGCATCAGCGCGCGTGAGGCGTACCGCATCGGCCTGATCCAGGAGCTCGTACCCGACGACCGGCTGATGGACCGGGCGCGGGAGCTGGCGGCGATCATGGCGGCGGTGCCACAGTCCGGGCTTGTGGCTGACACCGAAGCGGTGCTTCGCTGCCTCGGCCGCACGTTTGAAGAGGCGCTGGCGCTGGAGGCGGTGATCGGCAGCACGGTCACCGTCTCCCGCGAGGCGCTGGCCCGCTTCGTCAACAAGGCCTATGACCCGCGCACCGGGGCCGCCCCGGCCGGCCTGTGACCGGCTGCGCGGGCCGCGGCGGCCGGTCTCGGCACGGCGGGCACTCCGGCCGTGCTCGCGGTGGCGCCTGTGGGCGGCACCGTCCTGTGATGCGGGATGCACACGTCTCTCGGTAACCGGCGTCGTGCGCCGGAGCGGGCGTGAGCCTAGCGCGCGATCACGCTACGCTATGCCGAGAGAACCTCGGCCCGCTCAATCTCTGGCGCCGGTGTTCGCGATGGGCCGGGGCGACTTCCAGCGCAGGAGGGTGCACGTGACCGCCATGATGCGGTCCCGCAGGCGGGGACAGCGCAAAACCGAGGCAACGCCGGAAACGCCGGAAGAAACCCCGACGGAAGAGGCGGCGCCCGCGCGGCGGCGGTTCATCATCAACCTCAACATGCTCTCGAATGTAGACGTCAAGTTCTACACCGAGGGCGAAAGCGTCGCCGATGTGATCGCCCGCTGGCGGGAGGCCATCGGCCGGGCCAAGCGTGAGCGGCCCGAGGATACCGTCGAGGTGGTGATGGGCGAGCCGGAGACCGGCACCACCTACGTCCTCTACCTCGCCGAGGTTACCGCCTTCGCCGTCGGCCCCTACGTGGAAGACAGCGACGCCATCGACTGCGTGGTGAACGTGTAGGGCGGCAGGCCGGCCTCCCCACGGCGGCGAGCGACGCGCGCGGCACCCGCGCCGAACAGGAGGGAAACCCATGGCGGCCACCGTCCGGGAGACCATTCGCGAGCTCAACCGCTCCATGCAGGAGACCCTGGAAACGCTGCTCAGCCTCGCCGACGCGGAGCTGGAGCGGCCCAGCGACCACGTCTGTGCCCAGGGGCGCGACGTGTGGACGTTGATCACGAACGACATCGACCACGAGAAAATCCACGTCGGGCAGATCCTGGAAGGGCGCTATGAGGCCCGCATCACGCAGGGCCGCACGCACCGCCTGATCGCGGAGTGGCTGGTGGAGCGGGCGCGCCTCATCGGCGCCCTCGTTGGCCTGACGGATGCCCAGTTCAACCAGGAGACGGCCCCCGGTGGCTGGACCTACGCCGCCGTCGTCCAGCATGTGCTGCTGGTGGAGCAGGATTCCCTGCGCTGGGTCCGCCAGCACACGACGCCCTGAACGGGTGTGCCTCGGCGCGAATCCTTTCCACCTTCGTTGGGCGTTCTCTTGATGCGGGCCATCAGCGCGCCGTTACGTGAACCGCGGGTTCGGGACTGCTATACTCGAACCATCCCAGGGCCACCCTCACCCCGGCCCTTGGTCACCCCTCTTCCGCCGACGGGAGGGGGTGGGGGTGAGGACCCTTCGTACATAACCCGAGCGGGCCGCTCTGGCGATGGGGGCCCGAGCGGTCGTGCATTGAGGTGGTGTGGTGGACGATCCCCGGTCGGTCGCGCTGCGGATCCTCGAGAACGTCGAGCGCGTCATCGTCGGCAAAACGGAAGAGATCAAACTCGTGGTCACCGGCCTGCTCTGTGCCGGGCACGTCCTGATTGAGGACGTGCCCGGTGTGGGCAAGACGATGCTGGCCCGGGCGTTGGCCCGCTCCACCGGGTGCACCTTCAAGCGCATCCAGTTCACGCCCGACCTGCTGCCCACGGACGTCACCGGCGTGTCGATCTACAACCAGAAGACCGGCGATTTCGAGTTCCGGCCGGGGCCGATCATGGCGCAGATCGTGTTGGCCGACGAGATCAACCGCGCCACGCCCAAGACGCAGTCCGCGCTGCTGGAGGCGATGGAGGAGCGGCAGATCACGGTGGACGGCATCACCTACCAGTTGCCGCAGCCGTTCATGGTGCTCGCCACCCAAAACCCGATCGAATATGAGGGCACCTTCCCGCTGCCCGAGGCCCAGCTTGACCGCTTTCTCATCCGCGTCCACCTCGGCTACCCCTCGCCCACGGACGAGGTGTTGATCATGGACCGGCAGCAGTTGCGCCATCCCGTGGACGAGCTGGGCCAGGTGACGGACGCCAGCGAGATCCTGCGCCTGCAGGACGCGGTGAAGGGCATCTACGTGGACCCGCTCATCAAGCAGTACATCGTCCAGCTCGTGGAGGCGACGCGCCGCCACGAGGCCGCGTATCTCGGCGCCTCACCGCGCGGCTCACTGGCCCTGTTCCGCACCGCGCAGGCCTTTGCCCTGCTCAGCGGGCGCGATTTCGTCATCCCGGACGACGTCAAGGCGCTGGCGGTGGCCGCGCTGGGACATCGCGTGATCGTCAGCCCGGCGGCGCGCGTCAAGAACATCACCTCCACCCAGGTTGTGAACGAGTGCCTGACCCGCGTGCCCGTCCCTGGCGCGCGGGCGCGGGGCGCCTATCAGGCGGAGCACCCCCGCTAGCGGGGGTGCCCTGGCCGCACGGCGCGGCATGCGGGGGAACCGTGCGACTGATCCGCTTCCTGGTCCGCAACCGCCTGCTCATCCTCATCGGCCTGATGTTCGCCGCGTCGTGGACGCTGGCCTTCGCCACCGGCTTCTGGCTGCTGTTCCGCCTGGCCTACGTGCTCGCCTTCGCCGTGCCCGTGGCCTACCTGTGGGCGCGCTTCAACGTCTCCGGCCTTGACGTCCAGGTGACGCGCCTGGTGGACCGCGCCCAGGTGGGCCAGTACGCCGAGGAGCTGGTGGTGGTGCGCAACCCCTCTTTTCTGCCCCGTATCTGGTTGGAGGTGGAAGACCGCACGGACCTGCCCGGCGCGCAACCGCGGCAGGTGCTCTCGTTGGGCGGCCGCCGGCGCAACTCGTTCCGCGTGCGCACCTTGCTCACGCGGCGCGGTGTGTACACTATCGGGCCGGTGCGGGTCTCCTCCTCGGACCCGTTCGGCCTGTTCCGCATGTCCCGCGAGTACGGCCAGCGCGGTCAGATCATCGTGTACCCGCCCTTTGTGGACCTGCCGCACTTCACCGTGCCGCCCGCCTCGTTGCCGGGCGAGGGCCGATTCCGCAAGCGCACCCACTACGTCACTCCCAACGCCGCCGGCGTGCGCGAGTACGTCTGGGGGGACAGCTTCAACCGCATCCATTGGCCGTCCACGGCCCGCACGGGCAAGCTCATGGTGAAGATGTTCGAGCTGGACCCCGCCTCGGACATCTGGATCATTCTGGACCTGCAGCGCGGTGTGCAGGCCGGCAGCGGTGACGAGTCCACCGAGGAGTACGGCGTGAAGATCGCCGCCTCGGTGGCGCGTTACTTCCTCAACGCCAACCGCAACGTGGGCTACATCGCCTTCGGCGACCGGCTGGACATCATCGAGACCGAGCGCGGTGGTCAGCAGATGACGCGCATCCTGGAGGCGCTGGCCATGGCCCGCGCCGTGGGCGACGTGCCGGTCGGCAGCCTGCTGGCGGTAGAGGGCAAGCGCTTTGGCCGGCACACCACGGTGGTGGTGATCACCCCCTCGACGGACGAATCGTGGGTGACGAGCCTGTTGATGTTAACGCAGCGGGGGGTCAAGGTGGCCGTGGTGCTGCTGGAGGCCAGCACCTTCGGCGCCAAGACGAACTCGCTGATGGTGGTGAGCCAGCTAACCGCCGCCGATATCTGGACCTACCTGGTCAAGCAGGGCGAGGACCTCTCGCGCTCGCTCGCCCCGTCCGGCGACAGCTGGGAAGCGTCGGCGGCGGAGGGACTGACGGGCAAGAACTGAGCGGCCCCGGCCCGCTGAGCCGTTGGTACCGAGGTGCTCAGCCGACCGGCGCATGAGAGCTAGCGGAGCGCGGCAATGGCCAACTGGAGCGAGTACATTCAGACCCGTCCCGCCGTGACCCTACCGGAGCGGCGCTCTCGACAGCCGCTCCGTGCCCCCGCCTGGCTGACGGACTGGGAGACGTGGCTGACGTTTGCCCTGGTGCTGGCGGTGTTCCTCAGCGTGGCGCGCTCGGTGGATAACGCCGAGTGGGTGCCGGGGATGCCCTCGCTCACGGGTCTGAGCTTCATCGCCCTATGCGCTGGCCTGTTGCTGGCGCGGGTGCGCGCACCGGAGGTAATCCTGCACCTGTTCGGCTTCTTTCTGGGCGCCGTCGTGGTGGTGTGGCTTACGGTGCTGTTCATCGACGCGCCCACCTACCGGGAGGGCTTCATCCAGTTCAAGGACCGGTGGGCGGACTGGATCCACGTGGTGCGCAATAACGAGCCCACCACCGACACCATGCCTTTCGTCATGCTGGTGCTGGGCTTTGCCTGGGCCAGCGCCTGGCTGGCGGCCTGGAGCATCTTCCGCTGGCGGAACGCCTGGCTGGCGCTCGTTCCCAGCGGCATGGGGTTGCTCACCAACATCTCGTACCTGCCCGGCCAGTTCTCGTTCGACTTCATCGTGTTCTTGTTCGGCGGCATGCTGCTCGTGATGCGCGTGCACCTCTTGAACAAGGTGCGCGAGTGGCAGCGCACCGGCACGCCCTACCCGGAGTTCCTTAGTCTGCACCTGCTCAACGCCACCACCTGGGTGGCCCTCGTGGCCCTGGTGGTGGCCTGGGAGCTGCCGCAGGCCAATGAGGTGTCCGTCGTCGCCCGCGCCTGGGAGCGCCTCACCGCCTCCTTCAGCGGCGAATCGGACCACTTTGTGCGCCTCTTCTCCAGCATCGACGCCAAACGCGAGGTGCCGCTGCACACTTTCGGTGAGACCCTGCCCTTCCAGGGGCGGGTGGTACTGGGCAGCCGCATCGCCGCCCAGGTGGAGTTTGGTGAGGGTGGCCACCTGGGCCGACCGCTGCGCGTTGCCGTGTACGACGTGTACACGCACGCCGGCTGGAAGGCCGGCCCACGCGACAGCCTGGACCTCGGCCCCACCGAGCAGGTACCGGCGCCGGGCCAGAAGGCGGCCTATAAGGACCGCGTGGAGGTCACCGCCACCTTCATCCAAGAGAGCGGCTTCCCTAAGAACTCTCTCCCCACCCTCGGTCAGCCCTCCCAGGTGAGTGTGAACAGCAGGGCCGAGGTGGTGAGCACTGATCCCGTGCCCGACGTGGCCGCCGTGCGCAGCCGCCAGTCCTTCAAGACGGGCGATACCTTCGTCACCACCGGCAGCGTCTCCGTGGCCTCGGAGGAGAAGCTGCGCGCCGCCGGCACCACCTACCCGGCGTATGTCCGCGACCGCTACCTCCAGCTCCCGCAGGACATGCCCGCGCGCGTGCTGGCGCTGGCCGCCGATCTGACCAAGGACCAGGCCACGCCGTACGATAAGGCGAAAGCGATCGAGCAGTACCTGCGCACCTTCCCGGCCTCGTTCGACATCCGCACGCTACCGCCCGGCCGGGACGCCGTCGATTTCTTCCTCTTTGACGAAAGAAAGGGCTATTTCGACTATCAGGCCTCGGCGATGGTGGTGCTGCTGCGGGCCGTCGGCATCCCGGCCCGCCTGGCCGTCGGCTACATGGTGGACGAGTTCGACCTGACGGTGCGCCGCTACCTGCTGCGCGACAAGCACGCCTATGCCTGGCCGGAGGTCTACTTCCCCGGCTACGGTTGGGTGGAGTTCTCACCTTACGGTGAGGCGCCGGTTATCACCCGCCCGGAAAGCTCCGCCGGCCAGGGTGACACGCCGCTGGTGGGGGACGATGTCCTCAAGAACGGTCCTGGGATCGAATTCCCCGAGTTTGACGACGCCTTCGGCTCCGGCAGCGTCTCGCTGAACGGCTCAGATCAATCGCCGTTCGTGCGGCTGCTGCTGCCGCTGCTGTATGTGCTCATGGCCTTAACCGTGGTGGTGGCCGTGGCCGGCACCGCCCTCAAGCTGGCCTGGGAGCGCGGCCTGAGCGGCTTGGACTATCCGTCCCAGCTCTGGGAGAAAACGGTGCGCCTGGCCTCCTGGCTGCGCCTGGGGCCGCAGCCCCACCAGACCCCGGCCGAGTACAGCCGCGCCCTGCGTCGCGCCCTGCCGGAGGCGAGCGAGGGAGTGGAGGTGGTGGCCGAGAGCTACCAGCGCGCCCGCTACGGCCGACACCAGCTCACCCCGGCGGAGCGCGACCGCCTGGACGCCGCCTGGGTGCCGCTTCGCAACCGGCTGCTCAAGAGGGCTCTGCGCTGGAAGTAGGCGCCCGCTAGGGCTGGAGGATGGGGGCGCTGATGGCGCGCAGGGCGCCCACGAACCGGGCCAGCGCGCTGACGCTGGCGCTGAGCGTAGCCGGGCTAGAGCCGGGCTGGCCCAGCACGCTGGCCACGTCGCCCACGAACCCGGCCGGTCGCCGGGCAAAGCCGGTGACCTCGTGCAGCGCCCCCCGCTCGCCCACGAAGTACCGCTCCTCGAGCGCGTACAGCACCTGTACAAGGCAGGCCACGCCCCGAAACAGACAGCCGTTCACGTAGAACACGTCACCCGCGGCGGCCGCCTGCCGCGCCGCCTGGAAGGTGATCTCCGCCTCCCCCAGATAGCGCTCGATGATCGCCCGGCGCATGGCGGGCGGATAGGTGGCTACCTGCCCCTTCAGCGCCGCCAGCACGCCGCGCGGGTCGTGCAGCGGACGGCAGGCGTGGAGCTCACCCAGGTAGATGTGGTTATGGAAGCCGTGCGGGTAGCCCGGCTGGTAATCGCACGTCACCCGCCCCGCCTGACAGTCCGCCACCACCTGCTCCACGCGGCGCAGGTCGCGGTACAGCCAGTCTACGTGCCGGCCATCGACCACCAGCCGGGCGCCGCCGTTCAACCACGGCCCCCAGGCCCCGAGTTCGGTGGCCGCGTCCTCCGGGTGGCGTTCGTCCAGCTCGCGCGCCAGGGCGCACAGCGCCGCGACCGACGGCGGCACGGCCGGGTCGTAGTAGATCGCCAGCGCGATCTCGGTGTGCGGCCGCTCCACACCGCGCGCGAAGGCGTCGCCCGAGGCCACGGCCACCACGCCGGGGATGGCGCCGAGGCGGGCGGTGATCTGTTCTGCCAGCTCGATGCCCATGGATGTCCTCGGAGTCAGGGTGGGACCTGCTCTTTCTTCCGTGTACCGTGTTGGCCGCGCAGGCTCAATCCCGGTGGCGGCACGGGCGAATACGGAGGGCAACGGGCCTGCTCAGCCGCCGTGCCCCGACGTGCCGGAGGTCGGCGCCAGCAGGCGGGCGTAGGCCGCGCACCGACGCGCCAGCCGTGCATCCCCCGCGGCCGCCGCGGCACGAGCGAAGAAGCGGCCCGCCTCTGCCCGGTGCCGTGCGGCCAGCATGGCCAGCCCGGCGAGGTAAAGCAGCCGCGGGTCCCCGCCCGGCAGGGCCAGCGCGGGGGCCAGCGCCCGCACCGCCCCCGCCTTGTCGGTCAGCACCCGGTGGAGGAGCACGCCCGTCTCCAACACCGCGTCTACGTCCCGGCGCCCACTCAGGACGGCGATCCGCTCGCGCGCCGTGCGCTGGTAGCGCGAGAGGGTGCGGTAGCCGTGCAGCCAGGCGGCAAGCCAGATGAGCAGGGCGGCGCCGGTGAGCGGCGCGCGCAGGTCCGGCACCGCCATCGCGGCCGCCAGGCAGGTGGCTACGGTGCCGGGAAAGAGCACCGCCGCCCACGGCCGCAGGAGCAGCAGGAACAGCGTCAGCAGCAGGAGCGCGGCGCCGCCAGCGGCGGGTAGCGAGACCAGCCCGGCGCCGCCCACGGCGGTGCTGAGGATCCACAGACCGGCGATAACGGCCAGCACGTTGGTGTTCAGGCGCGGGTTGAGGCTTGGCGGGGCATGCAGCACATAGCGCCGCAGCTCCGCCCGGCCGCCGATCCCGCCCTTGGTGGTGTCGTCGGTGGGGGTCATGGGGCGTTCCGTTCCCCGCCGTGCGGGCCATGCGCTTAAGTCTTCGGCCGCGCCGGCCGTTTCTGCAATGCCGGGGCGGACCGAGCTTTCCACTCTGGCGGCTCAGGCAGTGCGCTCGGTCGGAGACAGGGCGGCCAAGATGTCCTCCGGTCGGTAGACCTGCCCGCGCGCGACCACCCGCTCGATGCGGCGCGTGTGGCGGATGTCCGTCAGCGGGTCGGCGCTCAGGACGAGCAGGTCCGCCGCCAGGCCGGGCACCACGGCGCCGAACACGTCCGTCTTCCCCAGCACCTCAGCCGGCCGACGGGTGGCGGCGCGGATCGCCTCCAGCGGCGACAGACCGGCCCGTACCAGCAGCTCCAGCTCGCGGTGCAGCGAGTAGCCGGAGACGATGGCCACGTTCGGGCAGTCGGTGCCGGCCAGCACCGTGCCGCCCATGCGATGGAAGGTGCCCACGATCTCCAGCAGGGTAGCCCAGGCCCGCCGGGTGCGCTCCCGTGCTGCGTCGGACGCCGCCGCGGCCGCCCGGCGCCGCTCCGCCCAGCGGCTGACGAGCTGCTGCGCCACGCCGGCCGGTAGCAGCGGCAGCAGCGGCGTGGTCTCCGGGTTGTCCATGGTGGTGTCGCCCACGTCGTCGCCGAGCGCGCCCGGGCGGCTGGCGAACAGCACCAGCGTGGGGTCCAGCGCGGTGCCGGCGGCCACCAGCCGCTCCAGCAGGTGGCGGACGGACGGTGCGTGCGGGTCGAGATCCGGCAACCAGCGCCACATCCAGCCGCCGTACTCGAACGGGGTCATGCGACCGGGGTCGGCCGGACGCTGATCCGCTGGCGCCAGGTCGCCGAGCACCATCAGGTGCTCGAGACAGTCCACACCCGCCTCCGCCGCTTGGGCGCCCCAAGTAGCCTGCTGGTGCATGAACACCGGCAGGCCGCGGGCGTGAGCGCGCGCTGCCGCCCGCCGCGCCGTCTCCGGGCGCACGGTGACGTACAGCTTGATGCCGTCCACCCCCGCGTCGGCCAGGCGGTCTACCTCCTCCTCCACGCGCGCCGGGTCGAAGCGGTAGCTCATGTGGGCGAAGCCGGCGTACGGCTCGCCCTCTTCGAGCAGCGGCCCGGCGAAGTACAGGCGCGGCCCCAGCCGAGTGCCGGACGTGACGGCCGCACGGTAGCCCTGCAGGTCGGCCACTTGTCCGCCCAGGTCCATCACCGTGGTCACGCCGGCGGCGAGGAACAGCGGCAGGTGCTCGTCCTGCGGCGGTCCGACGTGGACGTGCATGTCGACCAGCCCGGGGATGAGGAATTTGCCGCGTGCGTCGAGCACCGCGGCGCCCTCCGGCAGCGGTGTGGTGGCCGCCGGGCCAACGCGGCTGAAACGGCCGCCTTCGATTACCACCGTGGCCTCGGGAAGCGGTGGGGCGCCGGTGCCGTCGATCAACGTGGCGCCGGTGACGGCCAGCGGGCGGGACCCAGGGGCGGTGGTCATGGCGTGGCCTCCGCGAATGGATGGCGTGTAGGGCATCGTAGCACCCTGCACCGTCACCCGCGGCGGCGACGGGCGTCGCCCGGCCGGCGCGGGGTTTCCCCTCAGGATGCCTGCCGGAACGGCGACCAATCGCCGCAAAGAATGGGGTCGATCCCTCATGCGGGGGCGGCAACGGCGTGGCATCCTGCCCGCATCGGGCGGAACGGGAAGCGAGCGAGGGCGGTCGCCATGGACGGAAACGGCGCTCCGGTCGGCGATCTGCGGGAAGCGCGCGCGGCGGACGCCGGCGGCATGGCCGATCGCCTGATGATTCAGCGCATCCTGATGGGTGATGAGCGGGGCCTGGCCGAGCTGTACGAGCGCCACGGGCGCCTGGCCTATGCCCTTGCCTACCGCGTGGTGGGCGATGGTGGCACGGCGGAGGAGGTGGTGCAGGAGACGTTTCTGGCCGTCTGGCGCCGGGCCGCCGCCTATCATTCGGAGCGCGGCTCCGTGCGCACCTGGCTGCTGGCCGCGGTGCGGCACCGCGCCATCGACGCGTTGCGCACCCGCCAGGCGCGCCCGCGCACGGCGCCGTTCGATGCGGTCCGGCTGGCCGCCGTGGGCGATCCGGCGGGCCAGGCGCTGGCCGCCATCACCGCGACCGCCGTGCGCGTGGCGGTGGTCGGCCTGCCCCCGGACCAGCGTGCGGCGGTGGCGATGGCCTACTTTGGTGGGTACAGCTACCCGGAGATCGCCGCCGCGCTCGGGGTGCCGCTGGGCACCGTCAAGAGCCGCCTGCGCCTGGCGCTGGAGCGGCTGCGGCGGGTGCTGGACACCGCCGTGGCGGACGCACCGCCGGCCGGCTGAGGGGACGAAGAGGGCGGTAACAGCGCGGTTTTGCCATAAGCGGCGCGCACACACGAGCCGTCCGCGGGTAGAGTGGAGGGCGTGGGGTGGGGGATGAGGAGCGTTGATGACCCGCCCGGTTTGCCCTGAGCTCTACCCCGATCCCCGTCCCAGCCGTTTCATCCGCTACCTGCTCCCCTATCTCCCCGGCCTGGCCCGGCTACTGCCCTGGCTGGCCGCCGCCCCCGCGGCCGCCGCGCTGGGAATGGTGCTGCTCACGGCCCTGCCCCTCCTCACCTGGGTGCTGCTCAGCGTCGCCGTGCTGGCCCCCATCGCGGCCGGCATCGCCCTCTTCAACTACGGTTGGGAGTGAGCCACACCGCTGGCCGCGCTTGACACCCGTCGCTGAACGCCTGTTCTGCCGCCGACAGAACGGCGACAGGAACCGCGCTACCCTCACGACGGCTGATGCCTTGGTCGAGGAGCGAGCCGATCGCTTCCTCTTCACGTCGTGAGGTCTCTTCCCCCGAGCCTGAACGGTCGCACGGAGAAGCCCGGGCGCCGTTCTCGGCGCCCGGGCTTTCGGGGTGGTGCCGCGCGTTTCGCCCGACCGGTTTCCCGGCATCAGGCACCGGTGAGGTCGAACCGGTCGAGGTTCATCACCTTGGTCCACGCGGCGATGAAGTCGTGGACGAATTTCTCCTGCGCGTCGTCGCAGGCGTAGACCTCGGCCAGGGCGCGGAGCTCGGAGTTGGAGCCGAAGACGAGGTCGACGCGGCTGGCCGTCCATTTCCGGTCGCCCGTGACAGTGTCACGGCCCTCGAAGGTCTCCTCCGCCTCGGTGGTCGGGATCCAGCGCGTGCCCATATCGAGCAGGTTGACGAAGAAGTCGTTCGTGAGCACGCCGGGCCGGTTCGTCAGTACGCCCAGCTTCGTCTGGCCGGTGTTCGCGCCGAGGACGCGCAGGCCGCCCACCAGCACGGTCATCTCCGGCGGGGTGAGCGTGAGCAGGGCCGCCTTTTCGACCAGCAGGTGCTCGGCCCGCTTCCTGAGGCCAAAGCGCAGGTAGTTGCGGAACCCGTCGGCCTTTGGTTCGAGGACGGCGAACGACTCGACGTCCGTCTGCTCCTGCGTCGCATCGGTGCGCCCTGGTGTGAACGGGACGCGCACCTCGAAGCCGGCGTTCCGGGCGGCCTGTTCGACGGCGGCGCACCCGCCGAGGACGATCAGGTCGGCGAGGGAGACCTTCTTCCCATCGGTCTGCGCGCGGTTGAACTGGGCCTGGATCTCCTCCAACCGGCGCAGCACGCGGGCGAGCCGTGGCGGGTCGTTCGCCTCCCAGTCCTTCTGCGGTGCCAGGCGGATGCGCGCACCGTTCGCCCCGCCGCGCCGGTCGGTGCCCCGGAACGTCGACGCCGCCGCCCAGGCGGTGAAGACGAGGTCGGAGATGGAGAGGCCGGAGGCGAGGATGGTGGCCTTCAGGTTGGCGATGTCCTGCTCATCGATGAGCGGGTGGTCGACGGGCGGGACGGGGTCCTGCCAGACCCAGGTCTCGTTCGGGATGAGCGGGCCGAGATAGCGGGTGACGGGGCCCATGTCGCGATGGAGCAGCTTGAACCAGGCTCGAGCGAAGGCGGCCTCGAGCTCGTCGGGGTGCTCGCGGAAGCGGCGCGCGATCGGCTCGTAGATCGGGTCCATGCGCAGGGCGAGGTCGGTGGTGAGCATCACCGGGGGATGGCGCTTGGTGGGGTCGTACGGGTCGGGGACGAGCTCTTTGGCGGCGGGGTCGGTTGGCACCCATTGCCAGGCGCCGGCCGGGCTCTTCGTCAGCTCCCATTCGTAGCGGAAGAGGGTCTCAAGGAAGGTGTTGTCCCATTTCGTTGGGGTCGGCGTCCAGGCGCCCTCGAGCCCGCTGGTGATCGTGTCCGGGCCCTTGCCGGTTCCGTAGCGGTTCCGCCAGCCGAGGCCTTGCTCGGCCAGGGGTGCCGCCTCCGGCTCGGGGCCCAGGTTGCTCTCGGGAGCGGCGCCGTGGGACTTGCCGAAGGTGTGGCCGCCGGCGATGAGGGCGACGGTCTCCTCGTCGTTCATCCCCATGCGGCGGAACGACTCGCGGATATCCTTCGCTGCCGCCAGCGGGTTCGGGATGGCGTCCGGGCCTTGCGGGTTCACATAGATGAGACCCATCTGGATATTCGCGTACGGCTCATCGAGCTCACGGTCGCCGTGATGACGCTCGTCCGCGAGCCACTCGCTCTCCGGGCCCCAGTCGATATCTTCGGGCTCCCAGACGTCCTCGCGCCCGAAGGCGAAACCGACGGTCTTCAGCCCCATGGATTCGAGCGCGCAGTTGCCGGCGAACAGGATGAGGTCGGCCCAGGAGAGCTTCCGCCCGTACTTCTTCTTGATCGGCCACAGGAGCCGGCGCGCCTTGTCGAGGTTGACGTTATCGGGCCAGCTGTTGAGGGGCGCGAACCGCTGCGTCCCCCGCGACCCGCCGCCGCGGCCATCGTGGATGCGGTAGGTGCCGGCCGCGTGCCACGCCATGCGGATGAAAAGCGGCCCGTAATGGCCGTAATCGGCCGGCCACCACTCCTGCGAGGTGGTCATCAACTCGAAGAGGTCCCGCTTCAGGGCCTCGACGTCGAGCGTTTTGACTTCCTCGCGGTAGTTGAAGTCGCTCCCCATGGGATTCGAGGCCGGCGAGTTCTGCCGGAGGACGCTCAGGTCGAGCTGATTCGGCCACCAGTCCCTGTTCCGTTTCGACATCGTCTTTGCTCCTCCTTGGGCGGTGGATGTGCTGCGGCGCCGTTCGGGGCCAGGGCAGGCCTCGGCCGCAGGGGTGCCGTCGCCCGCGCGGCCACCACGCTCCACAATCTTAGACCGATTCTAAACTGCAGTGCAACCAGATGCAACCGCCCGCGCGGCCATCTCGCGCCGCATTCGGGCTGCTCACGGTTCACGTCCGGTTCGGGCGAGCGCGCGGCGACATCACCGGCGGCCGCCGCGTCACGGTAGCGAACGTCTGGTGAACACCTGTTCTGTCGCTGACAGGACGGTGGCAACAACTGCGCGGTACCCTCGCGGTGGTAGAACATTTGATCTGACATAAACCGCGAGGGGGACTAACGATGTCGGAGGCGGGCGTCACCGGTCTCCAGGTGCAGCCGCTGACACCGGAGCGCTGGCCGGACCTGGAGCGGTTGTTCGGGCCGCGCGGAGCGGTGGGCGGCTGCTGGTGTATGTGGTGGCGGCTGAGCTGCCGTGAGTTCGCCCGCCAGAAGGGCGAGGGCAACCGGCAGGCGTTGCGGGCCCTGGTGGAGGGCGGCGAGGTGCCGGGCCTGCTGGCCTATGCGGATGGGGTGCCGGTCGGCTGGTGCGCCCTGGCGCCGCGCGAGCGCTACCCGCGCCTCGAGCGCTCCCGCCCGCTGGCGCGGGTGGATGAGCTGCCGGTGTGGTCGGTGGTCTGTTTCTTTATCGCGCGGCCGTGCCGGCGCCGGGGGGTGATGGGCGCACTCCTGGAAGCCGCCAAGAAGTTCACCCGCGCACACGGCGCCCACCTGCTGGAGGGGTATCCGGTGGACCCCGCCGCGGCCGACCGCTTCTCCGCCCTCGCCTATACCGGTCTGACGACCGCCTTTCGCCGCGCCGGGTTCGTGGAGGTGGCGCGCCGCTCTCCCACCCGGCCGGTGATGCGCTGTGCGCTCATTCCACCCGCCACAGTGTAGGGTTCTCACTCCGGCGCGGGCGCGAGCGGCGCGATGCATCCGGCGAGCGCCCCGCGAGCCACCGGAGGCCACCCATGACGACAAGCACACCACGAGAGGTGACCGTGAGCGACGTCATAAGCGAGCTGTTTCGCCAC
>JBHOQW010000031.1:0-1625 GCA_042408665.1 Dehalococcoidia bacterium
GCGTGCCAACTTTTTGCGAACTATATTCGCCCTGTTTTCAATGGGTTACGGGCGGAGCAAACATTTTCGCGAGAACTTGTTCCCGCAACCGCTGATCACATTGCGGGCAGAGGCCCCAACTCGCTTTCGCGCCCGTCGCAACGAGTGTGACGTAGCGCGCGAGCAGTCCCTTCGCGCGCGCATGCTCCAGCCAGTCACGCTCGCATTGAAACACAAGTTCTCGCAATTGTTTGAACGGACAACAGCACTTCATCGTTGCCTCCAGTTATGAATCGCGACGCCAGCGTGCACGCCGGCGCTCAAGAAGTTCGCAATGGCTTGGTTCCGCCATCGCGGATCATCGGGACATCGCCGGCGTGCGCGACGCCACTGCCAGATCAGTGAGCCGGCCGTGGTGCCCGCCATAATCGCCGTCTGCCGTGCGCCGAACGGCCCGCGACCAAGCAGCGGATTTTGCTCGAGGCCGCCGCGCGAGCTTGCGGCGTCTATCGCTACCGCGCCGGCCAGTATCGTTGCACTCACTCGCCAGACCTTGCGCCAGTCACGCGCCGGCGCGAGTTGGGCTGTGATGAGCAGCAGTATCATCGTAAGTCGCATACTTACTCCTTTAGCGGGATGATCACGATGCGATGAATCGTGCTCCAATCGCATCGTTCCAGAACGGTGCAAAGGCAGGTCAATGAGCATGTGTCGTATACGTCAGGTATTGCTAACGATCGGTCTGCTACGCAGTAGTATGCGTGATCGTCCGGCGTGATTTCACGATGACATACATCACATACTGTTTTTCTCAGTTTCATGACTTGACTCTACGATGTTGAGAAACCGGTGAATGCCGTCCAGAATCTCGGTGCGCGCGCACGGTGTCAGATGCGGCCATGCAACCAACAGCCGGTTGATCGCTAGACAAACGAGATCTCGAATCGGACTTTCGCGCAGGAAGTGATCTACGTCACTGTTAAGCATGTTAGTAACCTCTCGGACTTACACGAATGGGTTCACGATGCCGTGCGCCGCGCTTGCGCGCACGACGTACTAGGTCAATGCACTGGTTGATTGGTGTGAGCGCTACGTGATCGGGTAGCAGTAAGTCTCGCGCATCCCGCAGTAGCACTTCGATGCGGTAAAGTGTCCAGTCGTCCACTTGCTTCACTGTATCATCGCTCCTTTCTCGCAGTTGAACCACCGCAGCGGCCGGCCACGATAGGCGGCCAGACGCTGCTCCAACGACACGATGTAATCGTGTTCTTTTTGGGGAAATGTTTCGATCGTGTAGCTGTCCATGCGAGACAGTTCGTCTTTCACCAACTCGATGAGCTTGTACTCATCGGACTTCTTGTCCCGCATAAGGGCCAGTGCCATCATCGCATCCGCTTGCGCCGCACCGCACAACGCACCGGACCCACTGTAATCCTTCAGATGAATCATCAAGTGGGCTCCGTACATCATTCCGTGCAGTGATGCAATCACGGACGACACCCAATCCTCAACTACCAGTTTGGTTTTCGCAGTCATAGTCTAACCTCCATGATCAATGATAACGGTACTTGTCCCAACGGAAGCGGTACGCCGCGTTCGATAGCCTGACTCGAAGGCCCGAATAGTTCCCACGGACTCGAGCCGCG
>JBHOQW010000033.1:0-2408 GCA_042408665.1 Dehalococcoidia bacterium
AGAACATGGCCGAGCTGGCCACGGCACCGTTTGACACCATCGGAACGCTCGCCCACTCCGCGTTCCAGGGCGTGCTGGACAAGGCCGGTGAGCTCAAGGACGGGCTGGCCGACCGGTGGAACGACGTGCTCAACGGCGCCAGGGACAAATGGAACGACCTGCGCGACGCGGTGGAACGGTTGGCCGGGGAGGTGAAGGACAAGGCAACGGCGCCCATCGAGGCGGCCAAGAAGCTCCTGGACGACGTGTGGGATGGCATCGAGAAGAAGGCCACCAGCACGTGGAACTCCGTCCAGCGGGCGATAGGCGGCGCCAAGGACGACATGATCGGCGTCCTGAAGGCGCCGTTTGAGTGGTTCCGCGACAACGTGGGCGACATCGTGCGCGCCGGCGGCAACGCGGTGATCGGCTTCCTCAACCGGGAGATCACCGGCTTTGAGCGGATCGGCAACGCCATCGGTGACGCGATCAACTGGATCGCGAACAAGATCGGCCTGGGCGACCTGATTCAGGGTCGGCTCTCCATCCCCCGCATCCCGGAACTGGCGCGGGGCACGCGCTACTTCGGTGGCGGCTGGGCCATCGTGGGCGAGGAAGGCCCGGAGCTGGTGCGCCTGCCGCGCGGCGCCGAGGTGATCCCGCACGACCAGACGCGGGCCATCCTGGCCGGCACCGACTTCGCCCTGCCGCTGGGGATTGGCGGCCTGCCGGGCGCCGATGCGGTCAAGAAGGCGCTCAAGGGCGCGGCCGGGGCGGTGAGTGCCGTGGGCGGCTTCGTGAAGGAGTGGGTGGCCAAGGGCGCCGGTGCGCTGGTGGACCACGCGCTGTCGGCGGTCGGCCTGGTGGTGCCGAGCGCGGACAGCCCCATCATGCGCCTGGCCGCCCGCGTCCTGGACACGCTCCGGGACGAGCTGGTGCGGGCCGTCAAGGACTGGCTCACGGGCGCCAAGGAAGCCCTGGATGAGACGCTGGCCGCCTGGCACAACCCGGTGGGCGGCCCGTACACGGTGACGCAGGAGTTCGGGCCGGCCAGCGCGGAGGTGCAGCGCCGGCATGGGTACAGCTTCCACACCGGCATCGACCTGGCCGGGCCCCAGGGCACGCCCATTCTGGCCGCCAACCGGGGCACGGTGGCGCAGGCGGGCTGGCTGGGCGGCTACGGCATCGCGGTACTGATCCGGCATGCGGAGAATCTGGCCACGCTGTATGGCCACCTGGAGCGGTCGTTGGTGGCGGCGGGCAAGATGGTCGAGGCGGGCGAGCGCATCGGCCTGATGGACTCCACCGGCAACTCCTCTGGCTCCCACCTGCACTTTGAGGTGCAGAAGGATGGGCAGGCGGTCAACCCGCGCACGTACGTGCGGCTGGGCACGGGCGGCATCGCCTTCCGGCCGCTTCAGGCCGTGGTGGGGGACGTGCCGGAGGCGATCCTGCCGCTCGACCGGTTCCCCGGGCTGCGGGCGCTGATGGTAGCCCCGGCTGCGGCTGCGGCTGCGGCTGGGCGGTGGGGTCCTGAGGTGTCCATCCAGGCCCTCAACGTGTATGCCCTGCAACCCCGGCTGACGGCGCGTGAGCTGGTGCGGCGTACCGGGCGTGAGCTGGGGAAGCGGCTGGCGATGGTGTGACGCCAGAGCGGGCGAGCGGGACCGCCTGGACCGTGGGGACAGCGAGATAGGGAAGATGGGTGGGCGCTACTGGTACACGCTCGAATACCTGCCCCGCGCGGACGGTGATGACGTGCTGCCGCTCATCGGCGGCGCCGCGCATGACCTGCTGATCGTGGACACGCTGGAGGGCTTTGGCAACCCGCGTGGGCGGCCAGTCACCACGAGCGGGCCGGCGATGGTGGGGGCACGGGTGCGCGAGGTGCTGCCGGAGGTGCCGGTGGAGATGCACCTGGCCGGCGACCTGGTGGCGGACAGTCCGGCTGAGCTGGACTTCCTGGTGCGGCGGTATGCCGCCACGCTGGATTTCATGCGCGGCCGGCGGCCGGCATCCAACTGGCAGCCGGGGCTGCTGCGGCTCCGGGATGGGCAGGGGGTGTTGGAGCGGCGGGTGACGGTGCGGGAGGTGGACATCTCGCGCAGCAGAGGTCGCGGGGTCACGGCGCGGCGGATCGAGGTCACATTTGACGCCTGGGACGCGGCGTGGGTGAACCCCATCGTGCAGCGGCAGCCCTTGGGCCTGGGACAGACCACGTTCTGGGTCGGTGGCGTGTGGCCGGTGTACCCGGTGATCCGGCTCGTGGCCGGGCCGGGTGGCTTTGCCGCGCCGGCGATCCTCAGCCTCACACACGACGAGCGGGGGCTCACGTTCCAGAGCACGGCGGCGTATCCGCAGGGGGCTGAGCTGGTAATCGACATGGACCCGGAGGCGGAGATCGCCGTGGTCGGCGACGCCAGCCAGCA
>JBHOQW010000034.1:0-15006 GCA_042408665.1 Dehalococcoidia bacterium
GTGCAGGTTGTCGAGCGCGGTGACGGCGTGACCGGCGGCCGCCAGCCGCTCCACGGTGTGCGACCCGATGAAGCCCGCGCCGCCCGTGACCAGCACGCGCGCCATCGCTCCCTCCGAGGGTGCCGTAGGGCAGGGTAGCGCGCCGCCCGCGTGGCATCCAGGGCCGGGCGCCCCGGACGCCACACGCTACAATGGAGGCGGTGCGGAGCGATCGGCTCGGCGCCAGGAGGACGGACATGGCATACCGTGCGCCGGGGGGCTTTGGCGCGGCGGACGATTTCCTGCAGCGCCTGACAGACGGGCTGCGCCGCGCGGCCGAGGGGCTGGGCCGGCAGATCAACGAGACCTTTCCGGTGTTCACCGAGACCAACGGCATCGCCCGGCGGGTGGTGCGCGATGTGCCCACCGTCACCTTCGACGACGTGGGCGGCTGTGAGGAGGCAAAACGCGAGCTGGAGATGGTCTGTCGCGCCCTGGCCGCGCCCGACCTCTACCAGCGCTGGGGGACGCGGCCGCCGCGCGGGGTGCTCCTGCACGGGCCGCCGGGCACGGGCAAGACGCTCCTGGCGCGCTGCGTGGCCGGTCAGGCGCAGGCCGAGTTCATCCACATCCGCGCGGTAGATATCGGCTCCATGTGGTACGGCGAGGCGGAGAAGCACATGCAGGCCGCGTTCGATGAGGCCCGCCGCCGCGCCCCCTGCGTCCTGTTTCTCGATGAGGTCGACGCGCTCACCCCCCCGCGCGAGACGGCGCACGAGGCCACCCACCGCGTGGTGGCCACCCTGCTGGAAAACCTGGACGGCCTGCAACCGCTGCAGGGGGTGGCCGTCTTGGCCGCCACCAACCGCCTACACGCCGTGGACCCCGCCTTCACCCGCCCCGGCCGCCTGGACCGGCTGGTGGCGGTGCCGCTGCCGGACGCCCCTGCCCGCCTGGCGATCCTGCGCGTGCACCAGCGCCGCGCCGAGGCGCTGGCCGGCCGCGAGCTGTTCGAACGGGGGGAGTACGGGCGGCTGGTGCGCGCCACCGCCGGGATGTCCGGCGCCGAGATCGAGGAGCTGGTGCGACGCGTCCTCGAAGACAAGGTGCGGGCCGGCGCCACCGACGGCGTCGTCAGCGAGGACGACCTGCTGCGCGTCCTGGACCGTTACGAATGGGGCCGACGTGGCCGTGCCCGCCGCCGCTCCTGGTGGCGCTGGGGATAGCCGAGACAGCCGAAGAGTCCAGGGCGGGCCTCACCTGCCTCGCTGCGCTCGGCACCCTCTCCCGCACGCGGGAGAGGGGAGCATCGTGCGCGAAGCGGCTTTGCCAACGTCAGTCCCCCCCTCGCCCTCGTCAGAGGGGGGCAGGGGGGGTGAGGGCCCGCCGGCGAGGGTCTGCCCGCCAGCGCCGCACCGGGCTCGGTAGTATGACATCACCCACGACATTTAAAAAATGTCGTGATGTCAAACTATCCTCTCCCAGGCGAGGGGGGGGGGACGATAGTTTGACATCACGGCGCATGTGTACGGTGTGGAGGTGATGTCAAACTATCCTGCCGGCCCCCTCGCCCAAGGAGGGGGCGAACCACGAGCAACCAGGAACGAGGAGCGCGCGTTCCCCCCACTCCTTGGCCCTCGCCGGTGTCGATGCCCAGCAGGCGGTAGAGCGGACAGAACCCCGCCAGCCCGGTGAGGATCAAGACCACGCCGATCAGTCGGGCTACCACCCGGCGCTCACGGCAGGGCCCGGCGCAGGGCATCGGCGACGTAGGCCACCTGCTCGCGCGTGAGGTGCGGGTACATAGGCAGGGAGAGGACCTCGGCGGCGGCCCGTTCCGCCTCCGGGTAAGCACCCTCGCCCACCTCTAGATAGGCGAACGCCGGCTGGCAGTGCAGGGGAATGGGGTAGTGCAGCCCGGTCTGGATGCCTTGCCGCGCCAGCGCCGCGCGCACGCGGTCGCGCTCCGGCACGCGCACCACGTACAGGTGGTAGACGTGGCGACGGCCGTCCGGCTCGAACGGCAGTTGCAGCCCGGTGCCGGCCAGCTCCTCGCCGTACCAGACGGCAACCTGCCGGCGGCGCTCGTTCCAGTCCGCCAGTCGTTCCAGCTTGAGGCGCAGCACCGCGGCCTGGATGGCGTCCAGACGGGCGTTCACCCCGTCGGGGATGACATGTACATAGCGTTCGCGCTGGCCATGGTCGCGCAGCAGGCGGATCCGGTCGGCCAGCGCCGCGTCGTCGGTAGTGACGGCCCCCGCCTCGCCGAGCGCGCCCAGGTTCTTGCCGGGGTAGAAGCTGAAGGCGGCGGCGCGGCCCATACTGCCGGCCGCCAGCCAGCGCCCATCCGGCAGCCGGTAGGCGGCGCCGTGCGCCTGGCAGGCGTCTTCGATCACCGGGATATCGTACGCCGCCGCTACCTCCAGGATCGGCGCCATGTCCGCCGGCAGGCCGTACAGGTGCACGGGGAGGAGGGCAGCCACGCGCAGGCCGGTGTCGCGTTCGCGGGTCACGCCGACGCCATCGCGTGTGCACCGCTCGACGAGGTAGGCGCGCAGCCGCTCCGGGTCCATGGTGTAGGTCACCGGGTCGATATCCACGAAGCGGGGCTGGGCGCCGAGCTGGTAGAACGCCTCCACCGTGGCGATAAAGGTGTTGGGCACCGTTACCACCACGTCGCCGGGGCCGACGCCGAGGGCGCGCAGGGCGAGCTGCAGGGCATCGGTGCCGCTGCCCACGCCCACCGCCGCCCGCACGCCGCAAAAGCGGGCGAACGCCTCCTCGAATGCGGCCACTGTCGGCCCACCGACGAAGTCGGACTCGTCCAGGGCGCGGGCAAACGCCTGCTCGATCGCCTCTCGCAGCTCCGCGTGCTGCGCCCGCAGGTCAACGAACGGCACCTGCATCCCATGCCTCCCGCCCGTGCGCTGTCGTCACAAGGGTAGCGCCGGCACGCGCCGCGCGGTACACGCCATGCGCCCTGTCCGCCCGCCTCTCCCTTCTCGTCCCACGGGCAGGGCGGCCGATCAGAGCGAGGCCAGACGCGACAGGCCTTCCTGAACCGATCGGGCACTGGGTGCGACTTGCCGGGCAGGGTAGGATGGAGGCGCACGTTCGACGACGGGGCGCCGCCATGATCCGGCTGGAGATCTCCGCTCGCGGCCTGGTCGGCATCGCGGCCGTGGTGGCCGGTATCTGGCTGTTCGCCCAGCTCTGGCCGGTGCTGCTCCTGCTCACGGTCAGCCTCATGTTCGCCACGGCCCTGCTGCCGCTCGTGGAGTGGCTGGTACGGCACACCCCGGTCAGCCGAGGCATAGCCGTGCTTCTCGTCGTGCTGCTGTTGTTCGTCACCGCCGCGCTCATCGGGCTGCTCATCGTGCCCGTGGTGGTGGAACAGGCACGCGCCCTCGTGGAACGGTTGCCGGAGCTGCGTGAGCAGGCTGCACGTGCCCTTGACCGGCGCGGGGCCGATGAGCTGGCCCGGCGCCTGCGCGAGTTCAGCCCCGGCGATCTCGTTGGTCCCCGCACCGTGGCCGGCGCCGGCCGGCGCGTGTTGGACGTGTTTACCTCGGTCATCACCGTGCTGGTGCTCACCGCCTACATCCTGTTCGACGCCCACCGGATCGAGCGCTTTCTCTACTTCGCCACCCCGGTGACCTGGCACATGCACATCCGCGCCCTGCTGGCACAGCTTCAGCGGGTGGTAGGCGGCTACATCCGCGGTCAGCTCCTCACCTCCGGTTTCATCATGGTGTTCGCCTTCATCACCCTCTCCGCGCTGGCGATCCCCAACGCCGCGGCGCTGGCCGTGCTGGCCGGCATCGCCGATATGCTGCCCGTGGTCGGCGTCTTCTTCGTGGTCGGACCGGCCACCCTGGCCGCGCTCTCCGTCTCGCTGCCACGCGCCATCACCGTGGCGGCCCTGCTCGTGGCCTATCAGGAGTTCGAAAACCGCGTGCTGGTGCAGCGCGTCTACGGCGCCACGCTGCGCCTGCCGGCGGTGGTGGTGCTGGTGGCGCTGCTGGTGGGCGCCGACCTGTTTGGGGTGATGGGAGCGCTCCTCTCCTTGCCTGCGGCGGCGGCGATCCGCGTGCTGATCGAGTACGGCAACGCCCTGCGACAGGGACAGCCGACGACGCCCGCGGCAGAAGCGCGGGCCCCGAACGGCGCCGCGGGCGTGACGGGCTCTCGGCAGGTGGGCGGATGAGCGTGCGGCAAGCGCAAGGACCCGCGGGACCGGGCACGCCACCGGGCTCCTGGCGCGAGCGGCTGGCCGCCCTGCGCAGCGGTGACCTGCGCCTCATCTGGCTGGCACAGGTGGTCTCCCAGCTCGGCGACGGCGTCTTCACGCTCGGCATCGTGGTGCTCACGGTCCAGTTGACGGCGTCGGGCCTGGCGCTGAGCGGCACGCTGATGGCCCAACTGCTCCCCTACGCCCTCCTCGGCGCCCCGGCCGGCGCCCTGGCCGATCGCTGGAACCGACGCCTGACGATGGTCGGCTCCGATATCGCCCGCGGCCTGGTGGTGGCGCTGGTGCCGCTGTTCCACTTCGCCGGCTGGCTGCACGCCTGGATGATCCCCGTCGTCGCCTTTTTGCTGACCACGGGCGGCCTGTTCTTCGACCCAGCCAAGAACGCGCTGCTACCGGTGGTGACACCCGCGAACAGCCTGGTGCGGGTCAACGCCCTGCTGGCCGGCACGCGTCAGGTGCTGTTCATCGCCGCCCCGGCCCTCGGCGGCGTGCTGGCGGCGGCCTTCGGCACCATGACGCTGTTCTGGATCGACGCCGCCAGCTTCTTCCTGTCGGCGGCCATCCTGGCACGGATGCGCGTCAGCGGCCGTGTCCCGCATCCCGCGGCGGCCGCATCCGGCGGGCCCCAGCCCGCTGAGTCCCTGGTGCCGCATGTCTCGGCGGACCGGGGGCACCTGCTGCGGGACGTCCAGGAGGGGCTGCGGTACGTCTGGCGGGTGCCGGTGCTGCGCCTGATGGTGATCGTCGGCACCTTCATCAACTTCATCCTCTCGCCGTTGCCGGTGATCCTGCCGCTGCTGTTCCTCACCGTGCTGGGGTTGGGCACGGCGGCCTTCGGCACCGCCCTGTCCTTCATCTTCGCCGGTTTCCTGCTGGGGGTGGCCTTCGTGGGCGTGAGCGGCTCGCGCATCCATCTCGGCTACCTGACAACCGCGGCCATGGCCGTAGCCGGGCTGGCGGTGCTGGCGCTGGGCGCCGGGCCACCGCTCACGGTCATTCACCTCATCGGGCTGGCGGGCGGCGCCGCCGTGGGCATCATGGAGGTGGCGGAGACCACCGTGCTCCAGCGCGAGTCCACCGACGAAGTGCGCGGGCGGGTGTTCGCCCTGTACGAGAGCGTCTCGCAGGGGGGGCGAGCTGTGTCCGTGGCTCTGGCGGGGGCCCTGTCTGAAGTCGTGGGCCTGCGCGCGATGTTTTACGCCGTGGGCGCGCTCACGCTGGCCTGCGCCGTGCTGCTGGCCCTCAGCCCGCCCGTGCGCCGCCTGGCCCGTGGCTAAGCGCGCATGCATCGCGCGGAGGCGGGCGCACCAGCTCCCGTTGCGCCGTGCCCGCGCTTCAGCCACCGGCGCCCACCCCGTATCATGCAGCGCGACACGATGCGCGTGGGGGTGGGAGAGATGGGACGGCTGGAGGGCAGGGTGGCGCTGGTGACGGGGGCGGCCTCCGGCATTGGGGCGGCCACGGCACGCCTGTTCGCCCAGGAAGGCGCCCGGCTGATACTGGCCGACATCCAGGACGGGCCGGGCCAGGCCGTGGCGGACCAGATCACGGCCGGGGGCGGCACCGCCCGTTATGTGCACTGCGACGTCGCCGTGGCCGAAGATGTGGCCGGCATGGTGGGTGCCACCGTGGCGGCCTTTGGCCGGCTGGACATCCTCGTCAACAACGCCGGGCTGGGCCGCGGTGGCTTCGTCACCGAGCTGGCCGAGGAGGACTGGGACCGCGTGCTGGACGTGGACCTCAAGTCCGTCTACCTGGGCTGCAAGTACGCCATCCCGGAGATGCGCAAAACCGGCGGCGCCATCGTCAACACCGCCTCCGTGGCCGGGCTGCGCGGCTCGGCGCGGCTCACCGCCTACAGCGCGGCCAAAGCGGGCGTGATCAACCTCACCCGCTCCATCGCCGCCGAGGCCGGCCAATACGGCATCCGCGTCAACTGCGTGTGCCCCGGCATCATCCGCACCCCCATCTGGCGCACCGTGCTGGACCTGCCCACCGCAGCGCAGGAAGCGACCTGGCAGCGCATGGCGGCGCGGGTGCTGCTGGGCCGCGTCGGTCTGCCGGAGGATGTAGCCCGCGCTATTCTGTTCCTGGCCTCGGACGACGCGGCCTATATCACCGGCGCGGCCCTGGTGGTGGACGGCGGGCTCACGGCGGCCGACCCACCCCGTGCGGAGGCGTAGCGCCCGCGGTCCCGGCTTGCGCGTGGGTGGCCGCTGCCCTACGGTCAGGCTATCGTGCGGTGCCCCGTCGCGGCGCCCGGCGACCGCCGGGTGGAACGGGAGGGTTGCTCCATGACGGTTTCGGTTAAAGAGCTCGGTCACATCGTCCTGTACGTGCGCAACTTGGAGCGGTCGGTGGCCTTCTACCGGGACGTGCTCGGCTGGCGGCAGATCCCGTCGCCGCCCGGCGCGCCGGTGGCCCTGTTCTCCAGCGGCCGCACCCACCATGAGCTGCTGCTCATTGAGGTCGGCCCCGACGCCCAGCCCATCCCTCAGGGCCGGCGGGTGGGCCTCTACCACTTCGGGCTCAAGGTCGGCGACTCAGACGAGGAGCTGCGCGAGGCGCTGCGCCGGGTGCAGGAGGCCGGCGTGCCGGTGGTGGGCATGAGCGACCACACCGTCAGCCACAGCCTGTACATCCTCGATCCGGACGGCAACGAGATCGAGCTGTACGTGGATGTGCCGGGCGTGGACTGGCGGCACCACCCGGAGCTGGTGCTCACCCCCACCCGGCCACTGCGGCTGTGAGCGCGGCGGCAACCGCGGGCACCCGGAGGCGCCATGTCCTACCAACACCTGCTCGTGCAGCGGGACGGCCCCACGGCGCGCGTCACGCTTAACCGCCCGCAGGTGCACAACGCGCTCAATGATGCCCTCATCGGTGAGCTGCGGGACGCCTTTCGGGCGCTGGCCGTGGACAACGGGGTGCGGGCCGTGGTGCTGACGGGCGCCGGGCTCTCCTTCTGCGCCGGCGCCGACCTGGCCTGGATGCACGCGGCGGTGAACTACACCGTGGAAGAGAACCTGGCCGACGCCCTCAACCTGGTGGCCATGCTGGAGGCGATCGATACCTGCCCCAAACCGGTGATCGCGCGGGTGAACGGCGCGGCGCTGGCGGGGGGGTGCGGCCTGGTGGCGGCGTGCGACATCGCCGTGGCGGTGGACACGGCGCGCTTCGGCTTCACCGAGGCGCGGCTGGGGCTGGTGCCGGCCACCATCTCCCCCTACGTGGTGCGCAAGATCGGCGAGTCGCACGCCCGGGCGCTGTTCCTCACCGCCGAACGGTTCGAGGCGCCGCGGGCGGCCGCCATCGGCCTGGTGCACGAGGTGGTGCCGCCCGAGCAGCTCGACGCCGCGGTGGAGCGCGTCCTGCGCAACGTGCTGGCCGGCGGCCCCCGCGCCCAAGCGGAGAACAAGGCCCTGCTGGCCGGGATCCGGAACCTGCCCGCCGCCGAGCTGGGGCGCTATACGGCCGAGATCATCGCCCGCCTGCGCACCAGCCCGGAGGGACAGGAGGGCCTGCGCGCCTTCCTGGAAAAGCGCCCGCCGCGCTGGACCCTCCCCGCGTGACGGACGACGCACCGGCCGCTGGCAACGCCGGCCCGGCCGGCGTAGGATGGGGGACGGCGCGGCTCCCGAAGCTATGGATGCGGGGGGACGAGGGGCGATGGGGCGGCAGCGGCCGAGCCATGCGCCCTGTGCCCCAGTCTTCATCGCGTGTAAGGGCGGAGGTATGGGTGAACGGCCGGTGGGTGAGCCTCGGGCCCAAGGAGTACCTGGTCCTGGCGTTCCTCTACCGGCGACGCGGCGCCCTTGTCACGAAGGGGGAGCTGGCGGCATATGTGTGGCCCGAGTTCCAGGGGGCACTGAGCGATTACCACCTCATACAGCTCATCTCCCGCCTGCGCCGCAAGCTGGAACAGGACCCGGAGCGCCCGCGCTAGGTACTCACGGTGCGCGGGCTCGGCAACCGCTTGGCCGCCTCTTGACCCGCGCCGCTCCGACCCGCTCGGGCCTCACCCTGCCGGCCCTCACCCCCGACCCCTCACCCGCACGCGGGTGAGGGGTGGCCACCGGCGGGGGTGAGGCCCCGCACTACCCATCGCCTGCCGGCTCTGCTACGCTGGGTGCCCCGATGCCGGTAAGGCCCCGCTGGCCGGGACTGCCGGTGGCAGGGCAAGGAGCGGCTTGTGAGCGAGGCAGGGCGGGTGCGGGTGTTCATTGTGGACGACAACGCCCTCTTCCGGGACGGACTCGCCACGCTCCTGCGCCAGCTCCCCGACATCGAGGTGGTGGGCACCGCCGCCGGAGGTGAGGAGGCGGTGCGCCGCGCGCCTGTGCTGCGTCCGCACGTGGTGCTGATGGACGTGGCCATGGCCGGCATCGGCGGCGTGGAGGCCACGCGCCGCCTGCTGACCGCGTACCCATCCGCCGCCGTCTGCATGCTCACCGTCTCCGAGCAGTGGTCGGACCTGTTCGCCGCCGTGCGCGCCGGGGCCCGCGGGTACCTGCTCAAGACCGCCTGTCTGGCCGAGCTGACGCGCGCCATCCACACCCTGGCGGAGGGCGGCGCCCTCATCACCCCGCACCTGGCCCGGGACCTGCTGACGGCCTTTCAGCGGCTGTCCAAGCCTAGGGCCGAGACGGGCACCGAACGGCTCACCGCGCGCGAGCAACAGATCTTGGGGCTGGTCGGGCGCGGCCTGAGCAACCAGGACATCGCCGCGCGCCTGTGCATTACCGAGAACACGGTCAAAGTGCACCTGCGCAACATCCTGGACAAGCTGCACGTGCACTCCCGCGCCCACGCCGCCGCCATCGCCGCCCGCGCCGGGCTCACCGGTCCGATCCGCCCCATGGACGAAGACGCGGCCGAGGAGTGACCGCACGCTTAGGGACCGCCCACCTGCGTGGGGATGAGCCAGGTGGCCCGCTGGCCCACGCACACCTGCAGGCGGTCGCCACGCTCCAGGGTGAAGACGCCGCGCGGCGCGGTGCTGGGCAGCCCCGGTCCCCACGCCTTCCAGCCGTCCCGGTCCAAGCGCCAGACCACCGCCGCGCGCTGCGCCTCGGCCGGTGTGAGCCCGGCCACGGCGTCCACCACCAGCAGGCCGGCGGCGCCCGACCAGGTGACCGGCGTGCAGCCGGGATCCAGCGGGATGCGCATGGTGAAGCCGCCGCTGCTGGCCAGCGCCGCGCTCGTGCTCTCCCCACCCGGGGTGGGCGTGGGCGTCGGCATCATGCCGGGCGACGGCCCCGGCGTGGGTCCGGAGGGCATGGCGGTACCGGCGGGCGGTGGGGTGGGCGCGGCCGTGCCTGGCGCCTGGTTGCGGAAGGGCACAAACGTCACCAGCCCCAGCACCGGGTCATCGACCTGGTGCCAGATCACGCCCTCCACGTCGGCCGGGCGACGCAGACCCCAGTCGTTGTCCGTGGCCAGCACGGGCACGGTGGTACCGACGAGGCGCAGAGCGCAGCCCACCACGGCCGTGCAGGGACCGATGAACACAATCACGTTGCCGGTGATCTCGGTGTCGTAGGGCTGGGTGCCGGGGTCGCCGGGGGCGGTGGAGGGGGAGATGAGGATGGCCGTGCGCGCGCCGGAGATCTTGAACTGGTTGTTGGTGACCACCGTGGTGCGCGCCCCGAAGATGTGCAGCCCTACCGTGTCGCGGATGAGCACGTTGCCGGAGAGGTTGTTGGAGAGCGGGACGATCGGGTCCGCCACCCAGCCGATGCGGATGCCGGCCGCGGCCGGCGCCACGTGCGACTCCACGTGGTTGCCCTGAATCGTGTTGCGCAACGACGCGCCGTAGACGATGATGCCGTCGCTTTTCTCGTCCGTCAGGGTATTGTTGGAGATAGTGGAGTTGACCACGTCTTTGAGGGCGATGCCGCGCCAGTTGTTGCGGAAGGTGTTGCCGTCGATCAGGTGCTCACCGCCGCCGTCGGAGCACAGCCAGATGCCGGCGATGAGCTGGTTGGTGAACAGGTTGGTCTTGATCGTCACGGCGTCGCTCACGTCGTTAGCGGGTGCGCCCAGGCACTCGGTGGAGACGATGCCGAAGCCGGTCTGGTTCTGGCCCACCTGCAAGAGCGGCGTGAACACGAAGCGGGAGTTGCCTTGGATGGTGTTGTCGTGGATGTTGGCGTGGTCGCTGTTGGAGAGGATGATGCCGTTATCAATGGGCAAATCCTCGGCACCGATGATGTTGTTGGCGATCTCGGTGTAGCTGTCGTTGTTGAGATGGAACGCCGCCTTCGCCGACGTGCGGGCCGTGCACTCCACTACACCGGCGATCGGGGTTGGTGGCGTGCGCGGCGGCGTGCATCCTCCGATTTGCAGGTTCCGTATGATCACATGGAGCGATGGGCTACCCTGCGCCGTGACCTGAAACACCGGGATAGGGCGGGTCGCGGTCAGCACTACTTTCCCGGAGTCCGGTTCGATGGTCACCAGTTTATTGACTGTGACGGTCTCCCATATGCGAAAGAACTCAACATCAGGAAGAATGTGGATTGTGTCACCGTCACGCGCGGCTTCCAACGCGCGCTGGATAGTGAAACAGGGGGTAGTACGAGATTGGCACCTGTTTGGCACACTATTTACAACATCCTGTCCCTTAAGCTGAGAGACAAAAAATACAGTTCCGGGAGGGACGAGCCTAATACCAGAAGCCGTTACGGTTGCACTTTGGCTACCAACCGAAACGAACTCTCGAACTACATCAGGGACAATTGATTGAATTGATAGTGTTTCGTTGACGCTTATACTTGTACAATCAGTTGCCGCATTAGCAGTGCAATTAAGAGTAAATGTTGTCGGTGATGGCGAAACTGGCGGACACGAACCGCTGTTTGGCGTACACGTAACCGATCCGGCAAAAATGTAATTGGTGTCAGTTGATGGGCGACTCACCGTTATACTGACCTGCAACGGTGGTGACGGTGGAGCTGAAATAGTGATGCTGATGGTCAGCGTGCACGTCACCGTATCTCCCACAGAGGCTGTAGACCCACCGTCTGGGCCTGTGCAGGACTTGGTGACAGTTCCCAGAGTCTGCGCCCGCACCACCCCACCGCCCGGCCAGCACAGGGCGAGGAGCAAGAACGCGACGAGTGCAGCGCGCCTCAAGGTCGGTGCGGACGGGGCTCGCGGGCGCAGGGTCACGGGCCGGCCTCGGTTCGCACGAGCGCGTTCGCGGGGCATGATATCACACGAGGTCGGGCTTCCCGCGTCGGGTTATGTTGCCTGCGCGCGGCCCGCGCAGACAGACACCGTTTGCGCCGCGCCCATCGGGGTATGGACGAACGGCGCGCGCCTCCCTAGGCTGTAACGTGATCAGTACGCCCGTCTCCCATGCCCCGGCGCCTTCACCGGCGCCGTACCACCCGTGAGGTGCACGATGTTCCCACCCTTCCAGCGAACCGAGCCGCGCTTCCCCTGGCCTTTCCGCCGCCAACGCCGTCGCGGCCTGAGCCTGATGGTCCGCCGTCGCGCCAGCCGCGTCGGGAACCGCGTTGCCAACAACGCCACCGGCGCCATTCCCACCACCGGCGACCGTGCCGCCAATCGTGTCCGTGAGGCCGCGCTTACCGCCGCCGAGCGCGCTCGCCTGGCCGCCCTGGCCGCCCGCGCCGCCCTGACGGAGCGCCTGCCGGACGGCGCCGCCCCGGCCGTGCGCGACCGCCTCGCCCAGATGTCGCTCTCCGCCCTGCCCGCCGCCGAGCTGCTGGAGGGGCTGCCCTTCCTGCGCCGCCGCCGCTCGCTGCCGGCGCGGCTGGTCGGCGGTGTCGTGCCGATGTGGGCCGTCGGCGCCGCCGCCCTGGCCGGGTTCACCGCCGGGCTCGGGCTGGGCCTGTGGCTGGCCGAGCGACGCGCCGCCGCCGCACGCGCCGCCCAGGCGCTGGAGGCGCACGCCGACGAGATCAAGGCCCAGTGGCCGACCGTGACCGACGAGGACATCCAGCAGGCGCGCGGCCGCGCCGAGCGCCTGGCGGAGACCATCCGCCTCCGCACCGGCGAGGCCGCCGAGAAGGTCCTGGCCCAGATCCAGAACATCACCGGCGGCAAGGAGCACGCGAGCGCCGCCAGCGGTCAGGAAGCGGGAGCCTAACCAGACCGACTCCCCCGGTCCCGGAAGCGGCCAGAACCGACAACCGAGCACGCGACGCATGGACAAAACTGGACGCACCGGGGTGGCCGACAACTAAGCGGCTGCTACACGGCGGCGCGCGGCGCCAGCAGTGGGTGGCGCGTCAGGTCCAGGAGAGGCATCACCTCGCCCTCACAGGCCAGGCAGATGAGGTCGATGCCCTGGTACAAGGCAGGGTCAAAGCCGAGCAGGGCCGTGCTCACCGGCTGCTCGGCGCGGTACGTATAGGGTCCCACCAGGCAGACCAGGCGCGCATCGGCGGTGACGGATAGCAGCGGGCCGCGCACGGCCTGGAGCGCGCGGCGCAAGGAACGACGCAGCCCGGCGCCGGCGGACAGCTCCGCGCCGGGCGGCTCACCAATCAGCGCCACCCCGGCCCCGCCCTTCAGCCGTTGCGCCACCCAGGCATCCTCGCACGGCACCTCCGCCGTGCGCCCCAGCTCTACCGCCCCGGCCACCTGCACGATGCGCTCGATCAGCTCGCGCAGGTGGCCTTCCCCGGCGGGCAGGCGGTGCAGCTCGCGGCTGTCGAGCTGGAAGTGGCCGGAGACGCGGTTGGTGAACTGCGCCCAGTGCGGCGCCAGCCCACCCCGCGCCGTGACGTAGCTCCCCTCCTCGTCGCTCTTTCGCAGGTAGACCGCCACGGGGAAGCGGATCTCGCCGTGGCCGCCCGGCACGAAGCGCGCCAGCGTCTCCTCGGCGCGCAGGATGAACTCGGAGATGGCCGGCTCCCGCTCCGGCAGCTCCGCGCCCTGCGGCACCCAGATCAGATACCCACCCTCCAGCCGTGCACTCAGCCGCTCCTCCAACGCCCGCTTGGCGGCGTACCACGGCCCCTCACCGTCCGGCGGCACGATGAAGACCAGCGCCGCGGCCAGCGGTCGGCCGTCCACCGCCCCCGCGGCGATCGTTGCCGAGGTATCCGGCACCGGCGCCACCGGCGCCAGGCGCACCGCCTGGGCGGTGCGCTCACCCAACCAATCGGCGAACAGGTGCAGACAGAGGCGCGCGGCGCGGTCGGCGGCGTCGCTCATCGTGGCGGCCTCACGGTCCAACGTCACTGTAGGTGGGAAGCGCCGTTACGATTCCCGCCTCCACCATAGCCGGAGCGCGCGTGTGGCGCACCTCTCAGGAGGAGAGCGTGGACACGAAGCGGGTCACGGTGGTGAGCAGTTCGGCGGCGGTGAACGGCTTCGCCAGATAACCGTGCGCGCCGTGGCGCTCGGCCTCGATCCGGGCGTTGTACCCGGCGCTCATAAAGATCAAGGGGACGTGCACGCCCTGATCGCGCAGCGCCCGCTGCACCTGCCAGCCATCCATCACCGGCATCGCGAGGTCGAGCAGCACCAGGTCGGGCCGCTGCCGGGCGATGCACTCCAGCGCCTCCGCGCCGTGCACCGCCGTGAGCACCCGGTACCCTTCGGTGTGCAGCACCACCGCCACGAACCCGCGCACCCCGGCGTCATCGTCGACCACGAGGACCACGCGCTCCGGCCGATGCGTCGCCCTGCCCATGCGCCCCCGCCCCGTGCCCGCCGCTTGCCCCCGGTTGCCGGTCCGTCGCCGCCATGGTAGGCGACCGGCGCGGACGCGGACGATAGCCCGGAGGAGGTACCACGGCCACAGGGGATCACAGGACGGTCGGGACGGCGCCTCCCGCGATCAGGGCGAGCACCGCGGCGACCAAGCGTTCGAGGGCGTCTGGACGGGCGATGTAAGGGGCGTCGCCCAGGCGAAGGGCGAAGCGGCGGTGCTCCGGCCCGTCGGCCACCACAAGGGTGGGCAGGCAGAGCTGCCGGACGGCGCGGCCAAGGGCGGCTTCGTGCTGCGGGTCGGCGAAGACCTCCGGGTCGACCACCAGGGCGGCGAGCGCCTGAGCGCGAAGCTGCCGGAAGCACTCGGGGGCGGTGGCGGCCTCGACCACCGTGAGGCCTTCCAGCTCGAGGTTCAGGCGCAGGAGGCGGCGCATCGCTGCGCGCTGGTGCACCACCAGTACCGATCGACTCACCGGCTCGCCCTCCTGCCCCACGGTAAGGGCCGGCGCGGACCCGGACGTCAGGGGGCGCGAGGGACGAGAGCCAGACCGGCGGGCCGAACGCTCCCCCCCATTCCTCACGTTGCAGCCTCATTCCCCGGACAGGGCCTTCTCCACGGCTCCACCGGGCCCGCCGTGCGGAGCGCGCGGCGTTTCCGGCGCCGGGCGACTGATGCGCGACCCCTCACCGGCCCGGTTTCGTGCCAATCGTCATTCACGCGAAGTATACGGGGAACGGATTGTCGAAGACATCACAATCTTTGTGCAGGTGCTCACAAGAATCTATCAAAGCAGGCAGCACGGGGAACAGCACAGAGCAGCACGGGGTCCGGAGGTTTGCACCCGGGCCCCGTGCCGGATGCGACCGACAGGCCGTTACGCCACGACTTCCAGGAGCTTCTTTTTGAGCTCGTCGCGCGGCGGGTCGATGTAAATGGCGCTCCAGCCGCAGGCCTGCTCGCACAGGCGGCAGCCGGTGCAGCGCTTCTCGATCACCGTCGCCACGCCGAAGAAATCGCCCACGCGCTCCCCGCTGGTGTCCAGGTAGAGGGCGTCAAAGGGGCAGACGTTGATGCACAGCTC
>JBHOQW010000044.1:0-3226 GCA_042408665.1 Dehalococcoidia bacterium
GACGTACTTCCTGCCGCGCCTGGTGGGCCTCAAGCGGGCGCTGGAGCTGTGCCTGACCAACCGCACCCTCACCGCGCACGAGGCGCTGGCGTGGGGGATCGTGACGCGGGTGGTGCCGGACGCGGACCTGTTGGCCGAGGCGCAGGCCCTGGCGGCGCAGCTCGCGGCCGGGCCCACGCGCGCCTTCGGCGCCACCAAGCGCCTGCTCCAGGACTCCTGGACGACGCCGCTGGAGACCCAACTGGAACACGAGACGCAGACCATCGCCGCTATGGCCCGCACCGCCGACGGACGCGAGGGGGTCGATGCCTTTTTGACCAAGCGCGCGCCCACCTTTACCGGTCGCTGACCGTCGCGCCCCTTGACGCGCCGCCCCGGCGTCCCGCATGATGTATGTGCGTGCGCACGCACATTGTGTGAGGGAATGAACGTGACACGGACCGCGGGCGACGGGGTGGTGCCCGGCCGGCACGATCGCGCGGCGCGCGAGGCGGCGTTGATCGAGGCGGCGACGGCCGTGTTCGCCGAGCGCGGCTTCGAGGCTGCCACCACCCGTGAGGTGGCGGAGCGGGCCGGTTGCGCGGAGGGCCTCATCCACCGCTACTTCGGCGGCAAGCGCGGCCTCCTGCTCGCCATCCTCTCACGCAAGGCGGGCACCATCATTGAGGCCTTCCAGAACGCCCTGCCGGATCACGGGGATCTGGCCGATGAGCTGGCGGCTGTGCTTACGATGCCGCTGGACTTCTTCTGGCAGCACCAGGACTTCATGCGCGTGGCCGTTGCCCAGGCCATTACCGATGCCGAGGTTGGTCGGCACGTGCGGGTCATCAGGGAGCGGATCGTAGCGGCGATGGCCGCCAAGCTCATGCGTCACCGGCAGGCCGGCCGCCTGCGCGCGGACGCAGATGTGACCGCACTGGCCGAAGCGGTCGCGGACCTCGCCTTCAGCGCCGGCTTCGTCAGCCAGGTGGTGCTGGGCCGCGACCGCGCCTGGCTTGAGCAGGCGCTGCGCGCCGTGGCGGATGCCCTGGCCCGCGGCCTCACCCCCCCGTCGCACCCCGCGCAACCCGTCGAGAAAGGATCTGCACCGCCATGAGCCGATTGCCCTACAAATGGGCGGTGGCGACCGTGTTCGTGTTCGGCCTGTTCATGGACCTCCTGGACATGACGATCACGAACGTCGCCCTGCCCACCCTGGCCCGCGAGTTCCGGGCTGGCACCACCACTATCGAGTGGGTGGTGACCGGATATCTGCTCAGCCTGGCCGTGTTCATCCCGGTGAGCGGCTGGGCAGGTGACCGCTTCGGCACCAAACGCACCTTCATGTTCGCCCTTGGTACCTTCACGCTTGCCTCCCTGCTCTGCGCTACCGCTTGGAACATCCAGAGCTTGATCCTGTTCCGCGTGCTGCAGGGAGTGGGCGGCGGGATGCTCACGCCGGTGGGCACGGCGATGCTCTTCCGCGCCTTCCCGCCGGAGGAGCGGGCCCGCGCGTCCGCCGTGCTAGCCATTCCTTCGGCCGTCGCCCCGGCGACAGGGCCGGTACTGGGCGGCTACCTGACCGAGTACTGGAGCTGGCACTGGATCTTCCTGGTCAACGTGCCCATCGGCCTGATCGGCCTGCTCACCGCCGCTCTCCTCCTGCGCGAGGAGCGGCAGGCGCAGGCCGGACGGCTGGACCTGCCCGGCTTTCTCCTCGGCGCACCTGCTCTAGCGATGCTCGTGTATGCCCTTGCCGAAGCGGGCCAGCGCGGATTCGATGACCGGCGCGTGCTCGTGTTCAGTGGGGCCGGGCTGGCACTGTTAGCGGCCTTTGTGCTGGTGGAACTGCGCGCGCCGGAGCCGATGATCGACGTGCGCCTGTTCCGCGACCGGCTGTTCAGCGCCGGCAACACGGTGATGTTCGTGAGCATGGCGGGATTCGTCGGGGTGCTGTTCCTGCTGCCCCTGCTCCTCCAGGCCGAGCGTGGTCTGACGCCGCTCCAGTCCGGCCTGGCCACCTTTCCCCAGGCTATTGGATTGGTGCTGATGATGCCGCTGGCCAGCCGCCTATACGGCCGTCTCGGCCCGCGGCGCATGATGATGCTTGGTCTAAGCGGATTGGCGCTCACTGCCCTGGCGTTCCTGGCCGTGGGCCTCACCACCGACCTGTGGTGGGTGCGGGCCATCATGGTGGCGCGTGGCATGGCTTTCGCCTTTCTGGTCGTGCCCTTGCAGGCTGCCACCTTCGCTACCATCCGCCCCGCAGCCATGGGCCGCGCTAGCTCCGCCTTCAACGCGCTGCGCCAGGTAGCGGCGAGCTTCGGCGTGGCCCTGCTCGCCACCGTGCTCAGCAACCGCCTGGCCCACTACGGCGCCCAGCTCGGCAACCCCTTCACCCGGGATGCCGCCCTGGCCGCCTTCCACGACGCCTTCCTGGTGGGGGCGGCGATCAGCGCCCTGGGCATCGCCGTTTGCCTGCTGATCGACGATCGCCTGGCGGCCCGTGCCCTGGAGGGCGCGCCGGTGGCCGGTGAGCACTCGGCTGCCATCCACTGAACCTCGCCCTCGTCCCCCACGCACGCGGCCGGCCATGCGCCGGCCGCGTGCATCTGCCTGGACAGTCCTGCACGTACTACCTGCGGGCGATGCAGGCGCGCGGTAATAGACAGGGCTTATACCCTCCGGATCAAGATTGACAGGTGGTAAGATCGCGCGCCATGCTAGCTGTGCGGCGCATGGAGGAAGGGAGCCAGGCGCTGACGTGAGGAGGGAGAAGACCGATGGATGACCGGAACCGCTGGATGGCCGTGATCGCCCGTGGTCGTCTCACGCGACGACGGGCGCTGGCACTGGGCGGCGCCGCCGGGTTCCTGGCGGCGTGCGGTGGCGGAAAGAAGGAAGGGCAGCCGGCCGCGCAGGTGACGGCCGCGCCCGGCGTGCAGCCGACCACGGCGGCGATCTCGGCCGAGGGCACGCCCAAGCCGGGCGGCACCTACACCTGGAATGACGTCGGCGACACCCCGCTCGACCCGACCAACAACCCCACCTACCGCGCGCAGAACCTGGCTGGGTTCACCTACAGCCGCCTGCTCAAGTTCAAAACCGGACCCACACCGGACGTCTCCTACAACTACGAGGTGGTACCGGACCTGGCCGCCTCCTATGAGCTGGCGGGCGACGGCCTGCAGGTCACCTTCAAGCTGCAACCGAACGCCACCTTCCACAACAAACCGCCGGTCAACGG
>JBHOQW010000046.1:0-14251 GCA_042408665.1 Dehalococcoidia bacterium
CGCCTGCATGGCGTCCTCGATGTCCACCTGGAGGAGGGTGCGCGTGGCCGGGTTCATGGTCGATTCCCAGAGCTGCTCGGCGCTCATCTCGCCCAGACCCTTGTAGCGCTGGACCGTCACCGGCTTGCCGTTCAGTTTGGCCAGCAGCTCCTCCTTCTCGCGGTCGTTGTAGACCCAGAAGTGCTGCTTGCCGCTGCGAATGCCGTATAGCGGTGGCTGGGCGATGAACAGGTGCCCATTCTCGATCAGCGGCCGCATATTGCGGAAAAAGAACGTGAGCAAGAGCGTGCGGATGTGGGCGCCGTCCACGTCCGCGTCGGTCATGATGATCACGCGGCCGTAGCGCAGCTTGGACAGGTCCATACTCTCGCCATAGCCGGCGCCGAGGGCGGTGATGAGCGCGCGGATTTCCTCGTGCGCCAGCATCTTGTCCACGCGCGCCTTTTCCACGTTCAGGATCTTGCCGCGCAGGGGCAGGATCGCCTGATAGCGGCGGTCGCGCCCGCTTTTGGCCGAGCCGCCGGCCGAATCGCCCTCCACCAGGAACAGCTCGCACAGCTCCGGGTTGCGCTCCTGGCAATCGGCCAGCTTGCCGGGGAGCATCGTCCCCTCGAGGGCGCCCTTGCGGATGACCAGGTCGCGCGCCTTGCGCGCCGCCTCGCGCGCCCGCGCCGCCGTCAGGCACTTCTCGATGATGCGCTTGGCCTCCGCCGGGTGCTCCTCCAGGTACTGGCTGAGGGCGTCGGCGACGGCCGACTGGACGTGGTTGGCCACCTCTGCGTTGCCGAGCTTGCCCTTGGTCTGGCCCTCAAACTGCGGCTCCGCCAGTTTCACGGAGACGACGGCCACCAGCCCCTCGCGCACGTCCTCGCCGGTGAGGTTGGGGTCGCCCTCTTTGAGGAACTTCTGGCGACGGGCGTAGTCGTTCAGCACGCGCGTGAGGGCGGTGCGGAAGCCGGTCAGGTGCGTGCCTCCGTCCACGGTGTTGACGTGGTTGGCAAACGAGAAGGTGGCCTCCTGGAAGCCGTCATTGTACTGGAGCGCCACCTCCACGAAGGTGCCGTTCACCTGCCGCTCGATATAGATCGGCTCCTTGTGCAGCACCACCTGGCCGCGGTTGCGCTCCCGTACGAACGAGCGGATGCCCCCCTCGAAGTAGAAGTTCAGCTCCCGGTCGTCCCGCTCATCCGTGAACCGGATCCAGAGCCCCTTGGTGAGGTAGGCCACCTCACGGAAGCGCTGCGCCAGGGTGTCGAAATCGTAATTGAGGCCGTCCTTGAAGATCTGGGTGTCGGCCAGCCAGGAGGTGGTGGTACCGTGCTCGGCGGGATCGCACTCGCCCACCACGCGCACGTCGCCGGTGGGCACGCCGCGCCGGTATTCCTGGCGGTAGACCTTGCCGCCAGTGCGCACCTCCACCCACAGCCGCTCGGAGAGGGCGTTGACCACCGAGGCGCCCACCCCGTGCAGGCCGCCGGAGACCTTGTAGGCGCCGCCGCCGAACTTGCCGCCGGCGTGCAGCACCGTCATCACCGTCTCCAGCGCGCTCTTGCCCGTCTTCTCGTGGATGCCAACCGGGATGCCGCGGCCGTTGTCCCGCACGGTCACCCAGCCATCCTTGCTGATGGTGACCTCGATGCGGTCACAAAAACCGGCCATCGCCTCGTCGGTGGAGTTGTCCACGATCTCATAGACGAGGTGATGCAGGCCGCGGGCATCGGTGGAGCCGATGTACATGCCGGGCCGGCGCCGCACCGCCTCCAACCCTTCCAGCACCTGAATCGAGCTCGCGTCGTACTGAGCCGGGGCGGTGGTCTTCGTCGTCATGCGTGCACTCTCTCGTCCGATCAGCGGCGTTACCGTGCGAGGTCCGACGCGGGGAGGCGCCGGAGGGGAGGAGGACCGAGGTCGCAAGTCGCGCAGTCACACCCGGCGCAGCGCCTCGGGACGCGACCGCGGGCCGGTGCCATTATTGTATCACATTGTAACGAAGACGCGATGCGGTAGAACAGGTTTTCGACATCGTCAGCGGGTGCGCAGCACCCAAGCAGGGCCGTCCATAGCGCCCAGGCAGGCGTGCTGCGGGCGTTGGCTGGGGCCCTGCAGGAAGGCGCGTAGGAGCAGCAGCGGGCAGGGGTGGCTCTGGCCGGGGCCGTGCCCCAGACCGGGAAACACGAACAGATAGGCGTTGCGTAGGGTGCGCGCCGCCTCTTCCGCGTAGGCGGGCGGCGTGATCGGGTCGAACTCGCCGGCCAGCACCAGTGTAGGCACCGCACTGGTCACCGGCTCGTTCTCGACGGGGGCAGCCGGCCGCGCGCCCCACAGCCCGCAGGCCCGCAGGAACCAGTCGTCGCCAACCCCCTCCCCTTGTTGCGCGCCGATCTCCGGCCGCACCCCCCGCGCCGCCTGCTGCACCTGTGCCTCGGTGGTAAAGCGCGCCTCCTCCCCGCACTGCACGGAGAGGTACATACCCTGGCTGAGCTGGTCGTAGAACAAGAGGTCGCGGTAGTGGCGGACGAACGGCTCGGGGTCACCGTCGCGCAGGGCGGTGATCGTCCGCGGCAAGTCGGGGATGATCGAGCCGTAGTACAGCATCTGGAACAGGGCCGACACCAGCCGGTCACCGGTGAGCAGGTACGTATACATCGCCCGCGTGCGCGGGTGGATGAACGGCACGGCGACGGGCGCGGCGTTGAGCCGCCGCACCAGGGCGTAGAACTCGTCTTCCAGGTTCGGGTAAGCGGCGTTGCAGCCGGCGTCGGCGGCGCACCGCTGGAAGAGGAGGTCAAAGGCGCGCTGGGCGCTGCTGTACACATCCGCGTAGAGGTTGGCCTGCAGGGGCACCGGCGAGTCCAGCACGACCGCGCGCAGGATGTGCGGGAAGTCGCGCATCACGGTAAGGGCCAGGCGCGTGCCGTAGGAGACGCCGTACAGGTTGATCTGCCCGTAGCCGAGCGCCCGGCGCAGGTCGTCCACGTCGGCCGCGCTTTCGGCGCTGGTGTAGGCGGCGAGGTTGACCCCGGCCGCCACCAGGCGGTCGTGGCAGGCCTGCACCGCCTGTCGTCCCAGCTCCGCGTCCTCGGCCCGGCTGAGGCGCCGGTTCAAGGTAGCGTGTTTGAGATCCAAAAGCTCGGTGCAGGTCAGGGACGGCTGCGAGTAGCCGACACCGCGCTGGTCGAAGACCACGAGGTCGCGGTCACCGGCCAGCGCCGCGGCCAGGGCGGGCGTGAGCTGGGCGGCGATGCCGTCCAGGCTGTAGCCGCCGGGACCGCCGTCCAGCCAGAACAGGGGCGGCACGCCTTCGCCGCGGCGGGCTTTGAACACGGCCACCGCCAGGCGGATGGTGCGGCCCGCGGGTCCGGTGTGCACCTCCGACACCGTCACGTAGCCGCACACCAGCGTGCGCCCTTCCTCGTGCCCGCGCGCGGGCGTGAAGGGGCACGACGTCGGTTCGAACTGGGGTACGGCAACGACGGCGCGCGGCGTAGGCGCGGCGGTGGCCGTCACCGCAGGGGCAGCCGGTGCCGTCGTGCCGGCGCTTGGGGCCGGCGCGGCCCGACCTGCCGGGCGACGCTCACTGCACGCCGTCAGCGCAAGCGTCACAACCAGCAGCAGGACGAGCCGCGGAAGACGGTGGCGGCCCATGCCCGTTTCCGTCATCGCCCCGGGGCGGATGTGGTCTCTCCCATCCTACACCCATCCGCCGCCCGTGCGGCTCCGGTGCCTCGGCCGGCGGCGGGAGGCGGGGCGCCCACGTCCGCCGGCGTGGCACGCCGAACCTCAGGCGGAGGTATCAGCCGGCCGGCGGATGAGGGTGCGGCCCTCTAGGGGGATGGCCCGGCGCAGGTCGTCCACGCTGGGGCTATGCGCGAGCACATACGCCGCCAGCGCCTCGACCGGAGCGGCGGGCGTATCGGTGTCGAGGGTGGCCGTATAGCGGATCGTGCTGAACCCCGGCGGCGACGGCACCTCGATGCCCCACGCCATCTGCAGGTCGATCTCCGTCTCCACCTCTACCGCGATCCCGCGCAACCCCACGCCGAAGCGGGCAGCGTGCATGGCGTAGCTCTGCACGAGGCAGGCGGCCAGCGCCGCCCGCATGAGGTCGCCCGGTGTGGGCCCGGCGTCCCCTCCCCCCAGCGCAACCGGCTGGTCGACCAGCAAGGTGTGCCCGCCCAGCCGCACCTCGGTCTGCCAGCCCCCTCCCACCAGGCGTGCCGTCGCCGTTTTGCGGGCGCGTGCCGCCGCCGGTCGCCGCGCGAAGATGGCCCGCGTCCGCTCCACGGAGCGCGCCACCGCGTCTCCAACCGTCATCCCGTTCCCTCCATCTCCAAATCCCGGTTCACGGTCGCGCGCCACGCGCGATCACAAACTCGCCCGGAACGGCGTACCCCGTCGCCGTGCGGAACGGCGCCAGCGCGGCCAGGTACTCTGCCTGCACCGCCCGACGTGTGGTTGCATCGAAGCGGGAATAGGCTAGGGCCGCGGGCCCACCCAGAAACGCTGCGCCGCACGCCTCCTCACCGGAGGAATACGTCAGGATCACGTCCAGGCGCTCGGTGACCACCTGCGTGTAGCCGGCGGCGCAGAGCGCCTGGGCCAGGGCACCCGGCGTGCCCAGCCCGAAGAACAGTGGGCAGACCTCGGACCGCACCCGCGCGTCAACGATCGCAAAAAGCGGGGCCCAGCCGCACCGCTCCCGCCGCCCCCACACCGCGGCGACCGCGCGGCCGCCCGGCACCAGCGGCCGGGCCATTTCCCTCAGCGCGTGTACCGGGTCGGGCACGTACATCAGCCCCAACGCGCACAGCGCTGCGTCAAACGATGCCTCCGGCAGCTCACCTAGGTCTTCCGCGTCCAGGCGCGCGGTGCGGACGTGGCGCAGGCCGCGAGCGTCGGCGGCAGCCCGCGTGCGGGCGACCATCTGCTCCGCGATGTCGGTACCGAGGACAAGTCCGGATGGTCCGACGGCCTCGGCTGCGCGCAGGGTGACAAGCCCGGTGCCGCAGGCCACATCCACCACCCGTTCGCCCGGCCGCAGGGCGGCAAGGGCCAGAAGGCGGTCCTGCGCCGGCGCGAGCTGGCGCTGCCAGTAGCGCTCGTACACCGCCGCAGCCCGATCCCAACCGTAGCGTTGGATGCGGCGTTGGAGGTGCGCGTCCATCGCGGGTCTCCTTACGGCACGGCGCGCGGCGCCGTACGGGCCGGCATCCATCCAGCCCTCCACCCCGGCGCCGCGTGCCGGAAGGCACCGCTACACGACCGGCGGCGGGAATTCCAGGAAGACGCACGGCTCGTCGCCGACCGTCCAGCCGTCGTGACCGGGCCAGATCAGGGCGACATCGCCGGGCCCCATCTCGATGCGGGTGCCGTCGCCCATCTCCACCATCAACCGTCCCGAAAGGACGTACCCCAGGTGGGCGGCGTTGCACAGCCTCTGCCCGCTGGCGGCACCCACGTGTTCGGACCACCGCCAGCCGGGCTGGAACACGGCCCGCGCCACCGTGCAGCCGTCCACTGTGACGGTGGCCAGCTCACCGTTTTCGAACCGGGTGATTTGATCTGGCTGGCCGAGGTTCTTCTTTGTGATCGTTGTCGTTCCCATGGGTATCCTCCGTGTTGTTGGCGGGCGCCCAAAACCGGGGTCCACGCCGTCTGGCCCGACTCAGAGCGGTTGATTGGAGGGCGTGGCACGCAAACAACGCAGCCACGCCCTGCCCTCCTGGCGCCGGATGCTGGATATGCGGCAGGTATACGACGCCCTCGATGGCGCTCAGCCCACCTTCTGCCCACGAGCCAGCGCCTGGACGTCGGCGGTGGTCAGCGGCTGGCCACCGATCCCCCAGTCGCCGCTCTTGACCTCTTCGACCACGACCCACGTGACCGGGCGCATGTTCTCGCCCTCGATCGCGACCATTGCCTCAGTAAGTGAGCGCACGATCTCCTGCTTTTGGCTGTCGGAGAAGACCCCCTCGATGACCTTGACGCTGATAAGCGGCATGATATCCTCCTATCTCAATTGTTTCCCTGCCCGACCAATTGAGCTTGGTTCCGTCCGGCGTCCTACCCTCGGTCGGCAGTACGCGGATTCCGGTGACCTTCTCCCAGCGCTACCCGCTTATTCTCCGAGCATGGCTGTTCTCCTTCGCTGAGATTCGCTGCAACGCCCCTAGCGGCGGTCCGTTCGAGCCAGACGGCGGCGCCGTCGCCGCCTCCATCGGCCGCGTGAGCTGGGGGGTCCATGCGGCGATGATCGTGGTCGGCCCTCTCGGACAGCGCGTTGCCGGTGTCTTGTAGGATGACGCGATGCCGGCCACCCGCCATCGCGCGAACCCTGCATTCTGCGCGACGAGCCGAGGCCTTGCAGCGGCGGTTGTCGATGGCGCGAACCGTGCAGGGGCGCTCAGGGGGGAAGTACTTTCAGGGTGGGGCGCCGGCCCGTGGTGCGAACGCGCTACGGCGACGCTGTGCCGTCGTCGAGCAGGCCGTGGCGGAGGGCGTAGGCGGTGGCCTCGGCGCGGTTGTGGACGTTGATCTTGGCGTAGATGTTGGCGATGTGGCGGGCCACCGTGTGTGGGCTGAGCACCAGCGCCGTGGCGATCACTTGATTGCTGCGTCCGGCGGCGAGCAGCCGCAGCACCTCCGCCTCGCGCTCGGTGAGATCGTCGGGATAGCGTGGGGCAGCGCGCGGCCCGCCGACGCGCGCCGCCTCCAGCTCCCGCAGCCGGTCGGAGGCCCACGCTTCCCAGCCGGCCATGCCCAGCGCCCGGAACTGCGTCAGCGCTTCGCCGAGCAGTGCGGCGATGCGGTGATGGTCGCCCACCCCGGCACGTAGCAGGGCCAGCGCCTCGTCGTGGTCAGCGATCGCCCGCTCCGGCCACCGACCGTCCGCCTCCAGCCGGGCGCGGGCACGGTCAAAGTACTCGTGCGCCTCTCCCACGTCGCCGAGCAACGCCGCCATGCGGGCCACGGTGAGGTGGTTGGAGCCGATGGGGAAGTCGTGCACGTCCGCCGCCAGCAGCTCGCGCGCCAGCCGGCGGTAGCTCGAAGCGTAGCCCGTCGCGCCCAGCTCCCAGACCGCCGCGCCGGCGAGTACCACCGCACCGTTGTGCACCCACATGCGCGGCTGCATCTTTTCCAGCACCGGCGTAAGTGCCGCCAGGAGCCGGTATGCCTCCTCCGACCGACCGGCTTGGACGTAGGCGCGCGCCGCCCAGGCCGCCGCCGGGAGCTGGATGGGAATACGCGCCATGTCCGCGTCGGCCAGCGGCCGGGCGCGCGCCTCGGCGAGCGCAGGCCAGTCGCCGTCGAGGTAGTAGCCCAAGAAGCTCTGCACCAGGCGCAGGCGGTGCGCGCGGCCTAGCCGGTCCACCAGCGCGCGTGCCTGGTCTTCGGCCCGGCGGGCGCGGTCCAGTTCGCCCAAGGTGGCGTACGCTGAGATGAGATGGACCAGCGCCTCGGCCTGCTGGGGGAGCGAGCCGAAGCGCTCGGCGGTGGCGAGCAGCTCCTCACAGCGCACGACGGCGTCACGGAAGGCACCGTGGCGGTACAGCAGCTCCCGCGCCACGACGTTCAGCCCATGCAGGATCGCCGTCGGCCGCTGCCACGTCCGCACCAGGGTAAGGGTAGCCTCGGTCTCCGCGCGCGTGCGCCAGTCGAACGGCTCCAGGGTGCTGGCGTAATCGTCTTCATCCCCCTGGGCACGGGCGATGGCGACGGCCTCCGGGTGGAAACCGGCCCAACGAGCGGCCTCGATGAGGCCGTGCGCGACCGGCGCGATCGGGTCGCGGAGCAGCATGAGCCGCGCCCAGGTGAGGTCGCGCCGCTCGCCCGCAAGGTCCAAGCCGCGCTGGACCAGCGGCTCCCACGTCGCCGGCGGTGCGCCGCCGCCCTTGAGCGCGCGGGCCACCGCCGTGAGGAACGCCGCCACCGCTGGTCCAGGGGTCCCCGCAGCGGCGTGGGCCGCGAGCGCGGCGTCTACGGAGCGGCGCGCGTCGTCGAGCATGAGCGCCTCCGCCTCGGCGAGCGCCAGCCGGCCGAGCACCTCCGCCTGCCGGTCGGGCGGCAGCTCGAAGCCCAACTCGCACGCCATCCGCAGGAGGATCACCGCCCGCTCGTGGGCCACCGCGGCCTTCGCCTGGTCAGCAGCGGCGAGCGCGTGGGGGATGCCGGCCTCGGCACCGGGCAGGGCGGCGGAGGCGTGATACTGGGCCGCGATCTCGGCGGCGTGGCGGTGCGCGCGCTCCCCATAGACGCGCACCAGTGCCTCGGCGATACGGCGGTGGAGCCGCATTCGGCGGCTGGGACTGAGCTCAGCATAAAGCGTATCGCGCACGATGGCGTGCACGAACGCGTACGTCTCGCTGCCGGCGGCGCCCTCGGCCGGACGGATGAGCTGGGCGCGCAGCGCCTCGTCGATGCAGTCCAGCACCGTCTCCTCGGGCAGCTCGCTCAGCGCCTGCAGCACGCGGAAATCAAAGCCGGCAGTGAAAGCCGCGGCCAGGCCGAGGAGCTGGTTGGTCTGCTCGGAAAGCCGCGCCAGGCGACGGCCCACCACCTGGCGGACGCTCTCGGGGATCCCCCAGTCACCGATGGCGGCCGTGACGGGCCACTCCTCGTCCTGGTGCGGGATCCGTCCCTCTTCGCGGAGGTGCAGAACGACCTCACCCACGAAGAAGGGGTTGCCCTCGGTCTCGGCGTGGATCACCCGTGCCAACTCCCGCGGCGGTGCGCGCCCAGCGACGCGGGTGAGGTACTCGGTCACCTCGGCCATGCTCAGGCCCTTGAGCGCGATGCGCGCGTAGCCGGTCTCACGGCGGAGGTCGGCGAGCGCGTCGGCAAGCGGATGGCGGCGGTCGAGCTCCACATCGCGGTAGAGGCCGACGATGAGCAGGGGGCTAGACTCGATGCCGTGGGCGACGTGCCGCAGCACGGCGAGCGAATCGCGGTCGGCCCATTGCAGGTCGTCGAGCACGAGGACGAGCGGCTGCCGGCGTGCGGCGGCGTGCAGCACCTGCCGGATGCTCTCGTAGAGGCGGAAGCGCTCCTCCCGCGAGCCGAGGGGGGCCGCCGGCGGGAGGTCGGGCAGCGCCGTGCGCCAGGCGGGCACGAGCTGCGCCAGCGGTACGGCCGCCGCTCCCGCCGCCCGCACCGCCTCCGGGCCGGCCACGCGGAGATATTCGTCCAACACCTCGGCCCATGGGCCGAACGGCGGCGACCAGTCGCCCTCAGAGCACCCGCCCCACAGAACGAGGACATCGCGCCGGCGCGCCTCGTGCGCGAGCTCCTGCGCCAGCCGGGTCTTGCCGATCCCCGGCTCGCCGGCAACCATCGCCACCGCGCCGCTGCCGCGCTGCACTGCCTCGAGCAGCGCCTGGAGCCGGCGCCGCTCCGGCTCCCGCCCGACGAACAGGTGACGGTGACCGCGATCGAACATGCGCATCCTGGTAGCCGCGACTCGGCACATTATACTCCTCTACCCTCTCCGCGCGTTCCGTAGCATCGCGGTTCGGTGCACCCCCGCCGCCCTGGGCGGCCGACAGTCGGGCGCGACCGCCCCGTCCACCGCCCTCGGCCAGGCGCTCACCCGCCGCAGCATGTACGCTGACGACGATGACCGATACGACCCTGAGCCTGGACCTAGTGGCGGCGACGCTCATCGCCCTGGCAGGCGGCGCCCTAGCGCGCCTCCTGCGCCTGCCCGTGTTTCTGGGCTACCTGGCCGCCGGTCTGGCCTTCAGCCCCTTCACCCCCGGTCCGGTGGGTGACGTGGCGGCCGTGCAACGCCTGGCCGACCTGGGCACGGTGCTGCTCATGTTCGGCATGGGCGTGCAGTTCTCACTGCGCGACCTGGCCGCCGCCCGCGACGTGGTCGCCGGCGCCGCGGTGCAGGTGCCGCTGTCGCTGACCATCACGGCGCTGGCGACATGGATACTTGGCTGGTCCTGGCAGGCCGCGCTGTTTGCCGGCGCGGCGGCGGGCAGCACGAGCAGCATCGTCCTGGTCAAGCTGCTCACCGAGCGCAACGAGCAGGACAGCCCGTACGGCCGCCTGGCGGTGACCTGGACGCTGGCCCAGGACCTGCTCACGGTGATCGTGATCGCCGTGCTCGGCGCGGTGGCCCGTGCCGGCGGGCTTGACGCGCGGGTAGGCTTGGCTACCGTGCAGGCCGCGGCTTTCGTGGGCGCGGCGCTGTTCGTGGGGACACGTCTGGTGCCGCCGCTGCTGGTGCGCATCGCCCGGCTGGGCGCGCGGGAGCTGTTCATCCTGTCTATTGCCGGTCTGGCGGTGGGCACAGCGGTGCTGGGCGAACGCTTCGGGCTCTCCTTAGCGCTGGGCGCCTTCATCGCCGGCATCACGGTGAGCGAGTCCGACGTCTCGCACCACGCCCTCGGTGAGCTGCTGCCCATCCGCGACCTGTTCGCCGCCCTGTTCTTCGTGTGGGTCGGGATGCTGGTCGACCCACGGCTCCTTGTGGCGCAACCGGCGCTGTTGGCGGCGCTGGTCGCCCTCATGCTAAGTAAGGCGGCGGTCGCCGCGGTGCTGATCGCCGGCCCGCTGCAGCGCCCCGCCCGCACCGCCGCCCTGGCCGGCGTCGCCCTTGCCCCCTCGGCGGAGTTCTCCTTCGTGGTGGCGCGCGACGGCGTGGCGGCCGGCGCGCTCACGGCCGAGCAGTTTTCTCTGATCCTGGCGGCTACGGTGGCCACTATCCCCCTCACGCCGCCCTTTATGGGGCTGGCGCCGGCCATCCAGCGCGTGCTCGAGCCCCTGTCCCTTCGGGCCGGAGCCGTGGCCGCCAGCGACCCCGCGCCGATCTCTTCGCGCCTGCGCAACCACGTGGTGATCGTGGGAGGTGGTCGAGTGGGCAGCCTGATCGCCGCCGTGTTGCGCCGGCGCGGCCAGGGCTACGTGATCCTCGAGGAGGACCGCCGCACGGCGGAACGCCTGCGCGCCGCCGGCGAGCCGGTGATCTACGGCAACGCGGCGCATCCCTCCGTGCTCGCCCAGGCCGCCCTGCCCTACGCACGCACGCTGGTGGTGGCTGTCCCCGACCCGGTGGACGCCCGCCGCATCGTGAGCGAGGCCCGTGCCCAGAACCCGCGCCTGGACATCGTGGTGCGGGCGCACAGCCCCACCGACGCGGCGGACTTCCTGCGGCTGGGTGCCAACGAGGCGGTGATCGCCGAGCGAGAGCTGGCCCTGGAGCTGACCCGCCACACCCTGCACCGCATCGGGCTCACCACACTGGAGATCCAGGCCATCCTCCAGCGCCTGCGCTTCGGTGAGCCGCCACCCACCCGTTAACGCGCGGCGCCAATCGCCGCGCGGCGGGGGTGGCTCCCATGAGGTCGCGCAGGGCCACGTCCAACCGGCCGAGGCTGCTGCGGATCTGCTCGGCGCTAGAGGCGATCTCATCGAGCACGGCGACCACGCACGTGCAGGATAACCAGACGCGCGGTGAGGTGCGGTCACCAGGTGTCCGGCGGCGGTTCCGTGGCGCGCAGCCAGCGCGGCTCAGGGTGGAGGAGCGCCGCCGCGGCCGGTCGGCGCCGGGGCACCGGCAAGGGTGCAGGGGGCTGAAACTTTCCCGGGTCTGGTTCCTCTGCCAAAGGCGGGCGCCCGACGTGCTCGGGTTCCGGTGGCGCGGTCATAGTGGGGGCTCCTTATGTTACGTGCCGGCGCCAGTGTAGCGACCGCGCGGGCGTCCGTGTACCGGGCGAGCATGCAACTTCATAACAAATCGGGCTGGCAATTTGTAATGTTTTTGCTATGCTTGGGGTGTGTCGCGGGCGCGACAGCCTCAAGCGGCCGCAGATCGCGACGATACTCATAGCGCGTGCTCTCTGCCGCACGTCCCCCGACGCGGTGGCGCCCCGGTAGGTGCACGGCAGGAGTGGTCTTGATGGCAACAACCGTTTCGCAACCGATGCGCACCTGGCGTTGCCCGTTCTGCGGCCGGTTCAACGTACGCCGCCCCTCCGAGGCGCCCCGCTGCCAGACGCGCGGCTGCCCCGAAGGTCGCGACTAACCAGCCGCCGGCCCAGAGGCGGGATCATGCCCCAGCCGTCCTCCCCATGCGGCGGAGGACGGCTGCGTTATGTTCGGGCCGGCTATGCGCACGCTTGTGGCGTCTCGCCTGTTGGCGTGCGGTCCTCTATTCTGGGTGGACCGAGGGAACGACAGCAAGGAGCGCGAGCATGGCTGAGATCGACGGCGCCACCATCACGGCCCGTGCCCTCAAAGAGCAGGGCGTCCAGTTCGTCTACGGGGTGGTAGGCATCCCGGTGACCACCATCGCCATCGCCTGCCAGCGGGAAGGCATCACCTACGTGGGGATGCGCCACGAGCAGGCGGCGGCCTACGCCGCCCAGGCCACCGGCTATCTCACCGGCCGCCTGAGCGTGGCGCTGTGCGTCTCCGGCCCGGGCACGCTCAACGCGGTGGCGGCCTTCGCCAATGCCTGGGCCAACTGCTGGCCGATGCTGCTCATCGGCGGCGCCTCCGACGCCAAACAGCGCGGGATGGGCGCCTTCCAGGAAGCGCCGCAACTGGAGCCGCTGCGCCCGTTCGCGAAATACGCGCAGGTAGTCGATTCCCAGCAGCGCATCCCTTACTACATCGAGCAGGCCACCCGCGCCGCACTGTACGGCCGCCCCGGTCCTGTCTACCTCGAATTCCCGGCCGAAATGATCCTGGAGAGCGTGCCGGAGGAGTCCGTCACCTGGAAGCCGCCCGTGCCGCCCGCGCCGCGGCCGCTGGCGGACCCGGCCGCCGTCAAGCAGGCGCTGGCCGCGTTGAAGACGGCACAGCGCCCGTTGGTGGTGGTGGGCAAAGGCGCCGCCTGGTCCCGCGCCGAGGAGGAGGTCCGCCGGTTCATCGACACCACCCTCCTGCCCTACCTGCCCTCGCCCATGGGTAAAGGCCTCCTCCCAGACGACCACGCCATGAGCGTGGCGGCGGCACGCACCTTCGCCCTGCAGAACTGCGATCTCGTGTTCCTCATCGGCGCGCGCCTGAACTGGATCATGCACTTCGGCCTGCCCCCACGCTGGTCGTCCAACCTGCGCGTGATCCAGCTCGACATCGCCCCCGAGGAGATCGGCACCAACGTGCCCGCCGAGGTGGGGCTGGTGGGCGACATCAAGGCGGTGATGGGCCAGATCAACGCCGAGCTGGAGCGGGAGCCCTGGCAGTTCGGCACCGAGAACGAGTGGCGCTACGCCCTGAACGAAAAGATCGCCGAGAACCGCCGCAACACCGAGCCGCTCCTCAACGCCGAGGACGTGCCGATGGGCTACTACCGCCCCCTGCGCGAGATCCGCGACGCGCTGCCGCGCGACGCGATTATCGTGAGCGAGGGTGCCTCCACGATGGACATCGGCCGTCAGGTGCTGAACAACTACGTGCCGCGCTCGCGCCTGGACGCCGGCTCCTTCGGCACGATGGGCGTCGGCCCCGGCTTCGCCATCGCCGCCGCCCTGTGCCACCCGGACCGGGTGGTGATCGACCTGGAGGGCGATTCCGGCTTCGGTTTCGACGGCCTGGAGGTGGAGGTGGCCTGCCGCCTGGGCCTGCCGATCGTGTTCATCGTGTTCAACAACAACGGCATCGGTGGTGGACCGGTCAAACTGGACCCCGACCGCCCCATCCCGCCCAACGCCCTTTACCCCTTGGCCCGCTACGACAAGGTCATCGAGGCCTTCGGCGGTGACGGCTACCATGTGGAGAAGCCAGGCGAGCTGGAGGCCGCCCTCAAGCAGGCGATGCGCAATCGGCGGCCGGCGCTCATCAACGTCGTGATCGACCCGCAGGCCCGCCGCCGGCCGCAGCAGTTCGCCTGGCTGACGCGCTGAGCCGGCGCTTCCCGGCCGCGCTCCGGCTCAGGCGGGGCAGGAACGCAAGCGTCAGGCGAAACATGTCTGTGCAAACGATGCAGGCCACGAAACACCGCGCGGCCTGCCTCACGAGCCGGCACACGAGGCCCATTGGCCCCGGCTGCGCTGAGGCGCCCGAGGACAAGGGGAAGAAGGGGAAACAACGGTGCAGGGACGCATACGACAGGGACTGCTGACGGGGGCGGTGCTGCTAGTAGCCGCGAGCACGGTCATCACGGGGGACATGTCCGGCAGCCCGCCGCTGCTGCGGGCGCAGCCGGGCGAGGACCCGGCACTGCTGCGTGAGCTGGCCGAGCGGCTGCTCAGCCCACCCCCGCCGCCGGACGCGCGGGAGGCGCCGCGCACCCGCCTCTTCC
>JBHOQW010000052.1:0-1375 GCA_042408665.1 Dehalococcoidia bacterium
CTGAGTCGAGCGGAGATTGTGCGTGCCTTCCAAGCGCTCAGGAAGCGCGAGCGCAAGGCGTGCGCCTACTGTGGCCGCGAGATGGAAGGACTCCGCCGCCGCCGCTTCTGTTCCGCTACCTGCCGCTCCGCCGCCTGGCAGAAGACCCACCGTGAGCGAGTGAACGAGTCCCGCCGCAGACGCCGCCAGCGCCGCCAGGCCACCGATACCCCTACCCCACCCGACGCCAACACTGACGGCTGAGCCCCGGCGCACGCGCTGCATGGTCAGGTACCGGCGCCTCCCCCTCCCCACCCGTCACCACTGCCACGCCGCGCACGGGCGCCCCTCGGCCGTGAACCATCCACGCGCGACCCACCCCGGGGGGCACGTCAGGAGCCCGCCGCGCGGCCGGCCAGCGGCGGGGGCGGGGGTCATTCACCCACACCGAGAGCCCTTGGGAAAAACACTTCGTACACAAACCATGCGGAGACGCTGGAGATGGGTGCCGTGCCCCGTGCCGAGGGGCGGGGCACCCCGTGCGCTGCCGGGGTGCAGGAGCGGTAGCAAGAAACCTGACCGCGCCTCTGGCATGACCGGCGCGCTACAGCTCCCACCACTCCCGCGGCGGCCTTCGCGGTTCACGGCGCACGAGCCGTGCGACTGTGCCGGGCGGCCCTGAGAACTCGACCGGCCGGCCGACCCGGAGCGCGTCGGATGAGGGGAACGCAGCCGGCGGGGTGGGAGTGGGCGTGGGGGTGAGGGTGGGGGTATTCGCCGCCTGTACGGCGGCCGGCCACGGCATGGCCGGCACATCGCCAGAGCCAGACCCAGCAGGGGTGCCGTCCCCGAACTCGAACACGCTCGCCGCACCCGGCACGTCGCAGATGGCGCCCACCCCACGCGCCGCCGCCGCGTAGATGCGCACCGCCACCTCCGGCGGCACGTACCGCCGAAGCGCCGCATCCAGCGCGAGATACCGGGCCAGCCACACCCCCGACAGCTGCCGCTCCCGCCGCGACAGCCCCGCACTCCTCGCAGCACGGCCACGGCCGGAAGCTGCCAGCGCTGGTGCACTTTGCCCGGCGCCCTGGTCCACGCCACCCACGCCACCCACGCCACCATCGGCATCGGCCGCCCGCGTGCGGGCCTCAATCTCGGCCCACTCCCGCCGAAGCGCCCGCCAGTCCCGCCAGAACGTGCGTTCGTGCGCGCCCCGTGAGTTCGGAGGGGCGCCGGGCACGGCCGCACGGCTCGTGCGCCGGGAACCGCGAAGGCCGCCGAGGGAGTGGTGGGAGCCGTAGCCCGCCAACCATCCCCAGCGGCTCCGCGTAGTTTGTGTACGAAGTGTTTTCTCCAAGGGCTCTCGTTGTGTGTGAATGACCCCCGCCCCCGC
>JBHOQW010000055.1:0-1670 GCA_042408665.1 Dehalococcoidia bacterium
CACTACCAGCTCGTTGTCGGCCACCTTGGCGGACAGGGCCGACCGGATGGCCAGGCGGCGCAGCATCTTGGGGATGCGCTGGGTGTACTTGCGCGGCTTGGGCCCAAACACCACGCCGCCGTGCCGGTGATGCGGCGCCCGGATGCTGCCCTGCCGGGACCGTCCGGTGCCCTTCTGCGGCCGGATCTTGCGCGTGCTCCCCTCCACCTCGCCGCGCGTCTTGGTGCTGTGCGTGCCCGCGCGCCGGTTGGCCTGATGGGCCACCACCACCTGGTGCAGCACCGCCAGGTTCGGCTTGATGCCGAAGACGGCGTCATCGACCTCGATGGTGCCCACCTGCTCGCCGGCCCGGTTCATCACCTTCAGTTGCATGGCCGCTCTCCCACCCCCTCGGGCTCCCACCCGCGCGGGAAGCCCGCCCAGCGGCGCCAAACCCCGGCGCCGCCGGGATGGGGCCCGGTTATTTCTTCCTCTTGGCCGCGGGCGCCTTGGCGCGCCGGATCTTGACCAGGCCGTTGATGGCGCCGGGCACCGGCCCGTGCACGAGCATAATGCCGCGCGCCGGGTTGACCTCCACCACCTGCAGGTTGCGAATGGTGACCTGGCGGTTGCCCATATGGCCGGCCATGCGCAGCCCCTTGAGCACGCGGCCGGGCGTGGTGCCGGAGCCGATGGAGCCGGGCGCACGCCAGCGGTCGGACTGGCCGTGCGTCTTGGGCCCGCCGCCGAAGCCGTGCCGCTTCACCACGCCGGCGAAGCCGCGTCCCTTGGAGATGGCGGTAACGTCCACCCGGTCGCCGGGCTTGAACAGGTCCACGCCGAACTTCTGGCCGAGCTTGATCTCGGCGATGTTATCGGCCTTGAACTCGCGCAGGTAGCGCACGTTCCCGGCGCCCGACTTCTTCAGATGGCCCTTCTCCGGCTCGTTCAGGCGCTTCTTCACCCCGTACCCGAGCTGCACGGCCTCGTACCCGTCCCGCTCTTTGGTGCGGATCTGGGTGACCACGCAGGGGCCGGCCTCGAGCACGGTGCAGCCGCGCACGGTGCCATCCTTATCAAACACCTGCACCATGCCCAGCTTTTTGCCGAGCAATCCTTCCACGGGCATGTTCGTCGCCCTCAACGTGCCGCGGCCCCGCCCCGGACAGGTCACCGCCGGGGCGGACCGCGTTACAGCTTGATCTCGATATCCACGCCGGCAGGCAGTTGCAGCCGCATGAGCGTATCGACCGTCTTGGAGGTGGGCTCCAGGATGTCGATCAGCCGCTTATGCGTCCGGATCTCAAACTGCTCGCGCGAGTCCTTGTCGATAAACGGACTGCGCAGCACCGTGAATTTTTTGATGTGGGTCGGCAGCGGCACCGGCCCCGCCACGGCCGCGCCGGTGCGCTCCGCGGCCTCCACGATCTGCTGGGCCGACTGGTCCAGAATACGATGGTCGAACGCTTTCAAGCGGATGCGAATCTTCTGCCTCGGCATACAGCTATCCTTACCGCCCCCGGTCCCCGGCCGGCGTGGCCCGCGGGGGACCGGTGCGCGCCTTACTGCAAGATTTTGGTGACGACGCCGGCCCCCACCGTGCGCCCGCCCTCGCGGATGGCAAACCGCAGCCCTTCCTCAATCGCCACCGGCGCAATCAACTGCACCGTCATGCGCACGTTGTCCCCCGG
>JBHOQW010000058.1:0-16198 GCA_042408665.1 Dehalococcoidia bacterium
GGCTTCGCCCAGGGGAGCTACACCGGCATCGTGCGCACCTCACGCGATATCTACCGGCCGTTCGTGGCCTCGGGCCTGTTCGAGCCGGGCGCGCGTTACCGTGTGCTGGCCCCGAACGAACGCGAAGATGGTCTCTACTACTTGGCACGCCACGGCGCGGTGCTGACCTCGGAGCTGTTCACGGAGAGCATGTTCAAGCGCAGCTTCACCCTGCCGGCGTACACCTGCTTTCTGCGTGCCAAGCGGGTGGACTTCGTGGTGGTGGAGCGGGAGTATTTCCGCCAGTACCACACCAACGAGCAGCAGCTTCTGAACATGCTGCACGCCCTAGGCCTGGCCCAGCCGCTCTACCGCGACCCGCGCGGACGCTACACCGTTTACGATGTGATCGCGGCGGCGGAGAGCGGCCGGGACACGGGCGGCGAGGTCAAGGCGTGCTTCCACTGACACGGCGATCGGTCTGAGTTCGTGCGCCCGTTGGTCCTTGTTCCTCTGCTCGCGCTCCTCCTGCCGGTCGGCGGCTACGTCCTGGCGGCCTGGCCGCAGTCGCAACTCTACGGCCGTATCGTCACCCACGGCCCGAGCGACGCCAAGTTGGTGGCGCTCACCTTCGACGACGGCCCGAACGACCCCGCGACCTCCCGCATCCTCGACGTGCTCGCCGCTAAGGACGTCAAGGCGACCTTCTTTGTGGTGGGCGAGAACGCCGCGGTCTACCCGAACACCGTGCGCCGCATCGTGGCGGAGGGACACGCGCTGGGCAACCACTCCTACCGCCACCGCAAGCGGGATGCACTGCTTGATCCCGGCTACGGTGAGTTGGAGCGGGCGCAGCGGGCGATCGCGGCGGTGGTGGGGTTTCGTCCCGCCCTCTATCGCGCGCCCAACGGCTTTCACACCCCATGGCAGCTCCGGGCCGTGCGCCGTGCCGGGCTGGTAACCGTGCACTGGAACGTGCAGACCAAGGACTGGGAACGACCTGACCCGGACACCATCGTCCGCCGGGTGCTGGACCACGCGCGCCCGGGCGCCATCGTCCTCCTGCACGACGGGGATGACACCCGCCACGGTTCGGACCGCACGCCCACCGTCGAGGCGCTCCCGCGGATCATCGATGCGCTGCGCGCGCACGGCTACCGCTTCGTGACCGTACCGGAGCTGCTAGGCGTGCCGGATCGCCTGCCCGCTCGCCCGTGAGGCGCGTGACGGGACGGATGCCGTGGTCAGTAGCCTTTCTGCTTGTCGATCACGCCCTCTAACGGCTCTCCGGCCAGGAAGCGTGCCAGGTTGCGACGGAAGCGCGCCACGATACGGTCGCCCCGGTGCGGTGAGGCGCCGGCCGTGTGGAAGCTGATGATCACGTTGTCCATCTGCCATAGCGGGTTGTCCGGCGGCAGCGGCTCCACCGGCGTCACGTCCAGCCCCGCGCCGGCGATGAGGCCACGCTGCAAGGCGTCGATCAGCGCCTCCATCTGCACCACCTCCCCGCGGGAGACGTTGACCAGCACGGCGTGCCGGCGCATAGCGGCAAACGCCTGCCGGTCAAACATGCCGCGGCTAGCGGCGGTGAGCGGGCAGGTGATCACCACGACATCGGAGGCGGCGAGCAGCTCGTGGAAGCGGTCGGTGCCCCAGCGGGCGCGCACGAAGGGCGGGCACGGCACCGGCTCCGGGTCCATCGCCAGCACCTCCATGCCGAAGGCGGCGGCCCGCCGCGCCACCTCCACGCCGGTGCCGCCCAAGCCGATGACGCCCATCGTGCGGCCGGTCAGCTCCCAGGCCGCCGCGCGGATCTGGAAGCGGGCGTCCCAGCGCCGCTCGCGGATGGCGGTGTTGATGCCGCGCGTGAGGGCCAGCAGGAGGGCGAAGGCGTGCTCGGCGAGCTGGTTGCCCACCAACCCCTTCTCGCTGGTAAGGATGATGGACGACGCCACGAAGGCCGGGTAGAGCTGCCGGTCAACCCCGGCGCCCACCGATTGCAGCCAGCGCAGCTTGCGGGCGCGGGGCAGCACCTCCGGCGCCAGGTAGCCGAAGGCGAGCTCCGCGTCTTCAATCTCCGTCATCTGCGTCTCGCGGTCGCGCGCGACCACCACCTCCAGGCCGGCGGCGCGCGCTGCCTCCGCCACGGCCTGGATCTGCGGCTCTCCCACCTCGGGGATGAACGGGCCGACGAGCACCACGAGCTTCATGGCCTGCACCACCGCGCGTTTCGGGTCTTCCGGGTCAAGGGCATGCGCCGCCATTCTACGCGGCGCGCGCGGTGGGCGCAGGTCGGTCGCCGGTCACACGGCTGGAGGCGCTTAGGCCACAAAGCCCAGCGTGGGCCACGGCCGGCCGAGCACGGCCGCGGCGTCGCCCTGGAGCCAATCGGCGAGGATGGTGGCGTAGACGGAGCGGAAGTCGGTGGTGAACTTGAAGTTGCCGTTGTCCAGGTCCGTCAGGCTAGGGCGGGCACCGTACACGCCGCCCTTCACGCCGGCGCCGATCAGGAACCAGACGGAGGCGCTGCCGTGGTCGGTGCCCTGGCTGCCGTTCTCCGCCACCCGCCGCCCGAACTCCGAGGTGGTGAGGATCATCACCCGCTCCGCCGCGCCCTGCGCCTCCAGGTCCTGCTGGAAGGCGTGCACGGCCGTGGCCACCTGGCCCAGCAGGTTACGATGCACGTTCGGCTGGCCGGCGTGGGTGTCGAACCCGCCAATGGTGACGTACCCCACCTGCAGGCCCACGTCGGCCGCGATCACCTGGGCCAGCAGTTTGAGGCCCAGCGCCAGCCCGTTCTGCTGCGGGTACTCCACCGGGCTGTGGTAGCCGTTCACCATCTCCGCCAGCTCACGGGCAGAGACGTAGGCCGCCTGCGCCGTCTCCTGGATGAGCGGCACGAAGACGCGGCCGTTAGCGTCACCGCGATTGAGCAGGGTGAAGGCGTTCAACCGGTTCTGGCGGTCGCCGGGAAAGCGCGGGTCGGTCTGGATGGTGTAGGCGGCCGCATTTTGCACCACCGGCACCGGCGTGTGCTGTGACTGGAGGCTGTGGTCCAGCGCCGCACCGGCGCGAAGGGCGGCGAAGTGCTCCTCCGGCTGCGCCACAAGGTCCAGATAGCGGCCCAGCCAGCCGATCGGCTCGTAGCGGTCCGGTTCGGCGCTCTTGATGATCTCCATCGCCCGGAAGTGCGAGTAGTTGGGGTTGGGGTAGCCCACTCCCTGCACAACGGCGACCTTGCCCTCCTGGTACAGCTCGGCCAGCGGGCTGAGCGCCGGGTGCAACGCCAGTTCCGGGGTAATGACGTGCGCCTCCTCGCGCTTGATACCCAGCGTCGGCCGCACCCGGTAGTAGGTTTCGTCCGCGTAGGGGATGACGGTGTTGAGACCGTCGTTGCCGCCGGCCAGCTCGATCACCACCAGTGTCCGCGCGCCGCGCGCGCGCAGCCGTTCCATGGCCGCCGGTCGGGCGTGCGCCGCCTTGAGCAGGAAGGTCGGGGGCGCCACGCCCAGCGACAGGGCGAGCAGCCCGGTACGGATGAAATCGCGGCGAGTCTGCAGCATCGTCTGCCTCCTGTGCCTGGACACCGCGGCGGCCGCTACGCGAGCTGGTACTCGGGCGCCGCGGCCAGCAGCGCGATCAGACCGCGCACCTTGTTGTTGACCGTCCGCTCATCCAAGGTGAACGGGCCGGGACTGCCGTCGTCGCGCGCCACCAGGTAGTCGGCCAGCGCGCCGCGTTTGGCCTCCGGCAGATCGCCGTCCACCATCAAGTCGATAAAGAAATCGAGGATGGCCTCCGCCGTGCTCAGCCGGTGTCGACGGAGGAGTGCGGCCACGTCAATGTAGGTGGGCTGGTCGGGCCCGCCGCGCAGCGCCTGCGTGGCGAAGTTGTAGCGGGCTAAGAGCGTGCTGGTGCTGATCCAGGCCGGGCCGCCCGGCCAGCCGGCCACGTTGGGCGGCGCCAGCGGCACCTGGCCCATGAGCGGCAGGAAGGCGTTGAGCAACCCACCGTCCGTGCGCGCCTCCAGGGTGCGCAGGAAACCGATGGCAAATTCCACGGGGCTCTTGATCACGGCATGGTAGGCGCGCTCGGAGAGGAAGGCGGGGTGGGTGAAGAGGGCGCGCATGGTGGCGCGGATGTCGGTGCCCGAATCCCGAAAGACCCGCGCCAGGTCGTTCACCACCTCCGGCTCCGGGTCGGGATAGGCGAAGAACGTCCACAGCTTACGGGCGATGAACGGCGCGCAGGCTGGGTGACGCACGACCATGTCGATCACATCCGTGCCGTCCCAGGCGCCGGTGCGGCCGAGCACCGTCTTGGCGCCACCGTCGTGCTGACCGGGGACGAAGACGAACTGACCGTCGCGCTGGAACCAGCCGGTGAAGGCGCGCGCCGCCTCGCGCACGTCCTGCTCGGTGTAGTTGCCGATGCCCAGCGTAAACAGCTCCATCAGCTCGCGGGCGTAGTTCTCGTTCGGCTTGCCCTTGCGGTTCTGGTTGTTGTCCAGCCACAGGATCATGGCCGGGTCCTTGGCCGAGGCGAGCACCAGGTCGCGGAAGTTGCCCAGCGCCAGGGCGCGGTAGGTGTCGATCTGCTGCACCATCAGCCAGGGCATGTTGCCGGTCTTGGCCAGCGAGCTGGTGAGGTGGCCGTGCCAGAAGAAGGTCATCTTCTCTAGGAACTGCCGCTTGGTGTGCACCATCCGCAACAGCCAGTAGCGCACGCAGTCCCCGCGCTGGTTGAAGTCGAAGGCGTCGCGCGGCACGAGGCTGTCCACGTCGTCGGCCTGCGCCTCAGGGCTGAGGAGACGGTCAAGGGTGGCCCGGTACCCAGCCTGCACGGCGGCGTCCAGCTCAGCGGCGCTGACGCCGAAGGTGGCGCGACGCAGCAGGTGGGCGATGCGGCGGCGTTCGCTGTCAAGGGCCATGGCGGCAGCTCCCGGACGGCGTCGGTCATAAAAAGCACGAGCCGGCGGGGCAGATGGTTTCACCCCGGCAGGCCCCGACCAGGCAAAAGGTGGTCGAGGCGGGTGCTAAAGAAATATCGTCACTCCCGCCTCGGCGGGTAAGGGGAGGCCGGCGTTTACCGCCCTATTAGTCGGACGTCCCGTGGCGGCTGAGGAGGGTGGCCCGTAGACGGCCGCTTAGTGCGCGTGCTCGGCTCGCGTGCGGGCGTGCAGGTCGTGGACCACCTCTTCGAGCTCGTGGTAGAGCAGCTCGTCCTCGAGATCGTCCAGGCGCAGCTTCCACTCGTAGTCGGGCAGGATGATGTGGGCGCGGGAGGCACCGATCTCCAGGTGCTGCTCGTGCCCGTGCAGGTGGACGCAGATATCGAGGGTGAGCTCTCCGTGCCACTCGTACTCCTCGAAGGTGAGCGTCGCCGCCGGCTCGATCTGACGCAGGATGTGGCGTGCCAGCTCCTTCACCCGCTCGATCGCCTCGCGGTCGCGCTCACGGGGCGTGGGCGCCAGCAGCTCCGGGCCGGCGTGGTCCGGCAACCGGATCTCGCGCGGGTCGAACGCGGCATCCGTCGGGTGCACCTGCTGCCGTAACTCTCGCACCGCCGCCTCGACCTCATGCCGCAGGACCTCCGGATCCGCGCGCAGCGCGTCCACGCGGTCGGCCGCCACCTCGATGTGGCGCTCCTCCCCGCCCCAGGTGAGGATCACGTCCACCGTTTCCCGGATGGTGACCTCGACCTCGGGGTCGATCTGTCGGCACAGCTCCACGAGCCCGGCGTACAGCGACGCCGCCCTCTCCTGCCGCTCCTCCGCGGCACGCTCCTGCATTCCGTCTGCTCCTCACACGGGCGGCGTTCCCTGCCTCCCGACGCAGGCGCCGCCCCCTTCTCAGCCCAGTATGCCGCGCCGCCCGTGGGTGTCAACGCGCCGGGCCACATGACCGGGCACGTTCGTCCGTGTCCAGAGTGCCAGGCGGGCGGCCATGCTCGGTACAATCGAGCTATGGAGGACAAGCCGCTACCGCGCCTGCGCCCGCTGGACGTGCGGCGGGTGGCGCAGAACGGGGGCGAATATCTACTGCTCCGCGACCCGCTGGAGCTGACCGGCCAGCAGGTGCTGGTGCCGTTGCCGCTGGCCCCGCTCCTGGCCCTGCTGGACGGCTCCCGCACGCTTAATCGCCTGCGCGTGGAGCTGCTGCTGCGCTTCGGCCTGGCGCTGGAGGCCGAGCACTTGCGCGGCCTGGTGGAGACCCTGTCGCGGGCGTGCCTGCTCGAGGACGAGGCGTACACCGAGGCGCTGCAGCGGGCGCGGGAGGCGTACCGGACGGCACCGTACCGTGCGCCCGCCCTGGCCGGCCGCGTTTATCCGTCTGAGCCGGAGCAGCTCACGGCCGCCCTGCGCGCCTTCGAGGAACGGGTATCCGTCACTGAAGCGGAGCCCGAGGGGCTTGCCGGCCTAATCAGCCCGCACATCGATTACGCGCGCGGCGGCCCGGTGTACGCCGCGCTGTGGCGGCGGGCGGCGCCGGCGGCGCGGGCGGCGGAGGTGGCCGTCATCTTCGGCACCGACCACAGCGGCGCGCCCGGCACGCTCACCCTCACGCATCAGGCGTACGCCACGCCGTGGGGCGTGTTGCCCACAGACCACGCCGCCGTAGCGGCGATGGCCGCGGTGCTCGGGGACGAGGCCGCCTTCGCGGAGGAGCTGCACCACCGTGCCGAGCACTCTGTGGAGCTGGCCGCCGTGTGGCTGCACTACGTGCGCGACGGCGTGCCCTGCACGGTCATCCCCGTGCTCTGCGGCCACCCGCTGCCCTTTATGGCCGCAGCGCTGGAGGCGGACGCCCCGGCGGGAGCCGAGACACGGGCGGCCTGGCAGCGGGCGTTGGACGCCCTCGCCGCCCTGCGCGCGGCCCTGGCGGGCCGACGGGTGATCGCGATAGCCGCCGCGGACCTGGCGCACGTCGGCCCCGCCTTCGGCGACCCGGAGCCGTTCTCGCCCTGGGCCAAGTACAAGGTGCGCCTGGCGGATGAGGAGCTGCTGGCGGCGTGCGCGGCGGGCCCAGAGGCGGTGCTGCGCGCAGTGGGCCGTATCGAGGACCGCTTCCGCATCTGCGGTCTGGCGCCGATCGCGCTCACGCTGGCCTTCACCGGACCCGTGCAGGCGGAGACGGTGGCGTACGAGCAATGCCCCGCCGACCACGACGGCGGCGACGGCTCCATCGTGTCGATCGCGGGCGTGCTCCTGCGACGACCGCCCTCCAGCCCCTATCGCGAGGAGGGGCACGGCAGAAGCGGCGAGCGGGCGGCACAACCCATTTCGGGAGGCTGACCTTGGAGACGGGTGTCAGCTACTTCAGCGGACGTGACCTGCGCCATGTGCGCGCCGACCTGGCCGATATGGTCGACCACGGCTGCACCTACGTGGTGCACTGCTTCACCGAGACCGATCTCGCCTACAACCTCAAGGGCATGGCCGAGATCGTGCGGGCCACGCGGGATATCGGCCTGCAACCGTGGGCCGACCCGTGGGGTCTGTGCGGCATCTTCTCCGGTGAGACCTTCTCCCGTTTCCTGCTCGAGCACCCGGAATCCTGGCAGGTGCGGTCGGACGGGCGGACGGTGCCGGCCGCCTGCCCGCGGGATCCGGCGGCGCGCGAGTTTTTGCGCGGCTGGATCACCCGCGCGGCCGAGATCGGCATGCAGGTGCTCTTCTGGGACGAGCCCCACTTCTGGGCCGACTGGCAACAGCCCGACGAGGCCTGGACCTGCCTCTGCCCGCTCTGCCAGGACGCCTTCCTCGACCGCTTCCGCAGCCGCATGCCGACCGTCTTCACCGAGGAGGTGCGCCAGTTCCGCGAGGAGACGCTCCTCGACCTGATGGCCGACCTGTGCCGGGCCGGGCGCCGCGCCGGCCTGCGCAACGCCCTCTGCCTGCTGCCCTCGGACCTGGCCGCGCACGGCTTTGTGGACGCCGAGCGCCGCTTCGCCGCGCGCCTCAATCGTCGGCGGGCGCAACGCGGCCTGCCGCCCCTGGAAGGCCTGCCCCCCGCCCTACGCTACTTCGGCATTAGCGACTGGGAGGCGGCGGCCGCCATCCCTGACCTGGATATCTTCGGCTGCGACCCCTACTGGTTCACCTTCGAGGCGGACCCGGAGCCGTTCACGGAGACCTACCTGGCCCGGGCGCTGCGCGCCGCCCGCCGCGCCGCCGAGCTCACCCGCCGCCCGCGCAAGACGCAGCTGTGGGTACAGGGCTTCGCCGTGCCGGCCGGGCGGGAGCGCGAGCTGTTCGGCGCGGTGCGGCTGGGCGCGCGCATGGGCGCCACGCACGTGGCCGCCTGGAGCTACCGCGGCCTGGCGGGCATGTCCTACAATGCCCCGGACCGGCCCGAGGTGGTCTGGCAGGTGCTCGGCGAGGCGTTCCGCTCGGTGCGCGGGTAGACGGCGCCGGCGCCGGGGAGCGTGCGATGGACCTGGCGATTCGCAACGGCACGGTGGTGACGGCCACGGGCGAGTTCCGCGCGGACATCGGCGTGCAAAACGGCCGGATCGTGCAGGTGGGCGGCGATGTGCCGGCAGCGGCGCGGGAGATCGACGCCGCGGAGTTGCTCGTGCTGCCCGGCTGTGTCGATATTCACACGCATCTGACCTCGTTCGCCGGGCGGCGGCCGCTGGACGGGTTCGACACCGGCACGCGCGCCGCGGCCGCCGGCGGCGTCACCACCATCTGCGATTTCACCCACCAGGCGGACGGCGAGGGCCTGCGCCCGGCGCTGGAGCGGGCACTGGCCGACGCGCGCGAGTCCATCATCGACTTCACCTTCCACGCCGTGCTGCGCGACCCGAACGATCAGGCGCTGGCGGAGATCCCGGACCTGGTGGCGGAGGGCGTGGCCGGCATCAAGGTGTTCATGTCGCAGAGCCGATTCACCCGGCGTGCCACCGATTACCTGCGCGCCATGCGCATCGCCGGCCGGGCCGGGGCGCTGACGGCGATCCACGCCGAGGACGAATCGATCATCGCCCTGCGCACGGCCGAGCTGCTGGCTGCGGGCAAGCGTGGGGTGGAGTGGTTTCCGGAGAGCCGCCCGCCCCTGGCTGAGGCGATCGCCGTGCGGCGGGCGGTGGCCTTCGCCGAGGCGGCGGAGGCGCCGATCTACCTCGTGCATCTCTCCTGCCGCGGTGCCCTGGACGGGCTGCGCGAGGCGCGCGCCCGCGGCCTGCCCGTCTATGGCGAGACCCGGCCCATCTACCTCTACCTGACGCGCGAGTGTTTCAACCTGCCGAATGGCGAGGGGGCCAAGTTCGTCGGCCAGCCGCCGTTGCGCGAGCAGGCGGACGTGGATGCGCTGTGGGAGGCGCTGCGCAGCGGCGATCTCTCGACCGTCTGCACCGATCATATCCCCTACCCCAGCGCCGTGAAGCTGGACCCGGCGCACACGTTCGCCACCATCCCGCCCGGGGTGTCCAACTTGGAAACCCTCCTGCCCATGCTCTACTCGGAGGGCGTGCGCACGGGGCGCATTTCCCTGCCGCGCCTGGTGCAGCTCGTGGCCACCAATCCGGCCCGCATCGCCGGGCTGGCGCCGCGTAAGGGCACCATCGCGCCCGGGGCGGACGCGGACCTCGTGCTGTTCGACCCGCGGCTCACGCGGGTGGTGCGGGCCGCGGAGCTGCACTCCGCCGCCGATTACGACCCGTTCGAGGGGTGGGAGGTCACGGGCTGGCCGGTGATGACGATCGCCCGCGGCGAGGTGATCGTCGAGCGTGGGCGAGTACTCGGCCGGCCGGGGCGCGGTCGGTTCGTGCCGCGGGCACGCTTTTCCGCCTTGTAAGCCTCTGAGCGGTCCGCTACACCCTAGTTGAACCCGGGCAGCACGCTCTGAAACATCTGGAGCACATGCTGCCCCAGGGTGGTGACCGCCGCCACAGCGACGACCGCGATTGCGCCCACCATGATCGCGTATTCCACCATGGTGGCCCCTGCCTCATCCCGGGAGGCGTGGGGAACGCGGCTGGACATGCCGGCCAGCAGGCGAACCAGTGGGGGGCTGAGATCCATGGCCATGTGGAAGCCTCCAAACAGCGGGCCAGGAGAACCGCCTCTCACTCTCTATCGGCTTCCGCGTGCCGTGGTGCAGTCACACACGGTACCGGCACCCCCCACGCAGACCAACCGGTCTCCAAGGCCTAGGGCAGCGGTCGTGCCAGCACCGTGACCGCGGACGGTGTGGCCGGCGGCCCGGCGATGCGCGCCACGGACGGCGCGGGCATGGTGACAGGGCCCTCCTCCTCGTTCAGACCTTCTACCACGATCCCTGGCCGCACCCGTTGCTCCAGGAACCGCCACTGGGGTGGGTCGCCGGGCCAGGCGTTGAAGCTGTGCCCGCGCAGGCCGGTTGGCTGACCTCGCACGGTGTAGAACTCCGTCTGCTGCGCATTGAAGGCGTACCAGGACTGATAGGCCAGGTTCTTGGCCAGGTAGTCCTCGCGGCTGGTCACACCGTACCAGGGATCGAAGTAGTGCCAGCCGCCGTCGTACCACAGCTCCGCGCCCGCCTCCTGCCACCAGCGGACCCGCCACACGCCGTCCGGACGCTGGCTGAGCGGCTCGCCGATGGCGTTGTTGATCTCGCGCGCCGGAAAGCCGAGCGTGCGCGCCAGCGCCGTGAGCAGGTACACCTGCGCGATGCAGATGTAGCTGCCGTTCTTGCGGTTCATGCTCAAGGTGCCATCGGCGAAGAGGCGGGCCAGGTTGTAGTCGTTGTTGAAGTCGCCCGGCTCGCCATCGCCGAGCGTGGCGTCGATGGCCTGATAGAGGTTCATGGCCAGCGTGTGCGGGTCGTCCGGCCACGGCCCGCCGCGCCGGCCCCACTGCAGGGCCAGGAGGCGTACGTAGTAGTCCATGGTGTGGCTGAAATCGGCGTCACCCTTCAGGTAGTAGCCGTCCTCACCGGGGCCATCATCGGGCAGGCCGGTGATATCCACGAGGCGCGGATAGGTGACGGCGACCCCTTGCTCCGGGGCGAAGAAGTCCTTCACCTCGGGTGTGAAGCTCAACGTCACCGGCTGTCCGGAGGAGGGCGGCACGTAGTCCAGGGCCAGCGTGAACATCCCATCCCGCAGGGGGATGCTTGCGCCCGGGCGGCGCAGCAGCTCCTCCTGGATGATCGGGTTCTGCTCGTCGGCGATGCGCATGTCCTCCAGGATGAGGAAGTTATCACCCTCCGCCAGCTCGTAGTGGGCGCTGCGCGGGGCGATGAGCGCGCCGCCCGTGCGCACGTTGATGGCGTTCAGCCCGGGTGCCCGCACCACCACCGCCATCTGGATCAGGTCGGCCGGGGTGAACTGGTGGTCCCAGTCCGACGCGAACACACCGCGAAATTCCGGTGTGACGCGCACGATGCGCGCGCCGAGAAAGACCTGCGGCCGCCCTGCCTCCTGGGCGCTCAGCCGCACGGTGAAGTCGTTCACGGTGGCGTAGCGATGGGTAACCCGCGCACCGGTCACCGGTGGGCTGCCGTCACCGAACTGCCAGATGTACACCTGCTCGGGCCGCGGGGCGAGGACGGCGAAGGTGACCTCCGCGTCTACGGGCACCACATCTTGGCTGGCGACGAAGGGCGGTCCCTGTGGCTCCTGCGCGGGTTGGGCGCGGGCGGGCGTCGCCAGCAGGGCAAACACGCCCGTGCACAGCAGCAGGGGGAGCAGACGGAACGAGGGAACGCGATAGGTCACGGGATCGCCTCGGGTCGCCGGGTGGGGATTGGTAGCGGGGATGCCTCGATGCTACCAGGCCCCCGTGTCCGTTCGTCAGCCTGTTCTGGCAGCGTCGTGCTCCCGCTTCAGCGTACCACGCCCGCGCCCCAGCCTCAGACCGAGCCGACGGGTCCGGTGCGGGCCGGGACGCGCCCGCATCCACGGCGCGATAGATGCTCATCGCCGGCCTTCCGGACGTAACCGGTAGGGCGCGAAGCAGGGGCCTTCCCCGCGGTTCACCCGCGTCCAGGGCGGCGGGTGTCGACGTGCGGCGGGCGGTGGCTCACCCGGACGTCCCCACACGAGCCCAACCAGGGCTTGATCGGGGCTCCGATTCCCTCGTAGCCTTCCTTTCTGGCACCCCGGCGACCGCCCGGGTGCACGTGAGGCCTCCGGAGGCATCCCATGCCCGTGATGCGGAACGTGGCGGCGCTTGCCGCCGTGTTGTTGCTGCTGGTCGGCCTTGGTCGGACGGCGCACGCCGCCCCGCCCAACCGCGTGTACGGCACGGTGACGCTGAACGGCGCCCCGGCGCCCGTGGGGACGGTGATCGTGGCTCTCACCGGCGGCAAGGTGTGCGGCACCACCACGGTGGTGGCCACGGCCATCTCCGGGAACTCGTACCCCTACGTGCTCAACCTGCCGGACCCGAGTGCGCCGCTGGAGTGCAAGCCCGGCGCCGTCATCACCTTCACCGTGGCCGGCCTGCCCGCCGGACAGAGCATCACGCTGGACGACCTCGGCACCTTCTTTCGCGTTGACCTGGTGGCACCGGGCACCCCCAGCGTGCCGGGGGCGGGCGGGCGCACCGTGGCACTGGCCTCCGGCTGCACGGACGTGGTTTCTACCTTCGCCGACGGCACCGCGCCCGAGGTAGTGGCCGCGGCGGTGACGCCGGCAGACGCCCTGCAGGCCATCTGGCGCTACGACGCGGCCGCCGGCCGGTACGCCGGCTACAGCCCGGCGGCGCCCTTCGCCAGCGATCTCACCAGCATCAACCGTTCGGACACGATCCGCATCTGCACCGGAGCACCGGCCACGCTCACCCAGCCGGCGTAGGGGTGGAGGGGACAGCCCGCACGCGGTTGACCCGCATGCGCCCCGGCACCTCGGGGGCGCGTTGCTCGTCGCTGCCTGCTGCCGAGAACCGCCGCCTCGCGGCGGGTGCGTCTGCCGGCCACGCCCTGCTCAACCGCATCGGCAGGTACGGCTCTAATTGAGCTAATACGCGCTCATACGGGCTAATACAGAATCCACTCCCGCTCGCTCTCGCACGTTCGCTCTCGCTCGTTCTCGTACGTTTATTGCTCTGCCTTCCATGACCTGATACGATGACTCGTGTGCTCCGGCGCGCCGGGGCCGCGTGTGGACTGCGTCCACGTGATCGCACGGTTCCAGACCGACGTCAGTAGGACGGCCGACTGGTAGTCTCCCGGATGCGGGGAACTGCTGGACGGCCTTTCCAGTGTCCCGCGGCAAGCCGGGGGGCCTGCACAGCAAAGGGGGTGACATCGATGCACGTGACCATTGACGGGTTCGGCGGGGATCGCGAGAAGCTGGCGTCGGAGGAACTGGTCCGCGAGTTACTGGACCGCTACCCCGGCGAGATCGGCATGACCAAGATCTCCGAACCGCATGTGCGCACGTATATCGGTGAGAAGCCCGAGGACTGGGGGGTGTCCGGCTTCGTGCTGATCGCCGAGAGCCACATCACCATCCACACCTTTGTGGAGCACCGTCAGGTCTGGGTGGACATCTTCTCCTGCAAGGAGTTTGACGCCACCAAGGCGATCTTGGACATCAAGCGCGCCTTTGGGTTGAAGGACATCACCACCCGCCTGCTCGAGCGGGGGCTGGAGTACCCGCACGAGGTGCAGGCTTCGATCCCCCTGGCCGAGCAGGAACGGAAAGAGGTCGCGGCCATCGTTTCCGGCCGCTAGGAAGGGCCGTACCCGCTCGTCGTCCATTGAGAGCGCGCGGGGTGAGGGGCGAGTGTACCCGCCACGCTCCTCACCCCCTGCAGGTTGGCCATGCCTCTTGACCCGTTGCACGACCAGCGGTTCTACCCGCCGCGCAACTTCGCAGCGCTGGCGCCGGAGTACAGCGATTTCGCCACGGCGCGCGTTGTGGTGCTGCCGGTGCCGTACGACTCCACCACCACGGCACGCGCCGGCGCGCGCGAGGCGCCGCAGGCGATCATCGACGCCTCCGCCGACATGGAGCTGTACGACGTGGTGCTGGAGCGCGAGCCCTACCGCGTCGGCATCTGCACCCTGCCGGAAGTGGCCCCGCACTCCGGCAGCCCGGAGGCGATGATCGCGCGCGTGGAGGCCATCGCCGGTGAGCTGATCGACGCCGGCAAGTTCGTGGTGACGCTGGGCGGCGAGCACACCGTCGCCGCCGGCGCGGTGCGCGCCTACGCCCGCCGGGTGCCCGATCTCTCCGTGCTCGCCTTCGACGCCCACGCGGACATGCGCGACGAGTATCTGGACTCACGCTTCAACCATGCCTGCACGCTGCGCCGATGCCTCGACGCGATCCGCGAGGGCCGCCACACCGATGCGCGCCAGCCCACCCTGGTGCATGTGGGCCTGCGTTCCGCCGCACGCGAGGAGCACGAGTTCCTGCGCGCGGCCGGCATCCCCACCTTCCCGGCGCACCGGTACCGTCGCCTGCCCGACGGGCCGCGGCAGGTGGCCGAGCACCTCACCCAGTACGTCTACATCACGATCGACCTCGACAGCTTCGACCCGGCCCAGGTGCCGGGGGTGGGCACGCCTGAGCCGGGCGGCCTGTTCTGGGAGGATGTGGTCGAGACTATCGCCGAGGTGGCGCGCACGCACCGCATCGTCGGTTTCGACGTGACGGAGCTGGCGCCGGATTACGGGCTGCGCGCCAACGCCCAGCTGGCCGCCAAGCTGGTCTACCGGGTGATCGGGCTCGCCCTGCCCGACTGACGCATACCGGGCGCCCGCCACATCGTCCCGCCGGCCCGGGTGCGCAGCCGCGAACGCTACCCACGGCCGCTAGCCAACCGCTCCAAAATGGGAACCAGCTCCTGCAGCAGCGCGGCCGCCCGGTCCAGCGCCGCGTCCTCGGCCGTGTACCCCTGCCGCGCCAGCTCGTCAGCGACGTCGTTCACCGCGTCTTCGGCCCGCAGCACGGCCTCCAGCGCGCTGCGCATTCGTGCCCGCTGCCGGTCGTTCAGCGCCATCGTATTCCTCCTGCTCTCGCACGCGCTGCACCGTCACGTATCTCCGGTGCGGCACACGTGTCATTGTCTTTGTCCGGATAGGCGCCGGCAGCCGGGCGAAGTGATCCGTTCGGCCGTGATCGCCCGTAGGAGAGGGTGTCAGCGCACCGCGCGTTCGCGTCGAGTCGCTGCAGCGGCTGCACGGCATCGGCAAGCGCAGGGAAACGGCGGGCGAGGGCACGGGCCGCTCTGTGTGGGGAGGCCCGGACTCTGCCCTGGCTCCTGCTGTTCCCATTGAATCAGTGACGCGAGGAGAAGAGCCATGAAACGAGTGACCGGCCTGCTGGGGGTGCTGGCGATGATGGTGCTGGCCGTTGCCGGCCTGCTCATCCGGCAGGATGGCCGGCCCGCGGGCGCTTCCAGCCACCGTGAGGCGCCACTCATCGCCTCCGACCCGGAGGCGGACAGCACCGACCTGTATGCCTTCATCTCCCCCGACGCCCCGGATATGGTAACGATCATTTCCGCGTATAACCCGCTGGAGGCGCCGGAGGGCGGCCCCAACTTCTACAAGTTCGGCGACGACGTCTTCTACCGCATCCACATCGATAACGACGGCGATGCCGAAGAGGACATCACCTACGAGTTCCGCTTCCAGACGCACACCCGCAACGGCAACACGTTCCTGTACAACACCGGGCCCGTCATGTCGCTGACGGACCCGAACCTGAACGTGTACCAGACGTACACGGTGACGCGGGTGGAGCGGTCCGGCGCCCGGCAGGTGATCCTGGAGGACGCACCGGTGGCGCCGGTCAATGTCGGCAAGCGCTCCTTCCCCGACTATGAGGCGGTGTGGAGCCAGGCCGTGGTGCAGGCGAGGGACGGGTCCAAGTTCTTCGCCGGGCCGGCCGACGACCCGTTCTGGGTGGACCTGCGCGTGTTTGACCTCTTGCAGGTGCTGCCGCCCGGTCAGGCCAAGGACAGCCTCGCCGGCTTCAACGTGCACGTGATCGCGATGCAGGTGCCGATCAGGGCGCTGACGCGCAACGGCACGCGCCCGACCTCGCCGAGCGACCCGGCCGCGGTGATCGGCTTGTGGGCCGCCAACTACCGTCCCTCGATGACCGTGCTGCGCGCCGACGGCACGCGCACCGCGGAGGGCGATTGGGTGCAGGTCTCGCGCCTGGGGCACCCGCTGGTGAACGAGGTGGTGGTGCCGCGCGGCGCCAAGGATCTGTTCAACGCCTCGCACCCGCGCGACGACGCCCAGTTCCTCAAGGGTGTGACCGATCCGGAGCT
>JBHOQW010000059.1:0-2808 GCA_042408665.1 Dehalococcoidia bacterium
GGCCGTGCTGGAGGCCGGCTTCGGGCCGACGGGCCTGTTGAGCACCGCCCGCTGGAAGGTGGGCGGCCGGTGGCAGGAGAACCCCACCCGTCAGACCACCCTGGAGGCGCCCGAGGTCCAGGCCCTGCTGGCGCGGATGCGTGATAGCGGCGCCCGCGCGGCGGTGGTGGAGGCCAGCTCGCACGGTCTGGCCCTCGCCAAGCTCGACCACGGTTTCTTTGACGTCGCCGTCTTCACCAACATCGCCGAGGACCACCTGGATTTCCACGGCACCCGCGCCGCCTACTGGGCGGCCAAGGCCCGCCTCCTGGAGCTCGTGGCCGCCAGCGGCAAGCCCGGACCACGCTTCGCCGTGCTCAACGCCGACGACGCCTCTTCCACCTACCTCACCGCGCGCACGACGCTGCCCGTCATCAGCTACAGCCTGGAGCGTCCCGCCGACCTGCAGGCCCGCGTGCTCCAGGCCACGGCGGCCGGCACCCGCGCCCGCCTCTCCGGCCGCTGGGGGACGGCGGAGCTGTGGCTGCCCATGCCCGGCCCGTTCAACCTAGCTAACGCCCTGGCGGCGCTGGCGGTGGGGCTCGGCCTTGGCGTGTCCCTGGCGGACGCCTGCGCCGCCCTGGCCGCGTTCGCGGGCGTGCCGGGACGGATGATGCCCGTGCGGCGCGGCCAGCCGTTTGAGGTGATCATCGACTACGCCCACACCGGCCCGGCCTTCCGCAAGCTGTTGGCGGTGCTGCGCCCGCTTACCGCGGGACGCATCATCGCCGTGTTCGGCAGCGCGGGGGAGCAGTCCAGAGAACGGCGGGAGGGGATGGGCACCGTCGCCGCCGAGCTGGTCGATTTCGCCGTGCTCACCAGCGAGGACCCGCGCTTTGAGGACCCGGAACGGATCATCGACGACATCGCCCGCGCCATGCGGGCCCGCGGCCGGGTGGAGGGGCGGGATTTCATCCGCGTGCCGGACCGGCGCGCGGCCATCCGCGCGGCCTTCGCGCGCGCTCGCCCTGGCGACCTGGTGGTGCTGGCCGGGAAGGGCCACGAGCGGTCCATCATCGTGGGCCGCGAGCGGGTGCCTTGGGACGAGCAGGGGGTGGCAGAGGAGGAGCTGGCCGGCCTGGGGTGGATGAGTGCGGAGTGCTGAGCGCCGCGTGCCGCGGGGGTGCCCTGAGCGGTGAGCGATGGGGGAGCGAACCCTCACCCGCTTGCCCGCTCTTGCTCGCTTCACCATTGCCGGGACGCCGGGACCTGCACGCACGTTGACGGTCCGATCCTGGCGGTGATACGCTGGCGGCCAGTGAAAGGAGGTGATGTGGATGGACAGTAGTCACCGTTGCTACGGCCACCCACACCGCATCATCACCGCCGAGGTGATGGCGGGCTAGGCCCCGGTGGCCTGGCAACATGGAAGCGCCCCGGCCGACCGGGGCGCTTCGCTCTGTCCGGGCACGACGGTATGGACCTGGAACGGGTGCAACGGCAGCTCACGACGCGCCGCTTCGGCCGTGACCTGCGCTATTACCGAACGATCGGCTCCACGATGGACGTGGCCAGGGCCCTGGCCGAAGCGGGGGCGGCGGAGGGCGTGACGGTGGTGGCCGATGAGCAGACGGCCGGTCGGGGGCGCCTGGGACGGGCCTGGGTGGCGCCGCCGGGCGTCAACCTGTACGTGTCCATCCTGGTGCGGCCGGCGCCGACGGCCATGAAGCGGCTGGGGATGGTGGCGCCGCTGGCGGTGGCCGAGGCGGTGGCGGCGGTGGGCGGTCCCGCGGTCACGTTCAAATGGCCGAACGACGTGCGCGCCGGCGGGCGTAAGCTGAGCGGCATCCTGATCGAGAGCGGCTTCGCCGGCAACGTGCCGGCCTACGCCGTGGTGGGGATCGGGCTGAACGTGAACCTGGACGTCGGCCGCTACCCGGAGATCGCCGAGATCGCCACCAGCATCGCCCGGGAGGTCGGCCGGCCCGTGTCGCGGGAGGAGGCGCTGGCCGCCCTGCTCAACGCCTTCGAGCGCTATTACGAGTGCCCGGACGGCGCCGCCGTGCGCGCCGCCTGGCGGGCGCGCCTGGAGACGCTTGGCCAGGAGGTGGCCGTAACCTTCGGCGGGCGCACGGAGCACGGCCTGGCCGAGGACGTGGACGACGACGGGGCGCTCATCCTGCGCCGCGCGGACGGCACGCGGGTGGCGTTGCCCGCGGGCGAGGTCACCCTGCGCCGGCCGTCCTGACCGCGCCGCCCGCTCAGGGGGCCGGCCTCGGCACGGTCGGGGGTGCCGGCTCCGGCGCGGATGCCAGCTCGTCGCGCAGCGTCTTGTGCTCCATCTGGGAGTCCGCCAGGGCGGGCGCGGGCGTGGCCGGACGCTCGGCGGTGGCCGCGGCCGCAGCCCGGCCGGTGAAGCCGCTCAGGAAGCTGGAGAGCAGGTCTACCGGCACCGGGAAGACGATGGTGCTGTTCTTCTCCGTGGCGATCTCGCTCAGGGTTTGCAGGAAGCGAAGCTGCATGGTGGTGGGCACGGCGGCCAGCACCCGCCCGGCGTCCGCCAGCCGTTCCGCGGCCTGAAACTCGCCGTCGGCGTTGATGATCTTGGCCCGGCGCTCCCGCTCCGCCTCCGCCTGGCGGGCCATGGCCCGCTGCATGCCCTGCGGCAACTCGATGTCCTTGATCTCGACGATCGGCACCTCGATGCCCCACGGCTCGGTGGCGGCGTCGATGATCTGGCGCAGGCGCTGGTTGATGCGCTCCCGCTCGGCCAGCAGCTCGTCCAGCTCCGACTGGCCGATCACGTTGCGCAGCGACGTCTGCGCGATC
>JBHOQW010000061.1:0-12505 GCA_042408665.1 Dehalococcoidia bacterium
CCGGGGCCGGCGGCGCCCGGTCTGCCGCGCGTGGGCACCGGCAGCACCTCGGCGCCGGCGGGGTGGCTGCCGGCCGCCGCGCTGGCCGTCCTGCTCCTGGCGGCGACGGTGCCGGCCATCGCCCTTCGCATGCGCCGGCGCTGAGCCACCTCTTCGCCCGCCACCACGCGGCGCCCGCCTCGTCTGAGCACCGGCGGGCGCCGCACCGTCTCGGGGCGTGCCGCATCCGCCCCCGAACCGGACACGGACCGGCGCACGGTCAGCGGCCGCATCAGCAGCCATGGGGGTGTGCCGCTACGGTTGACGGGAGACAGGAAGCAGCGTCACGCGGTGGAGTTCACTGCCGTCGGCGTTGCGCTGCACAAGCTGCAACTCGACGCCAGTGAGGTCGACGCCTTCAAAGGCCCACACGCCGTCGATCTTCTTGCCGTAGATCTGCGGCGCACCGGTCACGGCCAGGCCGGCGCCGCCGGTGGTGCGCGTTTCGATGGGCACGCCGGAGGGCTTCCGGGTCACTAGCACCACGTTGGCGGTGTTGAAATCGGGGCGGTACTCGATCGTGCACTGCACGCCGGGCACCTCCGGCACGGCGATCGCGTAGGTCACGTACACCAGCCGCCCGTCGTACTCCACGGTCTTCACCTCCAACTCGGAGGTGAGCTGCACCCGGCCGCTGGCGCCGGGGCAGAGGCCCGCATCCACCACGATCGGCGCCCGGCTGACGGTATCCAGGCGAACCCGCTGCCCCGCGGCCAGAAGGGCTGGCGGCGCGGGCGTGGCGGTGGCGGCCCGGCCCGACGGCGGTGAGGCGGCCGCCACCACGGTCTCCGTCGCCGGTGCGGTGACGCCGTCGGCTCGTCCATCGCCGGCCAGGGAGGAGCGGATGAGCAACAGGGCGGCCACGGCCGCCACCACCAGTGCCGTCACCATGCCACCGGCGATGAGCAGTGCCCGTCGGCTCAGGCCCCCCCCGCTTGGCAGGGGAGTGGTCGGCGTGTCCGAGGGGCGGGTTACAGCGCCAGGCGCCACCGGCACCGGCGCGCCCGCGCCGTCCACGGCGGAGGCCGGGGCCGGGGCATCGGCCCTCGCCTCCGGCCGTTCTTCCACGCGCGCGACCGCGACGGTGGGGGGGAGGCCAGGGCTGCCGGGCGCGTGGGCCGCGTGCAGCGCGGCGTCACGGGCGGCGCGCAGGGAGGCCACCAGCTCGGTGGGCGTCTGGTAGCGCTCTTCCGGCTTCTTGGCCAGGCAGCGGTCGATCACCGCCTGCACCTCCGGCGGCACGGGGAACGGCAGAGGCGGCACCGGCGCGATCTCGTGCTGGCGCAGGACAGAGAAGGCGGTAGGGCCGGTGAACGGCCGCCGACCGGCGACCATCTCGTACAGCATGACGCCGATGGAGTAGATGTCGGAGCGGACGTCGCCCTGAGACTCCATGCGCTCGGGCGCGCAGTACTCTGGGGTACCGGTGAACACGTTGGTGGTGGTGATACCGGGCTGATCGGCGATGCGGGCGATGCCGAAGTCCAGCACCTTGACCTCCCCCTCCTCGGTAAGGCGCACATTCTGGGGCTTGAGGTCGCGGTGCACCACCCCCACCGCGTGTGCCCCCTCCAACGCCCGTGCGACGTCGAGGGCGATGGTCAGCGCCTCATCCAGCGGCAGCCGCCCCACCCGCTCCAACCGGTCGGACAGGTTCTCACCGGTGACGTACTCCATCACCAGGTAGTGGATGCCCTCGTGCTCGTCCAAGTCGATGACTTTGACGGCCCGCCGGGTGCGGATGGCGGCGGCGATCTGCGCCTCGCGGCGCAGGCGGCTGATGAACTGGGCGTCGCGGGCCAGGTGTGGGTGTAACGTCTTGACGGCCACCGTCCCACCCGTGCGCAGGTCGGTGGCCTCGTAGACGGAGCCCATCCCGCCCGAGCCCAGCTCACGCAGGATGAGGTAGCGGTTGGACAGGATCGAACCCGTCGGCACCACGGACGCACGCCTCCGTTGTTGCCCAGACGTCCCATTATATCCCGCCGGGGCGGCTTTCACTTTAAACAACGAACAACGCGTGCCCCCTTGCCCGCTTGTATCCCTGGCCCCTAGGCGTGCTCCCCGCGGCATACAGGCGCGCTCAGCGCGCGGCGGGGGGCACGGCGCCGCGTCACCGCCTGGGCGATCGCACGGTCATCGGCTGCGGTACACTGGAACATGCCCCGGCCAGACCGGGGCCAGTACGCACCGCTCCAGGATGCCATGCTCGACCTCGCCATCGGCCGCGTCTGCCATTTCTGCGGTGAACGCACCACCCAGAACTGCCGTGTGCGCCGACAGCGCGCGGGGGCGCCGGCGGAAGAGCTCACCGTACCGCTCTGCGCCCGGCACCAGGCGCTCCTGCGCTCGGCCGGCGAGCACGGCCGCCTGCACAGGCCGACCGGCGAGCGGTGGTGGTACCTCTCCGGCGGTCTGCCGGCCGCACCGACCGAGGCCGGGGGCATCGCCGGCTGCCCGGTATCGGCCCTCCTGCGCTGAGCGGCGCACGGGACACGGGAGAAGCGCATGAGCGGCAGCGGCCGCGCCATCGGCAGCCTCGCCCGCCTACGGCCCCGGCCGGACCAGGAAGCGGCGGTGCGCGCGCACCTGGCCGCTTGGCATCGTGGCCCCGGACGTCTGCTCCCCGGCACGCGCCTGCACCTGCTGCTGCGCACCGAGGACGGCTCCGGTGACCTCTACGCCCTGCACCTGTTCGAGACGCCCGCCGCCTACCGGCGGGCCGCCGCGGCGGCGGAGCACCAGGCCTGGCTGGCCGAGCTGGCGACCCTGCTCCGTGAACCGCCGGAAGTGCACGACGTCGCCGTGGCTTGGAACGCTGCCAGCGACCTGCGGCCGCGCCTGGCGGTGAGCATCGACCGGGACGTGCACGCCAGCGTGCAGGACCTGATCGGGCGGCTGCTGGATCGCCATCCGCGCACGCCGGCCGAGGACCTCTACCTGAACCTGCTGCAGAGCGTCGCCGAGGAATACGAGCGTGAGTACCCGCCCCCGACGCCCGAAGGGGAGGCGGAGCTACGGTAGCGTGGGCGCCGCGTCCGCCAGCAGCCAGCCCAACAGCCGGTAGACCTCGGCGTTCCAGGCCAGCCCGAGGTGCGTGCCGCGCACCTCGTAGGCGTCGGCGCGCGGATCCGCGTGCACGCAATCGCGAAAGTCGACCACCGCATCCTCCCGGGAGTAGATGCAGGAGAGGCGCAGGCCCGACGGCAGTGGGCTGCGCAGGAGCGCCCGCTCCAGCGTCCGCTCGGCCGCCAGCGCCCGCCAGGTGACGGCGCCGGTGAGCAACACATGGGCCAGCACCCCGACCAGTGGATGGGCCGAGCGGCGCGGCTCCTCACCCAGCGGCGAGCCTAGGGTGACGACGTGGGCCACGGCGTCCGGCCGCAGCCGGGCCGCGATCAGGCCCAGGATGCCGCCCAGGCTGTGGCCGATGACCGTGACGGGCTGGCCGGTGCTGCCGGCCAACTCGTCCACCCGGCGCACCACGCGGCCGACGAGATCGATCACCAGACCAACGGTGAGGGCCAGGCCGGACAGGTGCGGCCGGTAGCCGATGCGGCGCAGCCATCCGTGCAGAACGAGCAGATAGCCATCGGAGCCAAGGAAGCCGGGGACGAGCACGACGGGGGCGCCGTCCCCACGCGGCACGCCTACGCCGTAGTACACCGGGCTGACCAGCAGGTGCATGAGCTCCAGCCCGGCGCGCTGCTCCCACAGGAGGGACGGTCGCAGCCCCCTCTCCCCCCACCAGAAGGCCCAAGGGGCGAACGGCCACCCGGGCCAGGCGCCGACACCCTGCGCGGCCATCGCTCCCTCTCCGGCTCCCCCTGCACCCGCTCGGTCCCGTGCGGGTTAGTGGCCGGAGTATCGCAGGGACACCGTCCACCGTCAACATCGCTCGTATACGGAACATAACCGTGTGGCCTATCGCGCGGTCGGCCGGCGCGGAGGACACGGCGCCCCGCTCCGGAATCGGGGCGGGGCCAGGGGCGAACGGGAAGGGGCGGGGGACGTCCTGGGCCGCGAGTGGTCACCCCGGACGCGGCGCGGCATGGGCGCGCAGCCACCCCACCAGCTTGGGCCACAGGTGCTGGTGCGCTTGGCGGCCGGCGATGAGCGAGATGTGCCCGCCGGGCAGCTCCTCGTACTCCTTATCGGTGCTGCCCACCAGGTCGATCAGCGCCCGTGCGGCGGCCGGCGGCACGATGGTGTCCTTGCGGGCGGCCACCACTAGGATGGGGTTGCGCACGGCGCGCAGGTCCACCCGCCGGCCGCGCAGCACCAGCTCCCCCTTGGCCAGGCGGTTCTCCTGGTAGAACCAGCGGATCCACTGGCGGAAGAACTCACCGGGGAAGCCCACCCACTCGTTGGACCAGCGGTTCATGGCCCGCCAGCTCTGCACGTAGCGCTCGTTGGTGAGGTTGCGCCACAGGTTGGTGAGGGTGGCGACGTCACCCATTGGGCTGAGCAGCTTGAAGCCGAGGCGCACGTACTCCAGCGGCGCGACCTTGTAGGTGTCCACCAGCTTGTCCAGCGGGAAGCTGTCCTTGGCCGTCCACAGGGCAAAAAAGCCGGCCTGGGAGAAGTCCACCGGCCCCACCATCATCACCAGGTTGCGCACGGGCGCATCCGGGTGCGTGCCCATGTAGGACATGGCCATGGGCACGCCCATGCAGTAGCCGAACAGGTCGAGGCGCTCGGCGCCGCTGTGGCGCAGCGTGCGGCGCACCATGGCCGGGATGATGTCCATCACGGCGTCCTCCAGCCCGAAGCCGGCGTCCTCCGGACCAAGGTCGCCCCAGTCGATCATGTACAGGTTGAAGCCCTGACGCGTGAAGAATTCGACGAAACTGGCGCCGGGCAGGTCGAACACGTAGGTGCGGCTGATGCCGAGGTAGGGGACGAACAGCACCGGCACCGGCTCCACCCGCTCCGCCTGGGCGCGATACAGGTAGAGCCTGGCCTTGCCGCGCCGGCCCACCAGCTCCTTGGGGCTAAGGCCGACGGGCACCTCGGACTGGTCCCACAGCAGCTCGGCGCCGCGTCCGATGCGCTGGAAGGTGCGCTCCAGCTCCTCGATCCAGCGCTGGGCGACGTTGGGCGGTGCGGTTGTGGTCATGGCCGGCCTCCCTGGCAGGCATCCGCGGCGGGGCAGCGCCGTTAAGCGGACGCGGCGATCGTGCTTTCCCCACGGTCAGGTTCCGACGGGGCCAGATGGCGCGCGGTGAGGGCCGCCACCCGGTCGGACAACTCCTCCACCCGCTCCAGCAGCTCGTCCAGACGGGCGTTGACGTCGTTGAGCTGCGACAGGACGCGAATCAGGTCCTGGCGGGTGGGCATGTTCAGGAACTCAAGCCAGTACTGCATCGTGGCGGCGGTGCGCTCCCGCAGCGGCTTCTCCACGTTGAGCAAGGCGTCCAACATCCGCCCGCCGGCGGCCGCGGCCTCCGGCGTGTGCAGCATGTCCTCGAAGAAAGCGCTCCAACCCTCGATCCAGCGGTCGAGCGCCTGGTTCCAGAGCTGGATCGGGTCGGCGGGGGTGCTCTCACCGGAGGCCGGCTGGCCGGCCAGGGCGGACCAGGCGCTGGCCCAGGTCTGGAAGGCCTGCGCCCACAACTGGGCAGGGCTCGGCGTGCTTTCGTTCATGGTATGCCCCCATCTCTCAGCGCACCGCGCGGCTCAACCGGCGGTGCGGCCGGCGCTCTCCTCTCCCGCCAGGCGGGCGGCGATCTCGTCCAGCCGCTGCTCGATGTGCGCCAGGCGCTCGCCCAGGGCGGCGATATCGGAGCGGGTGGGCAGGTTCCACGCCTTGAGCACCGCCTCGAACTGCTGCGCCAGGCGCTGCTGCAGGGCGAGCATCGCCTCCAGGGAGCGGCCCATGGCGGCGGCGAACGTCTCGCTGCCCATGACCTGGTTGAAGTAGCGGTTCCACTGCTCCTCCGCCTGGGCGGCCCACTCCCGCCACAAGGTGAGCGGATCAGGCGGCGGCTGCGACGACGGCTCGGCCACGCGACGGCCTCCAGAGGGTGATGCGGCGGGGTAGCTTGATTCTACGCCGCCGCGCGCCCCGTCCATAACCCCTCCGCCGGTCAGGCGAACGTCATCACCCCGAATCTATCAATTTCGTAACAACATCAAGCAGACGGCCCGTGCTGGGTTGACAGGAGGCCACGCGATCGCGCTCAATATGTGAATGTGAACGCAAGCACAAGTTAAGCCAACGGTATCGCCGGCCCCGAGTCGAAAGGACCGCAATGACCCGCACAACCGCTCAGCCCTCGGTCAATGCCCTGCCCCTCACCCTGTTTCCGTCACCCACGCGGCTGCTGCGCCTCGCCGCCGTGGCCGGCGACACGGCGCGCGCCCCCGTGGGTCTCACCCCGAAGGACCCGGTGTGGCGGCGCAACAAGGCCACCCTCTTCCGCTACCGCCCCCGCGCCGACCGCCCGCACCCGGTGCCCCTGCTCCTGGTGCACTCCCTGATCAGCCGCCCCTACATCCTGGACCTCATCCCCGGCAACAGCTTCGTCGAGTTCCTGCTCGATCAGGGCTTTGACGTCTACCTGGCCGACTGGGGTGTGCCCTCGGCCGAGGACGTCTCACTGCGCCTGGAGGACTACCTGCTGGACTACCTGCCGGGCATGGTGCAGGCGGCGCTGGCCACCTCCGGCGCCCGAGAGCTGGCACTGCTCGGCTACTGCATGGGCGGCCTGCTCACCCTGCTGTACGCCGCCACCCATCCGACGGCGCCCCTGCGCGCCCTGCTCACCCTGGCCACACCGGTGGACTTTGACCACCTGGGCCTGCAAGGGCTGTGGACCCGCCACCTCGACCCTGACCGGCTGGTAGACACCTACGGCAACATCCCGGCGGCGCTCATCCAGCAGAGCTTCCGCATGCTCAAACCGGCCTCGGAGCCGTCCGTGGCCCGCCTCATCGGCCTCTGGCAAAACCTGGACAACGACCGTTACGTGGCGCAGTTCCGCGCCTTCGACCGCTGGACCAACGACCACATCGACTTCCCGGGCGAGACGTTCCGCCAGGTGGTGAAGGAGCTGGTGCAGGGGAACAAGCTGGTGAAGGGCGAGTTCACGCTGGGCGGGCGGCGCGTGGACCTGCGCGCTATCCGCTGCCCCTTCCTGGCCATCGCCGCCGAGGCAGACCACATCGTGCCGCTGGCCGCCGCCCGGCCACAGACGGAGCTGGTGGGCAGCGCCGACAAAACCCTCCTGGTTCTGCCGGGCGGCCACGTGGGCCTGGCCGCCGGCCGGAGCGCGCGGCACGTGCTCTGGCCGCAGGTAGCAGCATGGCTGGTCGCCCGCGCCCCCGCCCCCGCGTCGGCCGCCGCCGAGGTCGAGCCCGCCGCAGGGCTGGCGGCCGATTAGTCTCTGGCTGGCCTTGTTCTGGAGCTGTAACCCGCCGGAAACGGACGGCCGCTACCGTTGGTGTGGCCGCCCGCCGGCCGTCTTCCCCCGGAACACCTGCGATGACCGCGACCACCGCCCACACCACGGCGGCCGGTGGCCACTGGGCGGCAGCGGCGCGTCCGCCTACGGGCATGGGGCACCGCGTCCTCTCCTATAGCATGCCCTGGAGTTTGACAGAGAGGGGCGCCCTCAGCGGTTCCTGTGGAGGGGGACCGGCGAGGCGATGAGCGAGGGCGGCGACGGGGCGGCGCCGGCGGCGGCGCTGGCGCGCCCGTGCCAGCGCGGGCCGTTTTTCCACCCTGGGGTCCCTCGCCGCCGCCCAACCTCCTTAAAACGGGCGCGTACCGCCCTGGCGCTCGTCCTGCTCCGGGCTCGCCGGCCCGCCGGCGCGCTCGCCCGCGGACGGGGGCACGATGCCCCACACGGCTTGGAGGAACTGCTGGTAGCGCTGCAGCGTCTCCAGCCAGGCGGCAAGGAAGGCCTCGCCGGCCTGGGTGAGGGCATAGCGGCGGCGGGCCGGGCCGGAGGCCGACGTGTCCCAGAAGGAGCTGACCAGGCCGCTCCTCTCGAGCTGGCGCAGCGTGCGGTAGACGGTGGTCTGGTCGAAGAGGGGCAGACCGGCGGCGCGCAGGCGCTGGGCGAGCTGATAGCCGTAGGCGTTCCAGCCGCGCAGGAGGGCGAGCAGACTGGCGGCCAGCAGCTCGCCGTGCAGGCGCGGCGCGCCCGCCCCCTGCGCCGGTTGCCGCTCCCCCGTTGGTTCGTCCATCACCGTGCCCTCCGCCCCATCCGTACCGCGCCGCCTTGCGCCCGGTCAACCGACCGGTTGACCGAGTCAGCACATAGATGTAGGATGCATATATCTGCAGATAGTATAGCACCGCCAAGGGGGTCCCATGTCCACCAGCCAAGCCGCTGTTCGCTACGTCGATGCCCTACAGGAGCTGGCCGAGGCCGTGCTGGCCGAGATCCGCGCTGAGGGCGAGGAAGGCGCCCGTTTCAGCCAGCGCCTGCTCGACGAGGCGCAAGTCGCCCAGCAACGCGCCCTCACCCTGCTCCGCCGCCTGGCCGAGCAGCCCCTGGACGTCGCCGGCAACGTCGCCGCCTGGGTGGAGGCCACCGCCCAGGCCCAGGCGCAGGCCATCGACCTTACCCGCGCCTGGTTCGAGGGTCTGCTGCGCGCCGGCGAGGAGCGCCGCGCCCGACTGGAGAAGATCGCCGCCGCCACCCGTCGCCTGTACGGCCTGCCCGTGACGTCGGCCGGGGCCTGACCCACCCACACCGGGCCGGGGTGTTGCCCGCCGCGCCCCGGCCCCCTTTTGCCCCCGGCCCGCCGATCGTAGACTGACCGCCGGAATGCGCCCGCCTTACCTGGTCCCGGCCCTGCTCGCGCTCCTGGCCGTGGGCTGCCTGGGCAGCCTGCGCCATGACGCCACGGCCGAGGCCATCGTGCTCGCCTCGCGCGAGGTGCTGGGCCTGCCGGTGCGCGACAACCGCCCCTACTGGCTGCTGCGCACCAGCCCCGGCTGGCGCAGCGCGCACGAGATCCGCTTCGGCGGCGACCCCTCGGACCCCGCCGTCGCCACCGTGCGCGTGGCCCGCTTCCGCAACGCCGACGCCGCCCACGCCGCCTACGCCCGCCTCACACCCGCCTACCTTTACGCCGCCTACCGCGACCGCATGACGGACGAGCCCGTGCCGTTCGATTATCCGCAGCCACTGCCGGGCGACGAGGTGGCCACCTACCTCTACGGCGTCAAGCTGCCGACCACCGCCCCCCCGGGTGCCATGCTTGTGGGCCAGCTTACCGCCCTGCGTGCCGGCAGCGTCGTGCTTCTGGTCGAGAGCATCGGCGTGCACCCGGCGCAGTTGGTGCCCGCGCTGGCGGCGCTGGTAGACCGCGCGCATGCGGCCGGCGATGGCCCGTAACCGCGCCCACGACGCCGGCGCACGCTCACAAGCGCCCCATGTCTGGTACCATGCACCTACGAGACAGAGGCTCACCGGCCATGACAGGCAGGCCCCGTGCCGGATCGCCGGTCCCGCCGCTGCAGGTCATCGCCTTCACCGGCCTGATGGCCGCGCTGCTGGTCGTCGCCCTGTTCCCGCTCTTGCCCAGCCGGCTCACCGTCAATCGCGGCGACATCGCCTCGCAGACCATCCGCGCCCCGCGTGACCTGCGCTACAACTCGGAGGTGCTGCGCAAGCAGCTCCAGGATCAGCGCGTGGCCTCCGTGCCGGAGATCGTCACCTACGACGTCAACGTCAAAGGGCAGCAGCTCGCCCGGCTGAGCGACATCGTCAACCGGATCACCGCATACCGAGACACCCCCGGTATCCCGCGGGTGCAGAAAGACGAGAGCATCTCCCGCATCCAGGGGATCAACCTCACCGCCGCCCAGCGCGCCGCCATCCTTGATTTCACCCCCGAGCAGTGGGTGAAAACGGTGGCCGAGGCCGAGCGGGTGCTGGGCCAGGTGCTGGAAGAGCCCTTCTCCGCCAGCGAGGTGGAGGACCGGCGCGCCTCGGTGCGCAACAAGGTCCAGGACGGCTTCCCGGCCGTGATGGGCGACGTGGTGGTGGCCCTGGTGCAGCCGCTGGTGGTGCCCACCAAGCGGGTGGACGCCGCGGAGACGCAGAAGGCCAGGGAGCGGGCGCGGGACAGCGTGCCGCCCCAAGTGCAGACCTACGCCAAGAACCAGGTGATCGTGCGCGAAGGCGATGTGATCGACGACGCCAAGCTGGAGGCGCTGCGTGAGGCGGGCCTGCTCGCCTTTCACATCCACCTGGACGACATCGCCGCCGTGGTGGTGGTAGCCATCCTGGCCTCCGGGGCGCTCGGCGCCTATCTGTTCGTGTTTCAGCCACCCTCGCTGTACTCCTTCCGGCGGCTGCTGGCGCCGCTCTCTCTGGTGTGTGGCCTGATGCTGGCGGCCAAGCTGTACCTGCCGCTGGTGGTGCCAGACACCGAACGTCACTTCCTGGCCTTCGTGCTGCCGGTGGCGGCGGTGCCGATGCTGCTCGCCACCCTGTTCGAGGCCCCCTTCGCCCTGGTCACGGCCGTGGCCTGCGCCGTGCTGGCCACCTTCACCGCCCTCTACCTGCCCGACGTCTCCGGCGTCGTCGGCCTGAGCAACACCCAGCCCCTGCAGATGGTGGCGGCATACCTGTTCGGCAGCCTGGCCGGGGTGCTGGTCATCCACCGGGCGGAGCGACTGAACCGCTTCGTGCTGGCCGGCGCGGCCGTGACCGGCGCCTCCTTCCTCGGCCTGCTCGCCTTCTGGCTGCTGGACGGCGCTCGCCGGCCGATGGACCTGGCGTGGATGGCCGGGGCCAGCGCCGTCTCCGGCGGCCTCTCCGCCGTACTGACGGTGGGGCTGCTCGCCCTGCTCGGCTCCGCCTTCGGCATCACCACCCGCTTCCAGCTCATGGAACTGGCCCAGTTCAACGCCCCCCTCCTGCGCCGCCTGCAGGACGAGGCGCCGGGTACCTTCCACCACAGCATCATCGTCGGCAATCTGGCCGAGCGCGCCGCCGACCTCATCGGCGCCGACAGCCTGCTGGTGCGCGTGGGCGCCTACTACCACGACATCGGCAAGCTGGGCCGGCCCGGCTTCTTCGCCGAAAACCAGCTCTCCGGTGAGAACCCGCACGACCGCCTGGACCCCCTGGAGAGCACCCGCATCCTGCAGGAGCACGTGCGCCACGGCCTAGAGCTGGCCCGCCGCTACGGCCTGCCCGAGCGGGTGCGCGCCTGCATCCAGGAGCACCACGGCACCCTGCGCACCGCCTACTTCTACCGCCTGGCCGCCCAGCGCGACCCCCACGTGGACCCGGCCCTCTTCACCTACCCGGGGCCACGGCCGCAGTCGCGCGAGACGGCGCTCGTCATGCTGGCCGACTCGGCCGAGGCCATGGTCCGCGCCGCCAAGGACCGCTCCCCGGAGCGGATCGACGCCATGGTGGAGGCGGTGATCGCCGAGCGGCTGGCCGAGGGCCAGTTCGACGACTGCGACCTCACCCTGCGTGACCTGCGCGTGATCGCCGAGTCGTTCAAGCGCACGCTGCGGGCCGTCTACCACCCGCGCGTGGAGTACCCGGAGCCCACGCCCGCGGAGCAGGAGCGGCGGCGCAAGGCCGCCCTGCCGCCCGCTTCCCAGGGCCGCCTGACGCTGGTGGGCGACCGTGGCGCCACGCCGACCGCTCACCACCCGGCACCCGGCCCGGCCGCGCTGGCCCCCGGCCCGGCCATGGCGGACGACGCGAACGAGGCGGCAGACGTCGTCTCGCTGCCGGCACACGGCAGCGGCGCCACCGGTTGATCCCTGCTACACTGCCGGTGGGAGGCGGCGCACGGGTGGCGCGGGCACGCCACCACGCGGCGCAAGGCGGTCTCGGACGCTGGAAGGTAACCGACCGCCGCAGTGTGCCGCCGGTGACGGGGTGTCTGCATGCGCTGGGCGGTTGTGGTCTTTCCCGGCACCTGGTCCGAGCGTGATTGCTACCACGTGCTCACCGACGGGCTCGGCCAGGAGGCCGAGTACGTGTGGCACACCGCGCGCAACCTGGACCGGTTCGACGCGGTGGTGCTCCCGGGCGGCTTTTCGTACGGTGATTACCTGCGCCCCGGCGCCATCGCCCGCTTCTCGCCGGTCATGGAGGCGGTGGCCCGCCACGCCGAGCAGGGCGGGCTGGTGATCGGCATCTGCAACGGCTTCCAGATCCTGTGCGAGGCCGGCCTGCTCCCCGGCGCCCTCCTGCGCAACGACAGCCTTCAGTTTCGCTGCATGCCCGTGTACCTGCGCACGGAGACGGTGCGCAGCCCGTTCACCAACCGGTGTCGACCGGGTCAGGTGCTGCGCATCCCCATCTCGCACGGCGAAGGCCGCTACTACGCCGACGCCGCCACCCTCGCCCGTCTGCAGGCCGAGGACCGCGTCGCCTTCCGCTACTGCACGGTGGCGGGAGAGGCCACGCCGGAGGCCAACCCCAACGGCTCCTTGGACAACATCGCCGGCATCCTCAACGAGGGCCGCAACGTG
>JBHOQW010000062.1:0-10902 GCA_042408665.1 Dehalococcoidia bacterium
ACTGGCAGCTCGGCCGCGAGATGGAGTACCGCTACGACCCGGCGTACCCCAAGCGCCAGTTCGCGGCCGTGTTCAACATCAACCGCTGCATCGCCTGCCAGACCTGCACGCTGGCGTGCAAGAGCACCTGGACCTTCTCCAGGGGCCAGGAGCTGATGTGGTGGAACAACGTCGAGACCAAGCCCTACGGCGGCTATCCCCAGCATTGGGATGTCAAAGCCCTCAAGCTGATGGCCGAGGCCAACCCGGAGGGTCAGACCTGGCGTGCGGCCGATGGTCCGCCCAGCGCCCCCTACGGCACGTTCACCGGCAAGACGCTGTTTGAGGCGGCGGACGGCACCACGGAGGTGGTCAAGGGCTATCTGCCCACCGACGAGGAATGGAAAGCGCCCAACATCTTCGAGGACACCGCCCAGAGCTACCCCAAGGAGGGAGCCACCCTGCCCCAGCACGCCGCTTGGTTCTTCTACCTGCAACGGCTGTGCAACCACTGCTCCTACCCCGCCTGCCTGGCCGCCTGCCCCCGCAGCGCCATCTACAAGCGGCCTGAGGATGGCATTGTCCTGCTCGACCAAGAGCGGTGCCGCGGCTACCGCAAGTGCGTGGCCGCCTGCCCCTACAAGAAGACGATGTACCGCCCCACTACCCGCACCGCAGAGAAGTGCATCGGCTGCTACCCGCGGGTGGAGGGCAGCGATCCCCTCACCGAGGGCCTGCCCATGGAGACGCGCTGCATGGCGGTGTGCCCGGGCAAGATCCGCCTGCAGGGGCTGGTGCAGGTGGGCGAGAACGGCGTGTGGGTGGAGGATCCCAAGAACCCGATCTACTACCTCGTACACGTGGAGAAGGTGGCCCTGCCCCTGTATCCCCAGTTCGGCACCCAGCCGAACATCTACTACATCCCGCCGCGCTGGGTGCCGCGCCCCTACCTGCGCCAGATGTTCGGGCCGGGGGTCGACCGCGCCATCGAGCGCTACACCAACCCCTCCCGCACCTTGCTCGCCGTCTTGCAACTGTTCCGCGCCAGCCAGCGCATCGTGTTCAGCTTCGAGGTCATCCCGGGGCCCAAGGCGGAAGAGGTCACTATCGCCGGTCGCACGCGCGAGATCTTCAACGATACCGTGGTGGGGTTTGACAGTCAGGGACGCGAGATCGTGCGCGTGACGGTGCAGGAGCCCTTCATCGAGCGGCCGGGCTACCTGAACTCGATTTAGGAGGGCACCATGGCCCAGCACCGTTCCGAAAGCGACACACCACGGGCGCGCAGCGCCGTGTACACCCTGTTGGCGCGCGCGTTCGCCTACCCGGAGCCGGCACATGTGGCCGCCATGCGTGAGATCGGCACGGCGCTCGCCACCGCGGTGAACGGCCTCTCCATCGAGGCCGTGGCGCTGGCCGCCGCGGCACCGGAGCCAGAGGCGCTGGCTGCGGCGTACACCCGCCTGTTCACCCACAGCACCTCGCGTGACTGTCCCACCTTCGAGACGGCGTACACCGCTCAAGACGCCTTTCAGCAGGCGCAGCAGATGGCTGATATCGTCGGCTTCTACCGCGCCTTTGGTGTCCTGCACGCGCCAGGAGGCGAGCGCCCGGACCACATCTCGGCCGAGTTGGAGTTCATGCACTTCCTCGCCCTCAAAGAGGCCTACGCCTGCGAGATGCTAGGCGCGCCGCGGGTGCGGCAGTGCCGCCGGGCGCAGGCGCTGTTCCTACGCGACCACCTCGCCTGCTGGGCGCCGGCCTTCGGACGGCGCGTGGCGTTGCTGGACCCCAGCGGCTGGTACGGGCGCGCGGGACGCCTACTCGCCGAGTGGATGGAAGTAGAATGCCAGGCATTCCAGGTACAGCCCGCTCTGGCGGTCGCCGGCCCGCGCCTGCCCTGGCCGGAACCGGACGACGGCACGTGCGGGATAGCGGGCCCAGAGGGCGACCCGTGCGCGGGCTGCGCTCCCTCCGCCCCGCCCGATGAGCGGCGGGAGGCACTGTCCCTGCCGCTCCTAGAACAGTGAGGTGTTCGCCATGAAACGGCCACGTGTTGGGGTGCTGCTGGCAGGCGTGCTGACGCTCCTTGGGGTGCTGGCCGGCGTGCTGGGCGTCCCCACCGCCGCCTCACAGGCCACCACCCTCACGGCCGTGCGTGCCCCCGAGCCGCCTGCGCTGGACCCAGACTGGAGCCTATGGGCGAAGGTACCGGGCATCGATGTCCCACTGACCGCGCAGCAGATCGTGTACCCCAACGGTGGGGGCACGGTCCCATCCGTCAACCTGAAGGCCGTGCATTACAACGGTACGCTTTATATCCGGGCGAGCTGGCAAGACGCCACGCAGGACACCTCCACCCTCCAGACCACGGATTTCGCCGACGCGGTGGCGCTGGAGTTTCCCGCCAAATCGGCCGTCACCGTGCCCTCGTTCTGCATGGGCCAGGCCAACGCCGGCGTCAACATCTGGCAGTGGCGAGCCGACGCGCAGGCCGGCGTGGACCAGGTCGCCGTGTGGTTCCCCAACGCCTACAGCGATACCTACCCCGCCGCCCTGGAAGGTGACCCCATCTACCAGCCGGCGCGGGCATTGGGCAACCCCGTGGCCCTCGCCGGTGGTATCCCCGTGCAGAACCTGGTGGCGCAGGCCTTCGGCACGCTGGAGCGCGCCACCGCGCAGGACGTTCAGGGAAAGGGCGTGTGGAAAGACGGGCGGTGGAGCGTGGTGTTCGCCCGGCCGTTCGCCGGTGGGGCGCCCGACCAAGCGGAGTTCGCCCAAGGGGTGTCCACCAGCGTAGCCGTTGCCGTGTGGGACGGCGCGCGCGGCGACCGCGACGGGCAGAAGTCGGTCTCGCAGTTCGTCACGCTATCGCTCAGCGGGGCGCAGCTCCGCCCGGGCGCGGCACGCGACTGGAACGCCCTCTGGCTGGCGCTGCTCCTGGGTGGCGGCGCCGTGCTGTTCGGCTTGGCGCTGCTGGCCTGGCTGGGCATGATCAGCCTGGGTCGGCGGAGGGCGTGATATGGCGCTAGCAACGCCAGGCACACGTGCGAGCGGCGTGGCGCAGCCAAGCTGGCCGGTTGCGACGCTGCGGCCGCTGGTTGCCGCCACGCTGGTCGCGGCCGGGGCAGAGCTGGTGCTCCTACGCCTGATCTCGCGCGTGGGCGTGCACATCCCGGCGGCGGGCTGGGCACGTGGTGCCTACACCGCGGCCGTGGCGCTCGGCAACCTCGTCTTCCCGGCCGCCACGGTGCTGGCCACCGGCACGCTGGTGGTTATGGGCCTCGCCCTCCTCCGCCCGTGGCCCGCCGCCGGCGTCGTCGCCCTGGCGCTGCCGGCCGGCCAGCTCTGGCTGCTGGCACACGGCACGGGCGCCGAGGGTGTGGCCCTGCTGGAAGCGCTGCTAACCATCGCGCTGCTGTCCGTGCCCCTCCTCATGGCGGGTGCACCCCGCGGCGTCCGGCTTGTCCTCGGGCTGACGGCGATCGGGGAGACCCTCGCGCTGGTCCAGGCCGCGGCGGCCAACCTGTCCGTCTATGGCGCTCCCCGGCTTTCCTTGGCACTGACCACCGGCGGCGAGGTGGTGATGCTGCTGGCGCTCCTGCTGCTGCCCGTGCTGATCCCACCACCGGCATGGGATCGGGCCGCACTGGCTGCGGGTTTCGGCGGTGCGCTGCTGGTGGCCCTTGCCTTGGCCGCCAACGGCAGCACGACGCGCATCCTCGCCCTGTGGACGTTCGGCATCGCCATGGTCGCCCCTTCACCGATGTACGGCCTGGCCACGGGCGTGCTGGCAGCCACGATCATCGCCCACGCGCGCAACGGTCGGTCCGCCGTTGCCGCCGGGCTGGCCCTCATCGCGCTGGGCGGCTACCTACCGGGCAACAGCTATCAGGCCACCCTCTTGCTGGCCGGTGTGCTCCTGCTCGCCTTCCCCAGGCCGCTGCTCCTGTCGACCTCCTATCCGTCGGCGGAGGGGGTAAGAAACGAGTGACCGCCCCCGCTCGTTCCTTACCCCCAGCCCGGTGCCCAGGGTGCAGGCCTCCCCCCTCGTTCTCGTCCCTGCGATACTGGGCGCGACCCGCCCCGGTGCGCCCGGGTATATGGAGGATGTCCGTGCCCGCCATCGACTGGGAGGCCGTGCGCGACGAGGCGGTGCGCTACCTGCAGGACCTGCTGCGCATCGACACCACCAACCCGCCCGGCAACGAGCGCGCCGCCGCCGAGTACCTGGCCGAGATCCTGGCCCGGGAGGGCATCACCCCGCGGCTGATCGAGCCGGCGCCTCGGCGCACGTCCCTGATCGCGCGCCTGCCTGGGCGGGGCGAGCGCGGCCCCATCCTCCTGCAAGGCCACACCGACGTCGTGCCCGCCGATCCCGCCGAGTGGTCCCGGCCGCCCTTCTCCGGTGACCTGGCGGACGGCTGCCTGTGGGGCCGCGGCGCGCTGGACATGAAGGGCACGGTCGTGATGCAGCTCATGGCCCTGCTCCTCGTCAAACGCACCGGCCTGCGCCCGCGCGGCGACGTGATCTTCGCGGCCCTGGCCGATGAGGAGGCGGGCGGGCGTCTGGGCGCGGGCTGGCTGGTCGACCACGTGCCGGAGCTGGTGCGGGCCGAGGTGGCGCTGGGCGAGGTGGGTGGTTTCACGCTGCACGTCGGTGGCCACCGCTTCTACCCGGTGCAGGTGGCGGAGAAGGTCGGTCACCGGCTCACCATCACTGTGCGCGGCGATTCGGGCCACGGCTCGCAGCCGGTGCGGGACGGCGCCATGGCCAAGGCGGGCGCGGTGCTCACCGCTCTCACCCGTGAGCGCCTGCCCCTGCACGTGACGCCCGTGGCCGAGGCCTTCATCCGCGCCCTGGCCCAGGCCGAGCCGGGCCTGCTGGGTCTACTCGATCCCGATCGCGAGGGGCAGGTGCTGGCCGAGCTGGGCAAAGACGCGCGCATGTTCGAGGCCATCCTGCACAACACCGCCGTGCCGACGATGATCAGCGGCGGCAGCGCGGCCAACGTCGTGCCCGGCAGCGTGCGCATCACCGTGGACGGTCGCCTGCTGCCCGGGCAGACCTCGGCGGACTTCCTGCGCGAGGTGCGCGCCCTGATCGGCGACGAGGCGGAGATCGAGGTGCAACATACGCCCAGCCACACCGAGGCGCCCCGCGACGCCTTCTTCGCCCAGTTCCAGGAGATCGTCGAGGAGTTCGACCCCCGCGCGGTGGTGGTGCCGTACCTGCTCAGCGGCATCACCGACGCCCGCTTCTTCGCCCGCCTCGGCACGCCCACCTACGGGTTCGCGCCGGTGAAGCTGCCGCCCGGCATGCCCTTCTGGACGTTGTTCCACGGCGCCGACGAGCGCATCCCGCTGGAGGGGTTGCTCACCGGCACGCGGGCGCTCTACCGCGTGCTGGAACGGTACTGAGGCCACCGCGTTCGGCGGCGCTCAACCGACGTGCCGGATCGGGAGGCGGAACCGCATGCGGGTGAACGGCAGGGTAGCGCTGGTGACCGGCGCCTCGCGCGGCATCGGTCGGGAGATCGCCCTGGCCCTGGCGCGGCGCGGCGCGTTGCTGGCGCTGGTGGCGCGCGACGCGGAGGCCCTCGCGGCGGTGGCGCGAGCCGTCGGCCCGGAGCGCGCGCAGGTGATTCCGGCCAACCTCGCCGAACCGGCCGGGGTGCGGGCCGCGTTCGCGGCCGCGATGGACCGTTTCGGGCGCGTGGATATCCTGGTCAACAACGCCGGCATCGCCGCCGGGAAGGACTTCCTGCACACCGACCCGGAAGAGCTGGCCCGCATCGTGGACGTCAACCTGCGCGCGGCCGTGTTGCTCACCCGCCTGGCCGCGGCCCAGATGGCCGTCCGCCGATCTGGGCACATCGTGAACGTCGCCTCGCTGGCCGGTGTCACCGGCCTACCGGGTGAGGCGGTGTACGCCCTACCGGGTGAGGCGGTGTACGCCGCCACCAAGGCGGCGTTGCGCCTGTTCACCGCCTCCCTGCGGCCGGAGCTGGCCGCGCACCGCATCCGGCTCACGGATGTGGTGCTAGGGTTCGTGCCCACGGAGATGCTGGCGCAGGTGGAATCGCACCCGCGCGTGGCGCGCCTTTTCGCCCGCGCCCGCCGCCTGCACCTGATGGTAGATACGCCGGCCCGTACCGTGGCCGAGGCGGTAGCCGAAGCCGTGGAGCGCGACCGCGAGACGGTCGTCCTGCCCGCCCGGGCCCGCCTGCTGTTCCTGCCGCTGCAGGGGCTGGCGCGCACGGTGACACACGCGTTGACCCCGCGCTCACTCGCGCACTAAAACTCCACCGCTTATGGACGGATGCTGCACCGCGCTCTCCTGGCAGGGTGGCGGCGGATTCGCAGATAGTAAAGAGGCACTAGGGACGTTGGAGGGGTGCAATGGACAGCTCACCGTCATCTCCCATCATCAGTCGCCGGAGCCTCATCCGCCGCGGCGCCAAACTGGCGTACGTGGTGCCGACGGTGGTCGTCGCCATGCGTGTCCATGAGGCGTACGCGAAGCCAAAGGATAAGGGCAAATCCCCATTTAGCTCACCGTCACGACGCTAGCCGCGGCGGAAGGGCAGTCCGATGCAGCGCGACGAGCAGAGCCACGGAGGCGAAAGCGTGGAGGTCGAGACACGTGCCCCGGTAACCGCGTCGCTCCGGCGGCGCCGCGACGTGCGTTGTGAACCGCTGCCGGACGGCAGCGCGGTGTTGTACGACCCCACGGCCGAAACGGCCTACGCCATCTCCGAGTCGGCCGCGCTGGTGTGGGAGCTGTGTGACGGCGCGCACTCGGCGACGGCGATCGGCCAAGAGCTGGCCACCGTGTACGACGCGCCGGTGGACGTCATCGCCCGCGACGTGGACGCCCTCCTGCGCCGTTTCCAGGAGCTTGGCCTGCTGGAGCGGGCCGGCCGGGGCACCGTGTCATGACGGCGCCGCGCGCGGGGCCGCGCACGCTCGCGTTCGATGTGCTGGGCTATCGCTTCGCCGTGGTGTCCGATTCATCCGCTGCCGCGGCGTTGCTGCGCCGGTTGTACGGGGACGAGGTCACCGGCGCCCACCCCGGTGCGCTGCCCATATTCACGTTGCGCGCCGGCGACGACGGCACGGCGCGGGGCTGGCAGCTCCAGGCGCCGGAGTCGCCGCCGGAAGCGCACGCGACCCTCGCCGCGGCGCTGCGTCACCTCGATTACGAGGTCTGCTGCCGGGTGATGGAGCGGCGCACCGACCTCCTCTGGCTGCACGGCGCGTTGCTGCACACCGTGGACGGGAGCGTCCTCATCAGCGGCCCGTCCGAGGCGGGCAAGAGCACCCTTACCCTGGGTCTCATGGCCCTCGGCTACCCGGTGGGGGGCGATGACGTGGCGGTCGTGGAGCCCGTGAGCGGCCTGCTGCGCGCCTTCCCCCGCTTTCTCCACGCGGACCGGCACGGTCGCCGGCTGCTGCGCCGGGCGGGGTGCTGGCCGCAGCCCGCCGGACGCCGGGCCGGCGCCCTTCTGCCCTCTCAGCCCGGTGCGATAGTCGGGCCGCCGCGTGTGATCCTCCTCAAGGAGCCGCCGGCGGCCGGTCCTCCCCTGCTCACCCCCGTTCCCCAGGCCGAGGCCGTGGTGTGCCTGCTCCGACGCGTGCAGGCCGGTGACCTGTCCCACACGACGGTGATCGCCGCGCTCCAGCGCCTGGTGGCCGGCGCGGCCTGCTACCGCGTGAGCGGTGGGGGCGGGAGCAGGTACCTCCCCGCGCTGATCGAGGCCGTGGTCGCGGCGCTGGGTCCACCACCCCGGGGGCGGGACGTGGGGGCGGCCGCCTGATCACCGCGCCGGCTCGCGACAACCACGCCGCCAGCGCAGCAGGGCTGCCAGCAGCGTGGGCAGGAAGAGCAGCAGCACCACCGTCAGGGGCATGCGGTCGGTGGTGGGTGGCCCCCAGAACAACTCGCGGAAGTTGAGCGGGATGTACGCGAGCAGCGCCGCTCCGCTGGCCACGGCCACCACGCCGGCCGGCCAGCGACCAACCAGCAGCGCGGCCGGCGGCAGCAGCCACAGCACGTACCAGGGCCACAGCCACCAGCTTACCGTGCACAGTTCCAGGGCGAGCACGGCCAGCGCGAGCGCCGTCAGCCGCTCGGCCGATGTGCCGCCGGACCGCACGGCCTGCCGGTGCCGGCGCAGGAGGAGGCCGTAGCCGGCCAGGAACGCGGCGGACATAAGCAGCACCACCGGCAGTTTGGCCCCTTCCCAGCCGAAGCGGTGTTTGAGGACCTGGCGCAGGAGCCAGCCGGGGGAGCTGAGCATGTCCCCCGAGGCCGAGGTTACGGCATCGAAGGTGTGCCACCCGTTCCAAAAGGGGGCGTACAGCACCGCCGCCAGGCCGAGAGAGAGCGCGGCGCCCAGCCAAAACGAACGTGGCGGCCGCACCGCGCGCGGCGCCGACTTGGCGCGGGCCGGCGCCGCGCTCTCGATCAGAAACAACGGCCCCAGCAGGCCCACCACGTACTTGGTCAGCGCGCCCAGGGCCAGGGCGGACAGGGCCACCGCCCAGCGCCGGCGCGCGCCCAGGTCCAGCGCCAGGGCGGTGGCGAACACCATGAGCAGGTCGTTGTGGGCGTTGGCCGCCGCCTCGTACAGCGCCAGCGGGTTCCAGGCCACGAATACGTAGGCGGCCAGCGCCGCTTCCGGCCGCACCAGGCGCGCCGTGCGCCAGGCCAGCGCCGCCGTGCCGAACAGGGCGGTCACCGTCAGGAGCTTAAAGCCGAGCAGGTTTGCCACCAGATGGTCCCCGGCCACGGCCACCACCGCGGCGGCCGTCAGGGTGAACGCCGGACCGTAGCGCGAGGGTGTATCGCTCCAGGAGCTGACGGTCCAGGCCAGCGGATCCTCGGGATAGGCGGCCGGCGGCACGCTCATGGGGTTGTCCCCGTAGACGGCGAGGGCCCGCCCTTCCATCAGGTAGTGGTACACGTCTTTGGAGGAGACGGGCAGCATGCCGAGCAGCGTGCCCGCGAACAGCACGGGCAACACCACCAGCGCCCGCCGCGCCCCACCCGTGAGCGGTCGTCGCATCAGCGCCAGCACCGCCGCATAGCCGGCCAACCACAGGGCGAACGTGACCGCCACGCGCGCCAGCCCGGACCAGCGCATGCCCAGGGCGGCCGCCAGGGGCTCCGGCGCCGGGATCACCGTATGGTGGCGGAAGATCGGGATGGGCCACACCAGTCCGCCGATCAGGGCCGCCTCGATCAGAGCGCCGAGCAGGAGCACGGGAAGGGCCGTGATCGGCCGGCACGCGCAGGGCGGTGGGGAGGCGGTGGGATCGGGGACGGTCTCAGGGGTGCCGAGCGGGTCGGGTGTCATCAGGTTGATCGTGCTCGCGTACGCGTGGCATGGGCAAGGTCGGGGCGGTCGGGTGAGGCTCCCCGGGTGCCGGCGCGTCGCGGAACACGGATCGCCGATGAATGCCCGCTGGCAAGCGCACGCCCGCCTCATCGACGGTTCTGTGGCACCTGGGCGATGGGCAGGCAGAACGTGAAGGTCGTCCCCTTGCCCGGGGCGCTTTCCACCCAGATGCGACCGCCGTGCGCCTCGACAATCCCGCGTGCGATGTACAGCCCCAGCCCGGAGCCGGCGGCCTCGCCCTGGCGCAGCCGCACGTACGGGTGGAAGATCGTTTCCAGCTCCTGGGGGGGAATGCCGGGGCCCTCGTCGCTCACGCTCGTGCAGATCTGATCCCCTGCGGCGCGCATGGTGATCCGAATGTGACCAGCGGGCGCGTACTTCACCGCGTTCTCGATCAGGTTCGAGAACACCTGGGCCAGCCGGTCGCGGTCGCAAGGGATGGGCGGCAGCCCGGTCGGCGCGTCCAGGGTGATGACGTGCTGGTCCGTGCGACCACGGGCCAGCTCGACCTGCTCACGCGCGATCTCCACCGGATCGCACTCCGTGAGCTCGACCTGAAACCGTCCGGCGGTCATGCGCGCCGCGTCGGCCAGGTCCTGGACCAGCCGCCGGAGGCGGCGCGTCTCTTTGGCGATGGTGCTCACGGCGCGTGCCCGCGCCTTGCCGTTCAGCTTTCCCCGCTCCAGGAGCTGCGCGTAGCCGGAGATGTTGGTGAGTGGCTGACCGATCTCGTGCACCACCATTGAGATGAACTCTTCCCGCAGGCGCTGTTCCTCTTCCAGGCGGCGGGTGGTTTCGCTGAGCTCCGCCACTTTCTGACTCAGTTCCGCGGTGGCGGCCTCCACCCGCCGTTGCAGGTCTTCGTTCAGCGCCTGGATAGTGGCGTTGGCCTGTTCCAGCTCGCTCAGGCGCTCCCGAAGCTGGCGGGTGAGCATCCCGCGCTCGATGGCCCGCGCCACCGTCAGCTTGAGCTCCTCCAGGTCGCAGGGCTTGGTGAGGTAATCGTAGGCCCCGTGCCGGATGGCGCGCACCGCCGATTCCAGCGAGGCGTAACCGGTGAGCATGATCGCGGCGCAGTCTGGTTGGCGATCGCGCAGCTCGGCGAGCAGATCGAGGCCATCGGCCTCATCGATACGCACATCGAGCAGGGCAACATCGAAGGCGTGGGAGGCGATGAGCCACTGCGCCTCCGGGGCGGTGAGGGCGATCGTGACCTGGTAGCCTTCCTGCTCCAGGATGGCTTGCAGGGTGACGGCGACGCCGGGTTCATCATCGATGATCAGGATCCGCGGTACGCTAGCCATCGCTCGCTCCAGGGGGAAGGGCGATGATGAACGTTGTGCCGCGGCCGGGGCGGCTGCGCACCCGCATCTGCCCACCGTGCTGCTGGATGATGCCCATGCTCACCCACAGGCCGAGGCCGGTGCCCTTCTGCTCGCGTTTGGTGGAGAAAAACGGCTCGAAGATATGCCGCTGGTGCTCCTCCGGGATGCCGATCCCCGTGTCCTGCACCTGGACC
>JBHOQW010000063.1:0-3228 GCA_042408665.1 Dehalococcoidia bacterium
CGGAGCTCCGCCTGTCGCCGGCCGTGGCGGAGGCGGTGGCGGAGGTGCTGGCCGCGCTCGGCGCGCTGGCGGATGAACGGGTCTGGACCGCACCTTCCACCGGTGACGTGAGCAACGACGGTGCATGACGGAGATGGAGGAACGCCCGATGAATCGTCAACCCAAAACTGGACCGGCGAACGTCGGCGGAGCCACGAGCACGACCGCGCCCGCCAGCCTGGCATGGCAGGTGACCACGACTCCGCCGGGGGAAGGGCAACGCCTGCCGCCTCGCGTCGGTCACCTGTGCCTGGAGCTGCCGTACCCGCCCAGCGCCAACCGCTCCTACCGCTGGGGTCGCGGTGGGCGCGTGGTACTCACCAAGGCGGCACGAGTGTATCCGGAGCTCGTACAGGCAGCGGTGATCGAACAGTTCGGGCGGATGGTGCGGCTCCCGGACGGAGCGGGCGATATCATGCTCTTCCTCCAGGTCTGCCCACCAAACCGCCGCCGGCGTGACCTCGACAACACCATCAAGCGGCTCCAGGACGCGCTGGCTGCGGCGCTCGGCTTCGACGACAGCAGGATTACCGACCTGAGGGTGACCATGCTGGGCGTGGTGCGCGGCGGCCGGGTGCATGCGACGCTGTATTGGACCGACTACGGTGGGCAGCGGGCTGCTGGGGCGATTGGCACGGCTTGACGGTACGGTCTACCGCAGGCGAAGCAGGAGCTGGACCAGCAGGTTCGTGAGGCTCACCGTCACCGACACGATCAGCGCCAGTCGCCAGCGGGCGGATTCGCTCTCCCGTAGCCCGGCGCGCATCCGCTCCCCCACCTCGCCCTCCCAGCGAGCCCGGTCCATTTCCACCCGGCGGTGCTGCTCCTCGTGCTCGTCCAGCCGGCGCGCGGTGCGGCCCACGTTGCCGTTGATGGCATCCAGTCGCTGCACGATGGCCGCCAGGCGCGACTCCACCAGCACCTCCAGGCGCGCCAGCCGCTGCAGCACGTCTTGCAGCTGGTCGGTCATGGCATGCCCTCACCGCCGTGTGCTGGCTGTCCGCCACCGGTCTCGGGCAGTCCCGGCGGCTGAGACGGCACGGGGCTTCCAAGCTCCGCCGTGCCCGCCATCGCCGCCGCCGGCGCCTTGATTGGTTTCACCACCACCGGCGGCTGCTGGCCGCTGACGACGTTCCAGTCCGGCCCGGAGCGCGCCGGCGGAGCGGTGCTCAGACGCACCGGCGCCTCTGCCGACTGCCTGGCCGCGATGGCGGCGGCGTTGCGGAGATACTCCTCCAGCACATCGGTGAGCACGTTCCGCAGCCAATCGATGGGAGCGCGGGTGTCCGTCGGCGCGCGCGGCCGTACCGCCAGCACCCGCGCGACCACGGCCGCGATCTCATCATCCGTCCCGTCCACCTGCACGTAAACGCCAAACGCCATCCGCCCGCCCTCACAGATTCCTGATTTCTTTCGTTTCTTTCGTTTCTTTCGTTTCTCTCCTTCGTCCGCCGTCCGCTCACGCCGTGCCCAGGTACGTGATGACCGCGCTGCCGCCGCCGGCGAGGGCCACGTTGATCGTGCGGTAGGTTGGCTGCTGGTCGATGTACTTGGTCTGCACCAGGGCGCCGCGCGCGGAGAGGGCACCGGCGAGGAGCCGCTCCGCCCAGAAGGCGTACTCCAGCATGGCCAGCCGTGCCGGTAGGTCGTCCCCGGCGCCGCCCGCGGTGCGGTACGCGTGCAACCAGTCCTGCGGGTACTCTGCCACCGCTGCCTCCTCCGCCGCGCCGCTGCGCCGCTAGCCCAGCACGTAACCACGCACCACGATGGTTCGTTCGGCCGGTAGCTGGCCGCCCTGGGCGGTCGGCGCCTCCTCCACGTGCTGCACCACCACCGTACGCGCCGTCCGGTCGCCAAACAGCCCTTCCGCCACCAGACTCACCGGCCGGCCGAGCAGCGCCTCCAGGTCGGCCAGCACCGCCGCTGGCGTGCGGGTGGCGCGGGCAGCGCCGCTCGTTCCCCCCTCGCGCGCCGCCACGATCTGTACCTGGAAGCGCTCCACCTCATCTGCCTGCCGGTAGCCCTCGACCACCACTCCACCGGGGCCCTGCTGCTCGCTTGCCGTACCCAGCAGGAGCGGCCGGGCCGTGCTGGTGGCGAGCGTGCAGGTGAGGCGGAGTTGGCCGACGAAGCCGCTTGCGCCGCCTGGGATATCCAATGCGACGGGACCATCCTGTTGCACGCGGCCGACGAGCTGCCAGGGGCCGTTATCGAAGCGGATCTCGATCGTCCAGTAACTCTGCGCCGAGCAACCACTGCCGAAGGCGTGAATGCGGCGCACCACAGACCGCTTCGTCAGCACCCCGAACCGCTGGGTGTAGAGGACGCCGCCGCTCTGGTACTGCGGTGTCGTTCCGCGCGGGTCGAGCACCAGGTAGCCGACGTCGTGCGTGCTGCCAGCACCCGGCGCGCTGTAGAAGAGGCGCACCGGCCCGTTCTGGCCGTCGTCGCTCACGTGCAGGGCGGTGACCTTGTAGTTGGGCACCTGGAACAGGGAGTGCCAGATCACCGGCCACGGCACCTCGCCCTGGGAGAGGCGGCCTTTGCAGATCCAGGAATTGGTGCCGTCGTAGAAGGCGCAGTACAGGTAACGGCCGAAGCAGGCAAGGGCGGTGGGGTAGCCGCGCACCGGCGAGCGGTTGGCCACCAGCCGCGACAGGCCGATGAAGGGGTCGTTGCCGCCCGGGATGGCGGCCAGGTCCTGCGTCGTTGGGATGAGCAGCTTCGTTCCCCAGGGGAGGAGGTTGCGGCAGTTGTCCTCGTGGCGGTAGGCGCGGGTGCCGAAGAGCAGGAAGGGGGAAAAGCGGTCATCGACCGTGTACACCCCCGATGGCTTGCCCACGACCAGCCCGCGCGCGTATTCGACGAGATCGGTGATGGACTCCGCGAGGTCGGCCATCTGGTAGCCACCTGTCGGTGTCCAGGAGCTGTCGTTCGTGAGGTCGACAGCCGTCGTCGAAAGCGCCACCTGCTTGATCTTGGAGAAGCTCGTCGCGCCGCTGCCGGCCGGTGCCGACCGCCACACGAGCACCTGCGTGTTGTCCGGGGAGATGGTCGTCGCGAACGCGGAGGCAAAGGCCTTCGTGCCGGACAGGGTGCCGTAGGTATCGGCGCCGGTGGCGGGGATGGCGTTGATCTGCTGGATCTGGGCGCTCTGGCCGAAGGCGATGAGCAGGAACGGGCCAGCGA
>JBHOQW010000064.1:0-11039 GCA_042408665.1 Dehalococcoidia bacterium
ACCGAACCGGCGCCGGCCACGCGGTGCTGCTTCTACCACGAGGGGTGGACGCTCCGCTGCGTCCCGAACACGTTACAGCGTGGACCAGAGCGTCGGTGCAACCCGGTCCTACGGGGTGGATCGGTTATCCGTCCCGGCGCCGGTCCGGTGACCCTCGATAATGGGGCAGCAGTGGGCGCCGGGCGTCACGGCCGTGTCGCGCAGGCGGACGAGCTCCCCGCGCCACGCGGTCAGAGCGCGGAGCTGCGCGTCGATGGCCGCGATCTTGCGGTTCAGCAGCTCGCGCACGTGAGTGCAGGGCGGCTGTCCGCCGTCGCGCAGGGCAAGGACGGCGCGGATCTCGGCCAGGGTGAGGCCCAAGTCGCGGGCGGTGCGGATGAAGTGCAGCCGCTCGCGGTCGGCTGGACCGTACGTCCGGTAACCGGCGGGGGTGCGCGCGGGCGGAGGCAGCAGGCCAATGGTCTCGTAGTAGCGGATCGTCTTGGCCGGCACGCCCACCGCCGCAAGCTCACCGATACGCATATGCCCTGCACCCCGAGTCGCGCGCCGCCATCCGCCCTCCTCGCACCGTCCGGCGCCACCCGATGCAGCTCCCATCCCAGGCTAGCACCGCAGGCAGCGGCCTGGTAGGGGCCGCATCTGCTCGCCTACGGCCGGAGCCGATGGCTGGTGTCCCCGTTACCCTCCTCCGCGATCGCCGTTGTCACTGGTGGCCGGCCGCGGCGCGGGCGACCCCAGGCATGCGGCGGTGCGTTCAGGTGGGGCTCAGGTGGAGAGCAGGCGGACGCGCTTTGCCGGCTGGCGCATCCTGGCGGTGGCGTGCACGGTCAACGCCTTCGCCTGGTCCACGCGCGCCAGCTTCGCCGCCGTGTACGCCGCCATGCTCCAGGATTTGGGCTGGACGCGCACGCAGGCCGTGCTGGGCTACGCGCTGAGCTGGCTGGCGTTGGTGCCCGGTAGCCCGCTTGCCGGCTGGCTGTACGATCGCCTCGGGCCGCGGGTGGTGGTGCCGCTCGGCGGCCTCGCGCTGGCGCTGGGTGTGGCCCTCACCGGGCACGTCGTCACGCCGGTGCAGTACTACCTGAGCTACGGCGGGCTGGTGGGCTTCGGCGTCGCCGCCACCCTCGGCCCGAGCAGCGCCCTGCTCTCGCGCTGGTTCGTGCGCCGCCGCGGCACGGCCCTGGGGTTATACGCCGCCGGCTCCTCGGTGGGCACGTTGCTCTCACTCCCGCTCGTGGCGTGGCTGATCGCGGCCGTTGGCTGGCGGACAACGCTCCTCGGGTACGGCGCGGTGCTGGCGCTGGTGCTCACGCTGCCGCCGGTGCTGGTGTACCGGTCCAGCCCGCAGGCGCTTGGCCAGGAGCCGGACGGTGGCGCCACCATCGCATCGCCGTCGCGTGTCCGTATTACCAGCGAGCACCCCTGGACGCTGCGCGCCGCGCTGAGCACGTCGCGTTCTGGGCGGCGTTTGCCATGCTCCTGCTCGGTGTGGTCGCCTTCCAGATCGTGACCACGCACCAGATCGCCTTCGTCGCCGGCCGGGGTATCCGGCCCGAGCGCGCGGCGACGGCCTTCGGCCTGACTGGCGTGTTTCAGCTCATCGGCAACCTGGCAGGCGGCGCGCTGTCCGACCGTCTGGGCCGCCAGGTCGTGTTTCAAGCCGGGAGCCTGCTTGGTCTCATGGCCGTGGCAACCCTGGGCACGGTGAGCGGACCGGGTGAAATGTGGAAGCTCTACTTCTTCGCCCTGGCCATGGGCCTGGGCTTCGGCGCGCGCATCTCCCTGCTCTCCGCTATCCCGGCCGACGCCTTTGGCGGGCCGCGGTTTGGCCTGATCCTGGGTCTCTTGCAGGTGGGCAGTGGGCTGGGCGGGTTCGTGGGGCCCACACTGGCCGGGCTGATCTTCGATGCCAGCGGCGATTACCGGGCGGCGTTCGCCGCCGCCGGTCTCGCCGTGATGCTGTCCGGCCTTGCCGCCCGGTTCGCCCGTCCGCCGCGGGTGCCCGCCGCTGGGCGGACGACGTCCCGGGCCGCGCTCTGATGTCCGTGTTCCGCTACGGCCCGCCTGCCGGGCCGGCCTGGCTGGAGCCGTGGGTGACGGCCTGGGGCTCCGTCGGTGCGCCGGGCAGCGGCGGGGCGATCGGATCGGCGCCGGGCAGGGTGAAGCCGTCCAGCTCGTCGAGCGCGAGCACGCCGTCATCCGGCAGCAGCCCGTTCTGGTTGAGCAGGTAGGCGGTGACGCTGAGCGCCTCCTCGTCGCTCAGGCTGCCCGGCCGGTTGTAGGGCATGGCGCGCCGGATGTACTCGTACAGCACGCGCGCGTTCGGGTAGTCGGGCACGGTGTGACGGCCCACCAGGGGAGGGAAGCGGCCCATGCCCTCTAGCCGGTCGCCGTGGCACTCGGCGCAGCGCGCGGCGTAGACGGCGGCGCCGGCCGCCACGGAGCCCGTCGGCCCGCCCTGGCTGGCGGCCGCTCGGCCCGCCAGGCGCGCGCCCACCAGCGTGCCGGCGATCAGCGCGGCCAGGAGGGCTGGTGTGGCCCCACGCCGGAATCGAGTGATGTGCCTGGTCTTCATCAGCTCACCTGCACGGTCACGGTCTGGATGGCGTTGTTGCCGTAGCCGTAGCGGTTCCAGGCCACCGTCTCCGGCTGCACGTTGCCGCCGGCGTCGGTGGCGCGGCTGCGCAGCGCGAGCGTCCCGGCGGCCGGCGCCGGCAGTTCCAGTCGCCAGCGCACCCATGCCCAGCGCAGCACCGGGTCCAGCAGTTGCGCCTCCTGCCAGGGGCCGCCGTTCACGCTCACCTCCACGCGCGTGATCTGCGCCCAACCGGACCAGGCGTAGCCCTGCACCACCAGGGGGCGGCCGGCGGGCACAGTGCTGCCGTCCGCCGGGCGGGCGATGAACGACTTCACCCCCAGGGCCTGCACCGGTCGCTTGGGCAGGCCCGGCGTCTCGTACACGTAGGTGCGGTTGTTGTAGTAGCCCAGGAAGGGCGTTTCATGCGCCTCCAAGCGCACGAGCCACTTGATGCTGGAGATACCGCCCCAGCCCGGCACCACCAGGCGCACGGGGTAGCCGTTCTCACGGGTGAGCGCCTCGCCGTTCTGCAGGTACGCGACCAGCGTATCCGGGTCCAGCGCCTTCTCGCGCGGGATGGCGCGGTACACGCGCCCGGAGTCCGCCCCCTCGGCCACGATATCCACCGCCCGCTCGGACAGCCCCACGAGCTCCAGCAGGTCGCGCAGCGGCACGCCCGTCCACTCGGCCACGCTGATCGCGTCGTTGCCCCACTGCGTGCCGCTGGCCTGCGGCCGGAAGAAGCCGCGGCTGTTGCCGGAGCACTCGATGTAGCACACCAGCGAGCGGCTGGGCAGGGCCTGCAGCTCGTCCAGGGTGAAGGTGCGCGGGGAGCGCACGGCGCCGGTCACGGTGAGCGTCCAGGTGGCGGCGTCGATCTGCGGCACGTCAAAGTGGTTGCGCACGAAGTGCACGCGGTTGGGGGTGATGATCCCCGCCAGTTCGTTGACCGGCGCGCCGGCCAGCAGTGGCATGGTGCCGTACACCCGACGCTGGAGCGCCTGGGTGGGGGCCGATTCCGTTCCCGCCGGTGGCGGTTGTCCCTGACTGCCGGCCGGGCGCTGCGCCGTGGCACGGGCGATAAGGCCCGCACCGCTGAGCCCGATGCCTCCCGCCAGCAGCGCCCGTCGCCCCAGCCGGCGTCTGGTGGCCTCACTGCTTGGTGCAGACATCTTTCCCTCCTCTTGGTCCATGCCGGCCGCATGATAGCCCGTTGCCACGCCGTGTCAACCCGTCCCCCGCCACCGCACCTGCTGCCAGCCCGCTGTCACTGCCGCTCGATACACTGGCGGGAGCCGGAGCCTTCAGGAGGAACCGCAGATGGACCGGATCGCATGGGCGCGCGAGGCGAGCCCGCCGTTCGCACGGCTGCTCGATATCCGTTACGTGGCGGTCACGCCGGAGCGCGTGGTAGCGGAGCTGCCGGTGCGGGACGACCTGTGCACCGTGCCCGCGGTGGCCCACGGCGGCGCGCTGATAGCTTTCGCCGACACCCTCGGCGCGATGGCCACCCTGCTCAACCTGCCGGAGGGTGCCACGACGACCACGCTCGAGTCTAAGACCAACTTCTTCGCGCCGGCGCCGGTGGGGAGCGTGGTGACGGGCGAGTGCCTGCCCCTGCACCGCGGGCGGCGCACCATGGTCTGGCAGACGCGCCTCACCGGCGCCGAGGGGCGCCTGCTGGCGTTGGTGACGCAGACGCAGATGGTGCTGACGCCGGCCTGAGCGCTGGGCCGCGCTCGGGGGTTGCGTCCGGGCGCCGATGCGATAGGCTGCCTCTACCACCGCGTGCCGCGCCGGGTCATCGGCTGCGACGCGCACAGAGGTACAGCCATGCCCGAGCGTACGTATAAGCTGATCGAGCTGGTCGGCGTCTCCGAGCACAGCATCGCCGACGCGGTCCGCAACGCAGTGCAGCGCGCGGCGGAGACGCTGCGCGGCCTGGACTGGTTCGAGGTGCAACAGATCCGCGGCACCATCCGGGACGGCGCGGTGCACCAGTTCCAGGTGGTGCTGAAGGTCGGGTTCCGGGTGATGTCCCCAGAGGAGCTGGGAGAGTAGCGGCGTGCCTCAGCCCTCCGGCCCCAGCTTACGCCCGCCTAACAGGTGCATGTGCAGGTGCCAGATCGTCATGCCGGCGTCGCCGAGCACGTTGAACGCCAGACGGTACCCGCGTTCATAGACGCCCTCGATGCGCGCCGCCTCATTGGCGGCCTGCACCATGCGCGCCAGGAGCGGTCCGTGCTCCGGCGCCACCTGTTGCACGCTGGGGATGTGCTGCTTGGGGATGATCAGCACGTGCACCGGCGCGCGCGGGTTGATATCACGGATGGCGAACACCAGGTCGTCCTCGATCAGCTTCGGCGCCTGCATCGCGCCGCTTGCCATCCTGCAGAAAAGACATTCGTCGGCCATGCCGCCCTCCATGCGTGCTGTCCGCCGCCGCGATTCTACTGATTGTTCGACCATGCGACCAGCGGTATGCGCACCCCGGCACGTAAAGCACGCCGCAGAAGATGCAATTGACACACGGTATCATCTGCGCTAGGGTGGCGGCAGAGATGCGGAAGGGGCCATCGCTGGCGGGGATCGTGCAGCGGCTGGAGGACCGGGGCTGCCGCGTGACGGCGCCGCGCCTTGCCGTGCTGGCGGCGGCGGCCGACGCCGGTGACCAGTTTTCGGCCGAGGATGTGGCCCGGCGAGTGCCTCACGTGGGCCGCGCCACGGTGTTCCGCACGCTGAAGCTGCTGGTGGAGATGGACGTGCTCTGCCGCGTGCTGCTGGACGACGGCAGCCTGCGCTACCGCTGGAGCCGGCGGGGGCACCACCACCACCTGGTGTGCACCGCCTGCGGCGCCGTGGAGGACTTCACCCTCTGCGACGTGACCGAGCTGCTGCGCGAGCTCACCCGCGCGATCAACTTCTCCGTCGAGGGACACTGGCTGGAGGTGTACGGCCGCTGCGCGGCCTGCGGTGCCCCGCCCGCGGGCGCACCCGCCTGAGGGCCGGGTTTTCTTTGCCACTTCGTGAGATGGTGTATCAAGATGGACTACCGGTTCATACGAGGCTGGGGGTGGTGGGCCGCGGTGCTCGCCCTGGTGCTGGCCGCCTGCGGTGGGGGCGGGGGCGCGGTGGAGACCGGCAGCGGGCCGGTGCGGGTGGCCACCACCCTCTCGGTGTTCGCCGACTTCGTGCGCCAGGTGGGCGGTGAGCGCGTGACGGTGGTGACGCTGGTGCCGGCCGGCGCCGACCCGCACACCTATCAGCCCGCGCCCCGCGATGTCCAGCGGCTCACCACCGTGCGCGCCGTGTTTGTGAACGGCGCCGGCCTGGAGGCGGCCCTCCAGGGGGTCCTCGAGCACAACGTGCCCAGAGACGCCAAGGTTGTGGTGCTGTCGGAGGGGCTGACGCCCATCACCTACGAGCCGCGTCCCGTTGGGCCCGCCGACGCCGGCGCCGGTCAGGGGCCGGAGGAGGGTGTCAACCCGCACTTCTGGCTGGACGTGCAGAACGCCAAACGCTACGTGGAGCGCATCCGCGACACACTCATCGCGGTCGACCCGGAGGGTCGCGACGCCTACACGGCCAACGCCGCTCGTTACCTGGCGGAGCTGGACGCGCTGGACGCCGAGATCCGGGCCAAGATCGCCACCATCCCGCCCGAGCGGCGCAAGCTGGTCACCTTCCACGACGCCTTCCCCTACTTTGCCCGCGCCTACGGCCTGGAGTTGGTGGGGTACGTGCTGCGGGCGCCGGGGCGCGAGCCCAGCGCCCAGGAGATCAAGGAGCTGAGTGAGGTGCTGCGCCGCGAGCAGGTCAAGACGGTGTTCAAAGAGCCGCAGCTCAACGCCAAGGTCCTGGAACGGGCTGCGGCCGATGCCGGTGTGCGTGTGGACGTGCTCTACAGCGACGCCCTCACGAAGGATGTCCCCACCTACGTGGCGATGATGCGCCGGAACGCGGACGCCCTGGTGCGGGGGCTGGCGTGATGGAGACCGAACGGGCGGCGCCGCTGGTGTTCGAGGACGTGTGGGCCGGGTACGGCACCCGCGTGGTGCTGCAGGGGGTGCGGTTTGCGCTGCGCCGCGGCGCCCTGACCGGCCTCATCGGCCCCAACGGCTCGGGCAAATCCACGCTGATCAAGGTGGCCCTCGGCCTGCTGCGGCCGTGGCAGGGCACGGTGCGGGTGTTCGGCCTCGAGCCGCGGCAGGCGCACGAGCGCGTCGGCTACATGCCCCAGATCGAGCTGGTGGACTGGGACTTCCCCCTCAGCGTGGCGGAGGCGGTGCTGCTCGGCCGCTACGGACGCCTGCGCCGGCTGCGCCCCCCGTCGGCGGCGGACCAGGCCGCCGTGCGCGCTGCCCTGGAGCGGGTGGGCCTCTGGCACCTGCGCGACCGCCAGATCGGCGAGCTGTCCGGCGGCCAGCAGCGGCGCGTGCTGCTGGCGCGCGCCCTGGCCCGCTCCGCCGAGCTGCTGCTGCTGGACGAGCCGCTGGCCGGCCTGGACATCGGCGCCCAGGAGGACCTGGAGCGGCTGCTGCGCGAGCTGGCCGACGCCGGCAGCACCGTGCTGGTGGCCACGCACGACCTGCATCACGTGGCCCACTCCTACGACGACGTGCTCTGCCTCAATGGCCGCGTGGTGGCGCACGGCCGCCCGGAGGTGGTGCTCACGGAGGAGGTGCTCCAGCAGACGTTCGGTCGCCACCTGGTGCTGCTGGAGATCGGCGGCCGCACCTACGGGCTGCCGGGCGGATAGGCGCGGCGGCCGGACACGCGAGGGGAGACGCGGTGGAGCGCATCGTCGAGCCGTTGCAACTGGCGTTCATGCAGCGCGCGCTGCTGGCGGCGCTGCTCATCGCCGTGGTGGGCGGGGTGGTGGGAACCTTTGTGGTGCTGAAAGGCCTGGCCTTCATCGGCGATGCCCTGGCCCACGCCGCCTTCGCCGGGGTGGCCACGGCCTACGTGCTGGGCGGCAGTATCTACCTGGGCTCGGTGCTGGCCGCGGTGGCCACCGCCCTGGCCATCGGCTTCGTCAGCCGCCGGGCGCGGGTGAGCTTCGACACAGCCATCGGCATCCTGTTCGTGGGTGCCTTCGCCTTCGGCATCATGCTGATCAGCGCCTCCCGCTCCTACACCGTGGACCTGTTCAGCTTCGTGTTCGGCGACGTGCTCGGCGTGGGCTGGGAAGACCTGCGCGTGATGGCGGCGCTTACGGCACTGGTGCTGGCGCTCGTCGCCCTGTTTTACCGCGAGGTGGTGTTCACCGCCTACGACCCGACCATGGCGGAGGCGTCCGGTGTGCCGGTGACGGTGGTGCAGTACGGGCAGCTGGCGCTGCTGGCCGTGGCCACGGTGGTGGCCATCAAGGTGGTGGGCATCGTGCTGGTGGTGGCCATGCTGGTAACGCCGGCGGCCACCGCCCGGCTGCTCGTGCGCCGCATTCCGCACATAATGGCGCTGGCGACGCTCCTGGGCGCGCTGGCGGCGGTGACGGGGCTGTACCTTTCCTACTACCTGAACGTCGCCTCCGGCGCGGCGGTGGTGCTGGTGGCGACGGGGCTGTTCCTGCTGGCGCTGCTCCTCTCACCGCGGAACGGGCTGCTCGGCTGGTGGTGGCGGCGCCGGCTGGCCCTGCGCACGCGGGCCGTGGCGCCCGCCCCGGCGGCGGAATGAGGCGCGGCTGGGGAGCACCGAGGCGTCACGGCTCCAACTCCTCCACGAGCAGGACGGACAAAGAAAGAGAGAGCGCAGCCTACGTGGGCCGCGCCCTCCCGCTGCCGTGCACGAAGCGCACCGCGGAGACTTAGATGGCCAGGGCGTCGGCCACCTTCTCGCGGTGGTAGTCGCCGTCGCCCCCCATCAGCTCGCCCTTCTTCTGGCGGCGGTCGACGTTACGGTTCCAGCTCGTCGATGACGAGCACTGAGAGCTCAGCGATACGTCGAAAGATCGGGTCGTTCGTGAGCAGCGCGTCACACCGTGCCTGCTGCGCTGCGGCCGCCTGGAGAGCGTCCGGGAGGCGGAGACCGTACCGTGCCCGCAAGGCGGCCGCATGAGACGCCACGCGCTCGTCGATGGGCACAAAATCCGTGTTGTGCGCGTACACGATACAGTTGATGTATCGCAGCTCCAGCGCTGTTAAGCCGACGCGGTAGGGTACAACCAGGCTCTCCGCGAGCGTGATCGGCGATGTGACACCGACCAGAGACCCGTCATCAATAGCGTCAAACACCGCCGCGACCACGTCGATGTACCTCGGGTGTTCCTCGACGTAGTAGATAACGGGCGACGTGTCGAGAAAGAGGCGGCGTATCCCGCCAAGGACGTCGGCAATCTTCACGGGGTGCCCGGCCACGTGCGCTCACGGTCGGCCCACTCGTCACGGGCCCGCGAGATGGCCGCCTGCGCGTCTTCACCGAGGGCCGGGTAGGGCACGGTGCCCCGGATCTCGCGCCACCGCGGGGGCGTCCTCGGCGACGCCGCCTCGGCGCGGAGTAACGACGTCAGCGCCGCGATCAACCGCCGCCGATCTTCGGGCGGTAAGGCGGCGGCCAGCTTCAGCACGGCTTCATAGCTGGGCGGTTCCATGGATGGCCCCCTGTGGCCCGCGCCCTGACGGGGCGCTCTTCTTGGCGGCTTGTTTGATTCTACATCACCGTCTGTGGTGAGACGGGCAATCGGAGCGCGTGGCGCGTGGTGGACAACGAGAGGGCGCGGCCCATTTGGACCGCGCCCCCGGTGTGTTTGCCTCGCTTTCGGGTTAGATGGCCAGGGCGTCGGCCACCTTCTCGCGGTGGTAGTCGCCGTCGCCCCACATCAGCTCGCCCTTCTTCTGGCGGCGGAAGTAGAGCTGGATCTTGTAGTCCTTGGTGAAACCGATGCCGCCGTGGATCTGCTGGCCGTGCGCCACCACGCGGCGGGTGGCGTCGGACACCCAGGCCTTGGCCATGCTCACCTGCAGGTCGGCATCCGGCTCGTTCTCGGCCACCGCCCAGGCGGCGCGGTACATGATGAAGCGGGCGCCGTCCACGTCGGTGACCATGTCGGCCGCCTTGTGCTGGATGGCCTGGAAGGAGCCGATCGGCCGCCCGAACTGCACGCGCTCCTTGGCGTAGTTGACGGAGATCTCGAAGTCCATCTGCGCCAGGCCCACCAGGTAGGCCATCTCCATGCAGGTGGCCTTGCGGATCACGGGCTGCATGATCGCCCAGCCCTGGCCCTCCTGGCCGAGCAGGTTGGCGGCCGGCACGCGCACGTTCTCGAACCGGACCTCGCACTGCTTGTCCGAGGCGATGGTCTTCAGCACCTCGACGCTGATGCCGGGGCTGGTGCGGTCCACCAGGAAGAGGGAGATGCCCTGCTCTCCCTGCGTGCCCGGCTGGCGGGCGACGACCACCAGCCGGTCGGCCACGTGGGCGTCGGGCACGAACAGCTTGGTGCCGTTGAGCACGTACTCGTTGCCCTCCTTGGTGGCCGTCAGCTCCACGCCCTGGGCGTCAAAGCGGGCGGAGGGCTCGGTGAAGGCCAGGGTCATAATCAGGTCACCGGAGGCGACCTTGGGCAGGATCTCCTGCTTCTGCTGCTCGGAGCCGCCCTCCATCACGGCGCTGGCGGCTACCATGGTAGGGATGAACGGCCCGGGCACCAGCGCGCGGCCGAACTCCTCCAAGAGCACGATCAGGTCCAGGAAGCCGAAGCCGGCGCCGCCGTACTGCTCCGGGATCATAAGGCCCTGCCAGCCCAGCTCGGCCATCTTGCGCCAGACCTCGGGCGAGTAGCCGCGTTCGTCCTCCTCCATCTGGCGGACGTAGCTCTCCGGGCACTCCTTCTCCAGGAAGTCGCGCGCGGAGTTCTTCAGCAGCTCTTGCTCTTCAGTGAGTCCCAGGTCCATTGCGGGTCCTTTCTCCTTGGACTTCGGGCTGTGCCCGGATCCTACAGGTTTCTGGTATTACACGTAAGAGCCCCGGCTTGCCGTGGCCGCGCGATAGCGCAGGCATTGTGGCGCACCGGCGCCTTAGCCTCAAGGCCGGCCCGTCGCGGCTCGCCCGCTACACCCGGTACGGGTGCGGCCCGAACTCGGCCTCGTAGAAGGGCGAGACCATCTGCCCGGGCGGCAAGACGGCGTCGATGCGGGCGCGGTCCTCGTCGGTGATCCGCACCTCCAGCGCCTTGAGGTTGTCCTCCAGTTGCTCCAGCGTGCGCGGGCCGATGATCGGGCTGGTCACGCCCGGCTGGGCCATGCACCAGGCCAGGGCGAACTGCGACAGCGTGACGCCCTTGTCCGCGGCGATCGGCTCCAGGCCCTCGATCACGTCCCAAATGCGCTCGTTCATGCGCCGCCGGTAGAGCGGGTTGCGGTCCACCGCCGCGAAACGGCTGTCCTCCGGCGGCTCCATGCCCCGCCGGTACTTGCCGGTGAGCAGGCCGCCGGCCAGCGGGCTCCAGGGGATGACGGCGATG
>JBHOQW010000066.1:0-30378 GCA_042408665.1 Dehalococcoidia bacterium
AACCGGTACACCCAGATGGCGTCTTCCGGCCGGGCAAACCGCCGCAGCCGCTCCAGCAGCAGCCCAAGTTCCTGCCCGTTCAGGTCGCACTCGAAGACGCTCCGCTGCACCCGCTCCCCAAACCCTTCCAACAGCCGCACCGGCCGCTGCCGCCGCGCGTTGCTCTCGATATCATAGGCCACCACCACGTAAGTGCTCACCCGCCGGTCCCCGCCCGCCGCCTCACCGCCGACGCCGCCGGATACGCGCCCGGCCCGGCCCGCAATGCGCGGGCGAACGCCTCGACCTGCCGTTCGATGAGACGCCACCATGGCGCCCGTCCTCCCCGATTCACATCCTTGGTGTCCGCGTTTAGGCCACAGCGAGCAGGTGACCGCCAAAGAGCAAACTGTCATCCTCGCCCCTGAACAGGGAAAGCGACGGGGCTTGGGTCGTGGTGCCATGGCCAGTGGGCGACGTAGGCGCCTTAGGCCCTTCTGCGGTGGGTGTCCAGCCACGCGCCGGGAGCCGGAGCGGGGCATCCAGGTCACGAGCGCAGCCGGTGCTTGGGCGCCCGAGCGGGCAGCAGCGCTCCTCAGCGGTGCCTCTGCCCCGGGTGAGAAAAGGGCGTTTCGGAGAGCTTGGGCGAGCCTGCTGAGGTGTAGAAGAGACAACCTGGCGAGGATAACGCAGTTGCTCTCATTCGCGGCGACAACGGTGGCTGAGGCGCCTGGATTCGAACCAGGATTAACGGATCCAAAGCCCGTCTGACCACGGTCCACAGCTTCCAGCCACAACCACCGACGCTCCTCCCATATCTGCCAACCGGTTCCTCGCGGCTATCACGTCCATTAGTTCCCACCGGCGCGCCCCCGGGTGGGGGTAACGGTTGGGGGTAGCAGGTTGGGGGTGGAACGGCCTGCGGAACCGGCAACCACCGACCCGGCCGAGCCTGATGCCGGAACATGTGTTCTAAATGATGACACGCATGGGGCGACGGGCGCACAAGTAGTGCGCTACGCTACAGCCGACGCACCCCGTCGGGGATAGGAATGGCAATGGAGGTAGACGGATACCATGGAACCAGAGCTCCTCACGGTGCGGGAGGCGGCGAGTCTCCTGCGGCTCAGCCGGTCACATACCTACGACCTGATTCGAGAAGGCGTCTTGCCCGTCGTGTACCTCGGCCGGGCGGTGCGGGTGCCCCGGCGGCCGCTCATCGCCTGGATCGAGCGGCAGGCGCAGGCACAGGCACTGGGCAGATGACTGGGCCAATCCAGCGAAAGGACCCAGCGGGCCCACCCGCTCGGCCGAGGCCGAGGCCTCGGCGGTGGCTGATCGTGCGTGGGAGCTGTGTTCTCGTGAGCCTGTTCTGGATAGGCACCCTGCTGTCGGCGAGCGCCGTGGTGGGCGGCCTGCCCGCCTGGCTGGCTACCTGGCTCGCCTGGCTGGGTGACGTGTTGCGCTGGCCGCTCCCGCTGGGGGTAACGGCCTTCACGGTGTGGGCGCTTGCGCGCTTTGACCGGATCGCCGGCGGTAGTGGGCGCTGAGCCTGGCCAGCGTTTCCCAGGCGGCATCGAGGTCGCGCTGCAGTTGCTCTTGAAGGAGCGCGGCCTCGATGTCCTCTTCGGACTGCTCCGTTTGGCCCGTCGAACGGTCCCGGTAGGCCTGGCCCAGCCGATCGCGAGCCTCCTCAAGGATACGAATGCGTTCGGCGTGCTGCTGGACCTCAGGCGGGATATATCCGGCCGCGACCCAGGCAGCCGCTTCGTCGATATAGCCGCGGAGCGGCACCAGGGCGGCCGCGAGGGTGCTGGGGCGGGGGTGATAGTCCACCAGCTCCACCGTGCCGTCGCGGCGCTTGCGGCGGACCTTGGCGGCAACGAGGTTGCGGAGGTGCGCGAAGTTGATGCGCTGGCCGGTCTGCTCCTCGATTTCTTGCTGCCAGCGCCGGTAGGTATAGCGCTGGCCGGTCGCTTTGGATTTCGCCGCCATCGCGGCCAGGAGCAAGCGCCCCAGCGGCGTGGGTTGCGAGCGGTTCATCCGCCTTTCCTAGTGGTGCTGGTGTAGCGCTGTACGCTACGCGATCCAAGCGTGGCACAGCGTACCCGGTCCGTCAATCAATGCGCAATGGAGGTCGATGAGGATAACCGTCCGTATTGTCCATCCCGTGCGATGGAGACGGACCGCACCGCATCGACACGAGTTCTGCACCGTGTTCGCGCGGACCCCGGCACCGTGGTGGAGATCGGTGTCAGGCGTTGCGCGCGAGACGCCCGGGATGGTACGTATGTAGTGAAATTCAATACATTCCGACGGTGACGTGCGTGGGGACTGTGATGCGAGGGAGTGAGCGATACGCGAGGCACGAGCGGTGTGTCGTCGAGAATGGCTGCGATCGTGGCTGCACGAGTCGGCTGCGGCACGAGCGCCTCACGCGGGGGTACGGGCTGCGCGAGCTGGCGAGAATGCTCTGCATCAACGAAACCCACCTGTCCCGTGCAGAGCGCCGGAAGGAGGGGCTCTCGGACCGCCGCAAGCTGCAGGTGGCCAGGTTCTTCGGACTCTCAGTCGATGACCTGTTCTTTTCCGAACCGGCTGAACAGGCCGATCACGCCGGCGCCACGGCGCCGGCGCCAGCAGCGGTACGGTAACAAGCAGTCAGGCCGGCCCGGTCAGCTTCCGGGCCGGCCTGACTGCGCCATGAGGAACGGACACACGGAGGAACAAGAACCGCAGGGAGGTTCCTATGGACAAGGATAGCACGCCAGAAGTAGCGACAACAACTACAGAGACTACGGCAACCGCACTATCGTCAGCGGCTTTTGACCCCAACCGGTTCCTGGTCAACCTCCGCGGACGGCCATACCTGGAGGTGAAATACCGTCTCCTCTGGCTGCGCTCGGAGCATCCGGAGGCAGTGGTGCACACCGAGCTCATGGCCCACGACCGCGAGCGACGTTGGGCGCTGTTCCGGGCGACGGTGACGGTGGTGGTGCAGGGGCCGGACGGTCCCATGCTGGCCAGCGCGACCGGCTGGGGGCAGGAGGACGCGCAGGGCTTTGGCGATTACCTGGAGAAGGCGGAGACCAAGGCGCTGGGCCGGGCGCTCGCGGCGCTCGGTTACGGCACCCAGTTCTGCGAGGACCACGAGACCCACGAGACCCACGAGTTCCGTGCCGCGGCCGCGATCGGCCGGGGGCCAGCGCGACCCACACCATCACCATCACCATCACCATCACCACCACCACCACAATCACAACCACAACCACCCACACCATCCCCAGACCCAGCCACCCAGCTACCCCACAACGCCAACCGGGGCGAGCGAACCGGGCGAAGCGAGCGAACCGGGCGAAGCGAGCGAAGCGAGGGCGGGCTCTCGGCAGCCATCCGAGCGCTGGGTGGCAGGGAACTCGGCCGGGTGGCGGTGGAGCGTGTCGCGGTCACTCCGGCCGGCGAGGAGGTGTATCTCGTGGACGGCCGGGTCCATGCCACCCGCCACCACTCGCCCAACGCCGGCACCTACTACCGCGCGCTGGCCACCTGCCCGCACGGCCACAACGCCCAGCCAATGGCCCGCATCGGCCATGATGGCGCGCTCACGCCGTGGCGGCACCGGCTGCCGGACGGTGCGCTCTGCACCGCGCCGGAGGATTGGACGACCACGCTCCCCATGGACGTCGACCAGGAAGACTAGACCGTGGGGGAGGGGAACGGCGCCGTCCAGAGGACGGTCATCACGCGTGCGTCTACGTCGCCGGCCCCGCGCTGCGGGGCGCCGGCCGGCCGGCCGGCGGAGGAGTGCAGGGCGAACCTGATAGCAACGGTGGACACGGAGCGAACACGCAGAGGAGCACGCCATGATCTACGACATCCGTATGATACCGATCGCATCGTGCATCACCTGGGCACATAACCCGTCCAGCCGCGTCGCGAATACGCCCATCTGGCAAGAGTTCGTGGAACACATCCAACGCTGGGGGCAGCTAATGCCCATCATCGTCACCGTTGAGCCATGCGGGCGCTACCGCGTGGTCGATGGCCACCGCAGGATCGCGGCGCTTCTGCAGCTCGGTTACACGAGCGTTATGGCGCTGATCTGCCCGCTGCCGTTCGAACGAGCGATCGAAGCGTATGGGCTTGCTGAACAGCTTAAATTGCCGTGGACCGGACGTCAGCTCGGAGAAATCGTGCGCCGTTTGGGTTATGCGGTCGCTCGGGCGATGCTCCGGCCCCGCTACCGGGCGATCCTGGCACGGGCATATGAGCAGGTTCAGGAGCCAGCGCTTGTCGATCGGGCGCTGGAGCGCTGGGGACCGCGCGCACTGGGGGTCGCGCTGCGGTTCATCCCTCGTACGAAAGACGAGGTGGCTGAGGCAGATGGGCAGGACTGGTCGCTGGACCGGGTACTGGCGGCCATGCTGGCGCACGGCGAGATCAGGGATCTCGAAGATGAGCTCAAGGGCCTGCGCGGCCCAGAGCGGCGGGCGGCCGGGTTACGGATGCTTGGTTTCTGGGAGGAGGCGCGCCAGCGGGAGCGCCAGCGGGAGCGCCAGCGGGAGCGGGAAGGGGGGTAAGAGAGGCGTGATGGTCGCACTAGGCAGGGAGACGAGCGAGACTTTGGCATCGGGAGCGGACCCCAACCACGGCCGGGGGGCCGGGCCGCTCGTGCCGGAGGTCGAGGTCGAGGCGATACGAGCTGCGCTGCGCTGCGGCCGGCCCGGCTGCGGCTGCGCACGTGGCCCGAACGTGCATTGCCCGTCCCACGACGACGCGCACCCGTCGCTCACGCTCCGCGCGGGCGACCGGCAGCCCGTGGTGCTGCATTGCCAGCGGGGATGCTCCCAGCAGGCGGTGATCGACGCGCTCAAATCGCGCGGGCTATGGAGCCCACCGTCGCGCAACGGGACGCCGGCGCGCCTCGCACCGGGGCCCGCCCAGGCCGTCCGGACCGTCCAGACCGCCGGGCCTCCGGTCGCGGTATACGACTACCGGGCGGCCAGCGACCCGGCCGGACCGGTCGTGGCGCAGAAGGGGCGCTGGGAGGGCCCGGACGGCAAGACGTTCCGCTGGCGCCGGGCTGGCGAGCATGGCTGGCCGGGGCTGGACGGCATCAGTCTCGACGACCTGGCGCTATGGGGCGCGGAGCTCCTCGCCGAGCGCCCCAGCGAGCCGGTGGTGGTCGTGGAGGGCGAGAAGGCCGCGCTGGCGGCGCGGTCGCTGGGCTTGCTTGCCGTCTGCCACCCAGGCGGGGCGAGCACGCGCCGGTTCGCGCCGGCGCAGCTTGCACCACTATCCGGTCGGGACGTGATTTTGTGGCCGGACAACGATGCGCCGGGGCGGGAGTACATGAATCGCCTCGCGGTCGCGCTCCGCGGCATCGCGCGGAGCGTGCGGTTCCTGACCCCACCGCTCCCGCCCAAGGGGGATGCAGCCGACTACGTCCTCGCCGGTGGGACGTCCGATTCGTTGCTGGCCGACCTCCCGCCGGCGCGGCCGGACCTGGTGGTGCTCGGTCGCGACAGCTTTCGGGTGCGGGTGCCGACGCCGGCTGGCTGCGTCACGCTCACGTTTCGCGACGTGGAGCAGACCGGGCGCAAGGAGCTGGAGGCGGAACTCCTGGTTGCCGTCGACCCCGGTCCCGATCGGGCCGGGGCGGACGGCACCGAGCCGCTCGTCCAGCGGCTCAACCTGCTGTCCGGTTCGCAACGCACCGACCTTCGCCGGGACCTGGACGCGCTCTACGGCCGCGAGTACGGCTGGACGGCCGTGCTGGCCATGGCGACGAGTCTCGTGCGACGGGCTTGGGGCGGTCAGGAGCGAGCCGTGCGGGTGGACCAGATCCTCGACCCAGGCGAACCGCAGTTTCTCGTTGACCTGCTCCTGCCCGAGGGGTCGCCGGCCGTGCTGTTTGGCGACGGCTCCTCGGGCAAAACCTACCTCGCGCTGGGCCTGGCCCTGGCCGTGGCGATGGGCAGGCCGTTCTGCGGCTATCGGGCGCGGCAGGGCGCGGTGCTCTACATCGACTACGAGACCAGCGAGACGCAGTTCCGGCTCCGGGTCGGACGGCTCTGTCGCGGACTTGGGCTCGACGGCGTGCCGCCGGGACTGCCGGTCTACTACTGGCCTGCCGGGGGCGCGTCTCTCGCCGAGCAGGTCGACGCGCTGCGGAGGTTCTGCGCGGAGGCGGCCATCACGCTCGTGATCGTCGACGCGGCAGCGGACGCGTGCGGTGGCGAACCGGAGAGCGCCGAGGTTGCGAGCAGGTATTTCAACGCGCTCAGCCGCCTGGGCATGGGCGGCCTGACCACGCTCACGATCGCCCATATCGCGAAAGGCTCGGACACCGAGAAGCCGTTCGGCAGCGTGGTCTGGCACAACCGTCCCAGGCGGACCTGGTACGTCCAGCGCGTTCAGGACGAGGACGCCGACGAGGCCGACATCGGTCTCTACTGCCGCAAGAGCAATGACGGCCGCAAGCCCGCGCCGATCGCGTTCCGGATCGTATTCTCCGGCACCACGGGCCCGGTCACGATCCAGCGCGGCGACCTCAGCGCGGTGCCGGAGCTGGCAGAACGCCGCCCGCTTCGCGACCGCATCCGCGACGCGCTCGCCCACGGCAGCATGTCCGTGAGCGAGATCGTCGACGTGCTCGGCGGCGGCGTCTCTCGCGAGTCTGTCAAGCATACCCTTCACCGCTTCCCCAACCTGTTCGTCCAGCTATCCCACGGCGGCGGACGCGGTAAGGAGGCACACTGGGGCCTGCGCGCCCAGACCCAGGACGACCAGCCGAAAGGACGCGACCGGCCAGGCCAAGGTGGCCAGGGTGGCCAGGGTGGCCAAGGTGGCCAACCCGACACCGGCGATAACCCCAGCCAGACCACCGCCGATGAGCGCGCCGAGGAGCCATGGTGGATCCGATGAGCCGGCGCAGGCTACCGAGAACCAGAAACCGTACCAACGGCACGCTGTACCGGTTTCTGTCACGGTTTCTGTCACGGTTTTGGCTACCCGTCCATGCGGGCCGCCAGCGGCCATGTGGCCTCGCGTCGGAAACCGTTACCTGTCACGGTTTGTCACGGTTTTTGTCACGGTTTTTTCGAGCCCAAAAAAACCGTGACAGCATATAGAAAGATATGCTGTCACGGTTTTTTTGGGGGGGCTCGAAAACCGTGACAGGGAAACCGTGAAAGGAGAAAGGAGAGAAGGGGGGAGCGGCGAGGTGGGCGAGGCACTGCGGACGGGGGCGGATGGGGAGCGGGCGGGGAGCGGGCGGGGAGCGGATGGGGGGGAGGGCTGGAGGGGCGCGTGAGAGGAGAGCGGAAGCGGCGCCGGGGAGAGCGGCGACCAGGTGAGCCGAACGGTTCATCCCGCGCGTCGCTCACGGTTCAGAGCGGGTCGCCGCTTGAGGAGCGGCTTCTATGGCAGATTGCGGCGGTCGGGCTTCCGCCACCGCTGCGTGAGTATCAGTTCGCGCCACCGCGTCGCTGGCGGTTCGACCTGGCTTGGCCGGAGCGGCGAATCGCCGTGGAGGTTGAGGGGGGGACCTGGGTGCATGGGCGGCATGTGCGGGGTGCCGGGTATCGGCGGGATGTGGACAAGTACAACGCGGCGGTCCAGATGGGATGGGCCGTGTTCCGCGTCACGGCGGATATGGTGCGGGATGGCAGCGCGCTCACGCTGCTCGAATCGGTCCTGGGGGGTGGAGCATGGAGCGAGGCGAGGCGCTGAGTGAGGTGAGGAGCGGATGGAGCGGATGGAGCGGATAGGACGGGAGGCAGGCCATGGAACGAACGAATGACCGGCATGCGTCTCTTGGGACCAGGACCGGGTCCGGGTCCGGGTCCGGGTCCGGGTCCGGGTCCGGGACCGGGACCGGGACCGGGTCCGGGTCCGGGTCCGGGACGGAGGGAGCCGCTCCACGTGGGCGGTGCCGCTCCTGTGGAGCAGATATCGTCTGGGGGATCACGGAGCGTGGGGTCAGGATACCGCTCAACCCGCGCCTGCTCACGGTGGTCGATGCGGCGGGCCGGGTGGTGCGGGGACGGGAATCCCACTTCGCTACCTGCCCGCACGCGCCCGCGCACCGCAAGCGCGAGTGACGGCGATGAGGATCAAGGTGAACCTGACGATGCGGCGCCGCGGGTCCCGGCAGCGCACGGGTCCCGGGGAAGGGGGAGGCGGAGGGGGAGGGGCGGGGCGCGATGCCTGAGTATGGTGAGTGTGGTGAGTTTCCTGAGTTTGATGAGTATTCCCCGCTCGCGTCCGATTGCGATCCGCGCCCAGTCGCCGCCTCCCAGGCGACCACGCAGCCAGAGCAGTCAGAGTCGAGTAGCAAACACTCATCAAACTCAGGAAACTCACCTGCCGGCGCACGTCCCGCGAGCTCGGCGCCGAGGCCGAGCGAGGAACCCCCGACGGCGCCCGGTGGTGATGGTGACGCTCATACCGGCTACCGGCGCCGGCGCCGGCGCCGGGGTGGGCAGGCTGCGCAGCGCCTGGAGTCCATGCAATGGCGGCTGGCGGATGAGATCGTCGCGCTGGGGGAGGCGCTGCGCGTGGCAGACCGGCCGCTGGAAGTTGCCGAGGCGCTCCTCGTGCTTGCGATGCGTGCCTGCCGGGAGCTGATGGAAGCGACACCAAGCGGACGGTTGCGCCTGGAGCAAGCCGGTGCCACGCCAGTGGAGCGGTATATGGACCAGATCGCATGTAGAGCGGCAGAGCAGCAGAGCAGCAGAGCGGCAGAGCGGCAGAGCGGCAGAGCGGCAGAGTAGCGGAATAGCGGAGGATTGAGTGATGGTGCGATGCACGCGGGTGATGGGGGTTATCGTGTGGGTGGGACGTTTCAAGCGCCTCGGCGCGACGCTTCTGGCCGGGGTGGCCGGGGTGGCCGGGGCGGCGATTCTTGTCGTGCTGGCCACGCTGGTCGGGGCGCCGCGGGTCCCGGCGCTGCCGGAACGGGTGGCATGGGCGGCACCGCCGGCGCTGGTGGAGCGGCGCTGCGACGCGGCGCTGGCATGGCGCATCCAGCTCACGCTGGCCGATATCAACCTTATCTGGCGAGGTGGAGAGGGTGACCAGCGCGAGGCGCGGCCGGTGCTCCTGCGGTACCTGTCCCAGGCACAGAACGAGATCATCCGCTATTGCGGGGAATGACGGGAATGAGGGCAATGAGGGGAATGAGGGGAGCAAGAAGTGGGGGGTGCGTGGATGCAGCAGGTGCATCGGTTTCAGCAGGCACCGCAGGTACCGCGGGTACCGCAGGTACCGCATGATCAACATGAGCGGCGCGTGCGGCGTATGCGGCGCTCTGGCTATCACGAGGATGTGATGCCGGATACCGGTTGCGAGATCGCGCCGAGGTGTCTGGAGTGTCCGCTGCCCGTCTGCCGCTACGAACTGCCACCAAAGCAGGCACTCTACCTGAAGGAGCTTCTGGATTATGCACGATACCGGGCGAAGGGCTTTTCCGTGGAAAACGCGGCCCGATGCATCGGCCGAAGCCGACGCGCCGGGTTTCGCATGGAGCGTGTGCTGCGCGACGCCATCCAGCTCATGCGCTCCCGTTTGGTGCCAGAAGAGTAGTGACAAACGCTACAATGCTCGTACGATGGAGATGGTCTTGGAACCGTGGACGGCCTGTGGAACCCCATCAGCCTAGGCGGTACACCCCACCGGCCTAGGCTGATGGGGTTTCTGGGCTTTCGCGGCGGGACCATGCTGGACCACGCGGGACCATGCTGGACCACGCGGGACCACGCACGCCGTGGAGGCTCCATGATGCGGGGTGGCGGCCTTGGGGGCCTTGGGGGCCTTGGGGGCCTTGGGGACCTTGGGGATATCGGGGACGAGGGCCTGGCGCCATGGGAGCGGCAGCCGGGTGAGCCGATGCGCTGGTTTGCCCGCTTTGAGCGCTACAGGCTGATGGGGCCCAGACGGTCGCTCCTCGCGCTCTACCGGTGGGAGCGATCGGGCGCGATCGGGCGCGATGTCACTGGACGACCTGGACGACCAAAACCAGATGGCGCCCGCACCGTGCCCGAGGCTTGGGGGCGGGCCGCCTCACGCTGGCGCTGGCGGGAGCGGGCGGAGGCGTGGGATGCGCACGTGCTCGCCCGGGAGCGGGCGAAGGAGGAGGACATCCGCAGGCGGGCGCGGGCGGCGCAGCTTGCGGCGTTGATGGAGCTGCAAGAGCGTCTGCGGCAGGCGCTGGCGGAATTCAACCCGACCCAGAACCCACCCACCTGGCGTGACATTGCGGCGGTGGTGCGGGCGGTGGGCGATGAGCTGCGGGCGCTGTTTGATACCAAGCCAACGATCCGGCACGAGCTCTCGGGGCCGGGGGGCGCGCCGATCGTGCCGCTCGACCTTCTCGCGGAGCTTGCGGCCCGGGCGAGGGACAGGGACGGGGACAGGGACGGGGATGGGAACGGGGAATAACGCACCGCGAGAGGCGGCGAGCCGGGCGGCATGGCTGCTGGCGGACCCGGTACGGTTCGCCGGGGGCGTGTTGGGCCTCGATCTCTGGGCCGGGCAGAAGGCGATCCTGCGGGCGGTGGCGCGGCATCCGCGGGTGGCGGTCAAGGCGTGTCATGCCAGCGGCAAAACGCTTGTCGCGGCGGCGGCCGGGCTGTGGTGGCTCTCGCGGTGGCCGGACGCGAAGGTCATCACGACGGCGCCGACCTGGACGCAGGTTGAGCGGCTGTTATGGGCGGAGGTGCACCGGCTCGTGGCGCGGTCGGGGCTGGCGCGCTGGCGGCTGAATCAGACGTCGATCGTTGCCGGCCCGGGTCGGTTCATGCTGGGGCTCTCGACGAACGAATCGGGGCGGTTTCAGGGCTTTCACGCCGGGCGGGTGCTGGTGATCGTGGATGAGGCGCCCGGGGTGCGGGCGGCGATCTTCGAGGCGATAGAGGGCATCCGCGCCGGTGGTAGGGTGCACGTGTTGATGCTGGGCAACCCGGTGGCGCCGGGCGGGCCGTTCTATGAAGCGTTTGCCCGGCCGGATACGGGCTGGCATACGATCACGATCTCCGCGTTCGACACGCCAAACCTGCGTGGCCCAGATGGGGCGCTTACGGTCGAAGATTTGGACCGAATGGCGGCCGAGTGTCCGGATGAGCTGGACCGTGCCGTGCGGCCATACCTCACGACCCGGCGCTGGGTGTGGGAGCGCTGGCGGGAGTGGGGCGAGCGGCACCCATTGTGGCAGGCGCGCGTACTGGGACGGTTCCCGGAACAGTCCACTACCGCGCTCTATCCGCTTGCGTGGCTGGAGGATGCCCGCCAGCGGCCGGCCGAGGACCCGGGCGGGCAGGTGTTCGTGGGCATCGACGTGGCAGGACCGGGTGAGGACGAGACCGCGCTCTGCGTGCGCTGCGGGCCGTCGATCCTCCTCCTCCGCGCCTGGCAGGATCACGACCCGCGCGGGGCGGTGCTGGCGACGCTCATGCCGTTCCGGGCGCGGCTTGGGCCGGGCAGCGTGCGGGTGGACGAAGTCGGCCTCGGGTATTACTTCATGCGCCACCTGCGTGATGTGCTGGGCGCGGAGGTGGTGGTGGGCGTGAGTGTGGGCGCTGCGCCGCGCGACCCGGACCGCTTCGCCAACCGCAAGGCGGAGGTCTACTGGGCGTTCCGGGAGTGGCTGGCAGAGGGACGTGTGGCCGGCCTGACGGACGTCGTGACCTACGCCCAGGCGGCGGAGGTCCAGTACCGCCACGACCCGCGCGGCCGGGTCGTGATCGAGGGCAAGGACGAGGTGCGGCGCCGCACCGGGCGGTCGCCCGACCGGCTGGAGGCGCTGGTACTGGCATTCGCCGACGTGTCCGGGCCGGTGAGCCGGGGTGGGCTGGTGGGCGCCGTGACCCGTTCGCTCCCGCTCACGGGCCGACCACAGCGACCGGAGCGACCACAGCAACCAGAGTGACCAGAGCGACTGGAGCGACCAGAGTGACCAGAGTGGCCAGGGCTGGAACCGAAACCGGAACCGAAACCGGAACCGGGCGCACGTCCCGGTCCGGGACTGTGATCCGTGATCCGGGACCTGTGACCCGGGACCCGTCCAGGGCGTTCAATATCGTAGCGTAGTGATATTCACTACTTCGCGTACAATAAGCGATAAGGGGCGGTAGGGGCGGTAGGGGCGGTAGGGGCGGTAGGGCAGGCGAAGGCGGCGGTGCAGGTGGCGGTGATGGTGGCGGTGCGGTAGGGCGCGAGGTGCGCGATGGCGGAACGCGGCAATCCGCACGGCAATCAGCCAGGAACAGGAACAGGAACAGGAAGCCGGCCAGCTCGCTCCGGGCGGCCTGGACGAGACCTGGCCGGGTCGCCCTGGCGCACGGTCCAGGTCTTGCGGCAGGTCGCGCCGGGGGCGCGACTCGGTGTGAGCCGGGCCCGTGCCCGTGCCGGGCGTGACCCGTATCGCGACGAATACGTCACCGGCGAGGTGATCGAGCCACCCCTGCCGCCGGAGCACCTGCTCGCCCTGGTCGAGCAGAACGCCATCCATGCTGCGTGTATTGCGGCCAAAGCCTACGACACCGTGGGGCGGGGATGGCTCCTTGAGCCGGTGGGCGGCGATCGCGGCGATCGAGCGGGGCAGCCTGGCCAGCCGGATATCGAAGCGCTCACGGCAGATCTGAGCGCGCGGCTGGAGGCGCTCACGCCAGACCTGAGCTTCTCTGAGCTCCTGTTCCAGGCGGCGTACGAGCGTGAGGCTATTGGCTGGTCGGCGTGGGAGGTGGTGCGGAACGCAGACGGCTCGATCGGTGCGATCTACCCGCTTCCGGCACACACCGTCCGCGCGACGCGGGACCCGGAGCTCTGGTGCCAGGGAATCGGGCTCCGGCGTCGCTATTTCGTCACGTTCGGCTCGGAGCGGGTGGTTGACCCGCGCACAGGCCGCGACGACCAGACGCTTTCGCCCGACGAGCGGGCGAGCGAGATCCTGCTGTTCCGCGGCTACGCACCGCGCAGCGCGGAGTACGGCGTGCCGCTCTGGGTGAGCGCGGCGCCCGCGATCGTGGAGCTTGCCGCGATCCGCGAGTACAACGTCTCCTGGTTCGCCTCCGGGGGCATGGCCGACCGGCTGCTGCACGTGCAGGCCGCTGACCCGGCGACCGCGGAGGCGATTAGCACGGCCATCCGCGAGCAGTTCCAGGCGGCGAAGGGCATCGGCCATACCACGGTGTTCTCGGCCGGCACACCCGACGTCTCCATCGACGTGAAGCTCCTCTCGCCCGACGTCTCCGGCCGCCGAGACGGGCAGTTCAGCCAGCGGCGAGAGGACCTCATCCGCGAGGTGCTCATGGCCCATGCCGTCCCGCCTTACCGTATCGGCTGGGCGGAGCTCGGTGGCCTGGGGGGAAACGCGGCGCGGGAGATGCTTCGCTCCTACAAGCAGGACGCGGTCCAGCCGCTGCAAACCCTTCTCGAAGACCGCCTCAATCAGACGCTGTTCGGTCCGAAAGGCTTCAATCTGCGCGGGGTGCGGTGGCGGTTCGCGCCGCTCTCCTGGGACGAGACCGAGCTCAACCTCGACCTCGCCGTGCGCGCGGTTGAGGCCGGCATATTGTCGCCAAACGAGGGGCGGACCGTGCTCGGGTTGTCGCCAATTGACGACCCGGCCATGGACCGCCACTACCGCCAGGGTATGCCGCTGGGCGCGGTGGCCATGCGCGAATCGCGCGATTCGCGCGATTCGCGCGAATCGGTCACGGCCGGCGCCGTGCGGTTGTTGGAGGAGCTGCAGCGTGCGCTGGAGGCGTCCATCGCGGCCGAGGACCCACCGCAACCGGCGCGGCCTCGCCGGCAGCTCCCGCTGGAGCTGGAGCTGGATCTGGAGGAGGTTCGGTGAGCGGGAAGGGCGCCGGGACCCGTATGGCGCCGGACGTGATGCATGCCGGCCTGCTCCACCCATTCGGCCAGTTTGGCCAGTTCGACCAGTTCGACCAGTTCGACTTTGACCGGGGCGACTGGCCATATGCGCCGTATCAGCCGGCGCCTGAGCCCTATCGGCGCACGGCCAGGGGGCGACTGCTCTGGGCCGTGCGTGGGGTGATCGTGGCGCTTACGCGGGCGGCGCAGGCGCCGCGCATCGCCCAGTGGGAGGAGCGGCTTGCGGCGGAGTGGACGCGAGCCGTATTGGCGGTGGATTGGGCGCGGTACGCCCGCGAGCATCCGTATTTCCGCCGGGTCCGTCGCGGGCCGGGTGGGTTGGCATTGGTCAGCGAGGGGACTGAGGGGACCGACCGGACCGACCGGACCGACCGGACCGACCGGACCGACCGGACTGAGGGGACCGAGGGGACCGAGGGGAACGCCCGGACCGACCGGACTGAGGGGACCGAGGGGACCGAGGGGAACGCCCGGACCGACCGCATCGACCGCATCGACCGCATCGAGCGGGATGAGCCACCGGAGTACCAGTACCAGTACCCATTGCCGGAGGGCGTTCTCCGGGCGTTCGACCTCGCGCCCGGCTTAGTGATGGGCCTGTGGGCCGATGCGGCGGCGGCGACAGCGGCCGGTCTGCAGGTGCCGTTCGACCCGGATGCCATCGCACGGGCGCTCTCGCATCGTGACACGCTCGGCATGATCCGGGGCATCAGCGATACGTTGCGCGAGGAGCTGCGTACAGTCCTGTACCACGCGTACGCCGATCAGGTCGGACCGCAGGGGTTTGCCCGCCGTATTCGTGAGGTGTGGCCGGAGATCTCGCGCAGGCGGGCGCGGCTCATCGCGCATACCGAGTACAACCGCGCCGCATCGGTCGCGACCCTTCTCTCCTTGCGCCGGCAGGGCATCACCCACAAGGCTTGGCACACGCTCGGTGATCGGCGCGTGTGCCAAGCGTGCCGGGCGAACGCCGAGCGGGGCGCGATTCCGGTCGATGACGCGTTTCCCGGAAGCGTCCTGCACCCACCCCAGCACCCGGCTTGCCGGTGTTCCCTTTCCAGCGTGTTCATCGCGCCGCCCGGGCCCGCGGAGCCGGAGCCGTCTGGGGCCGTGGAGCTGCCGGAGGGGTTGCCGCCCGTCCGGCCCGACCATGAGTGGGAGGACGCGGTGCGGGCCTACACCGCGCAGCGCGCATTCTGGGAGGCGCAGGCTGAGGCGGTGATGCACGAGGGCACGATGGCGCAACGATTTGCCGCTCGGCGCCTTGCCGAGCGTCTTGCCGGGCGTATCGACCTCGAAGCGATCCGGAGCTTTGCGGCGGACGCGGAGCCGTTCCATTCGCTGATGGGGAGGCTGTCCGAACAATCATTGCTTGAGGATTTTCTATATGCACTGCTGGACCTGTGGGCGCAGACCAGCGCCGACAGCAACGGCCTCGCAATCTTCATGCAGCACATGGCCGACAGGGAGTTCGGTCTCAATGCCGCCGTGGCACACTTCGATAAGGATGCCGAGGAATGGGGGTTTGCGGCGCTGGCAAACCATGAGAAAACGGCACGCACGATCCTGCGCGCGATGTGGGAAGAGACGCAGGAGCGCTTCCGCGAGCGTGGGATCACCCAGGTGTGGCTGGTGCGCGGCGTGGGCTATCCGTCGGAGCGGCGCTATGGTCCCATCCTGGGCGACCGCACGGTCAAGCGGGCGGTGGAGGCGATCGATCTGCAGCCGCTTTCCAGCTATACCCATGAGGTCCGCACCGCATGGCGGTTTGCGACACGGAACGCGGGGTATGATGGTGCCGCCCAGGTGATGGCGGCGCTGGTGCCGGTCGAGCGGGTTATCTCCACCGCCTGGACCGGCTATGGCACCGACTATGAGCAGGAGTTTGTGGTGCTGGGTGGCCAGGGTCTTGAGTGGCGCGCGGTAACGTGGCGGGTAGGCGCGACCGTCGACGGCGTTCCTGACAAGTGGGCGCCTGCCCACACCGTCACGTTTGAGACGGCGCGGACCATGCTGTATGAGAAGCCGCAGAGCAACAAGAAGATTCTGCTGGCGCCGGCCTGGCTGGGCCGGATGGGAGACGGAGGCAGGGATATGGCAAAAGACCGGGACCGGAACCGGGACCGGGACGGTGACCAGAACCGGAACCGGAACCAGAACCGGAACCAGAAGCGGGACGTGTGGCACATGCCGCGGAGTCGCGGGCCGAGCATTCCCGTGGATGCGGACCCGGATAACGCCGACTGGCTGAAGCGCATGCCGGAGGTGCCGAGCGAGTATCGCGAGCGGGTACGCCAGGAGCTGCGCCAGCTTGGCTGGTCGGACGAGCAGATCGCGATGCTGCCGTTGTTCCGCCCCATCCCCGACAAACCGCATCCATGAGGCGCGGGAGGAAGAGCCATGCCGTACACCGGGCCGGACGATCCGAATCTGCCGGAGAACGTCAAGAAGCTCCCCGCCGGCAAACGCCGGCAATGGGTGGCGATCTGGAACGGCATCTATCGCCGGTGCATGGCCGACCGGGGCGACACGGCCACCTGCGAGGCTGAGGCGTTCCGCCTCGCGTTCGGCGTGGTCAAAGCCATTGACGAGGCGGTCGACGCGCTGATCGACTTGGGCGCCATTCAGGCGGATGTGCTGGGGGCAAATCTGACGCGGGCGGTGGTGCGGGTGTGCGTTTCGGCCGGGACTACAGGCGATGGTCCCGAGCGGACCGAGCGGACCGAGCGGACCGAGCGGAGCGAGCGGAGCGAGCGGAGCGAGGTGGTGCGTGCGTGCCGCGTGTACGTGGAGGTCGGTGGCGACGCGCCGCCGTCGGTGCTGGGCATTGTGGATGCCGAGGGGCAGGCGGCGGTGCCGGAGGGGGTGGCAAAGACGGAGGATGACCTGCCACGCACGGCGGCCGAGCTGGAGCGGCAGGTCCTGGAGTACGCCGAGCGGCTGGGCCGCACGGTGGACGTGGCGCGGTATGCGATCGTCAAGCAGGAGCAGGTGCGACGGTACACACTGGGTGTGGCGTATCCGGCCGCCGAGGTGGACGCGCACGGCGATTTCACCACGGCCGAGGAGCTAGAGCTCGCGGCGTGGAACTACCTCGCCCGCCACCGGCTGACCGGCGTCATGCATGAGGACGGCACTGAGGGTGCTGGCATCGTGGTCGAGTCCTACATCTATCGCGGGCCGCCATGGAGGGTGGCTGGGCAGGAGGTGTCGCCGGGTGACTGGCTCCTCGGCGTGGTGTGGGACGAGCTCACATGGGAGCGCATCCAGAAAGGTGAGCTGGTCGGCTTCTCGATCCAGGGGAGCGCCGTGGTGGAAGACGTGGACCCCGACCCGGCCGGGGCCGGGGTCGCGGCCGGCGTGGACGAGGGCGTGGACGAGGGCGTCGATGAGGACGAGCCAGCCGCCGTGGCGGCATCAGTATCAGCATCGGCACCGGCATCAATATCGGCGTCGGCATCGGCATCGGCATCAGTGACGCCCACCGACGGGAACGGGAATGCCTGCGAAGCAGGCCACGGTGGGAGACGAAGAGACGAAGAGAGGCGCTCATGATGCAGACGAGTGCCGGCACGATCCCGCATCGAACCGACGTCTACGTTGAAGAGCGGTGCGGTCAGCGTGGATGTGCTGGTGCACTCTTGTTCAAGGTGCTGGTCTACCGAGAGGCGGGTGGCGGCCTGGAGGTGCAGATCAAATGCGACCGCTGCCGGACGCTCATCGCGCGGCGGTATTCGCTTGCCGCGCTCATCAAGCTCTTAACGACGACCCGCGGATGATGGTAATGTAGTGATAAACACTACCCCTGCTCGTTCCTGGGTGGAGCGCCGGAGCGCCGTGAGCGCCGGAGCGCCTGTCGTACGAGTCGTACGGGAGGTACGCGATGGGAAAGCTCACGGCGTTAGACGTGCAACGGGTCGATGCGGTGGATAAGCCCGCCACCCGCCGGCGCTTCATCCTCATCAAGCAATCCGACGCCACTGCCGCCCGGCCCGCCGGCCCCGCCGGCCCCGCCGGCGCGGCGGGCCAGGACGGGGCTGGCGTCGATGTCCAAGCGGTCACCCAGGCCGCGCGCGCCGTGCTCATGGCGTTTCTGGGGGTTGACCTCACGCCGGAGCAGGCCAGTGCACTCATGGCGCTGGCCGAGGCGTGTGGACTCGCGGAACTGGCCCCGAAAGCCGAGGTCGCCGGCACGCCGGGCGAGGGACAGGGACAGGAACAGGGACAGGGACAGGGGCAGGGACGGGAAGTGGCGAACTCAGAGACCGCCGGGACCGCCAAGACCGCCGAGACCGCCGGGACCGCCCCGTCCCGTGCAGGAGCGGTAGCGGTATCGGTTGAGCGGGCTCAAGAGCCAACCGGGTATGAGGAGTTGGTCGCGGTCATTGCCCGCGCGGTGACGGAGGCGGCCCTCGCGCAGCTCGGCGTGGCCACCGCGCCGGCGCCGGCACCAGGGCCCACTGAGACAGCCGGGGCATCCGGGACGGTCGAGGCGGCCAGGGTGGCCAGGGCGGCCACGGCGGCCACGGCGGCCACGGCGGCCGAGCCTGGACGGGCGATGGGAACGGGGACGGGAACGGGAACGGTACCTGTCGCCCGGTCGGCGCCGCCGCCGTCGCGGCAGGTGGCTCGCTCGGGTTCGGGCGAAGAGCCGCCGCGGCTCGGGCACGGGCTGTTCGCCGACGTGATCTTCGGTCAGTAAAGTAATAGGAATCCCGGAATCCGGGCAGTCGCAGTCCAGGAACGAACGTCCAGGAACCAACGAGCGGTCGACAACCAAAACCAAAACCAAAACCAACACCAACACCCACACCAAAACCAAAACCAAAACCCACACCCAGAGCGCCGGAGCGCCGAGAGCGCCGGAGCGCCGAAACGGAGGCGCGACGGTGTTCTCGGTACGCTACTGGATCGAGAAGGCGATCTGGACCACGGCTGACATCCGCCCGCCCGCTGGTGGCGGATGGCTGAGTCCTGAGCAGGTCAAAGAGTTCCTGCGCGTTGCGATTGAGGAGTCGGTGCTCCTCAACCAGGTGCGATCGGAGTTCCCCAAGGCGCCCAAGGAGGAAGTGCCGCGCATCGCGTTCGGCATCCGCATCCTGCGTGCCGGCGTGGAGGGGCAACGGCTTGCCGATGCCGACCGCGTCAAGCCGACGACGGGCCTGGTGACGCTCGACACCGTCCTGTTCAAGGGCGAGGTGCCCGTATCGGACGAGATGTTCGAGGACAACGTCGAAGGCGCGGCGGTCGCGGACACGCTCGCCCAGATGCTGGCGAAGGCAGTCGGGCGCGATCTGGAGGAGATTGCGATCAAATCGGACACGGCCCGGGTGAGCACGGACCCCGGCTATTCGCCGACGCTGGACCAGCTAGACGGCATCGTGAAGCAATTGCAGGTGGGCCTGCCCACGCCGCAGAAGATCGCCGCTGGGAGCATCACCACCGCCAGCCAGCTCTTCGGCAGGATGCTTTCGGCCATGCCGGCGCGCTACCGGCAGCGGCCGGCCGACCTGAGATTCTTCGTCAGCTTTCGCACGCTGGATGCCTATCAGGCCGAGCTTGGGACCCGAAACTCGGGTCTGGGCGACAGCGCGGTGTCCAACCAGCTCCAGACGCAGCTTGCCTTCCACGGCGTGCCGGTGGTGGGCGTGCCGATGCTCTCCGGCCAGGACACGGTGGGCGGCACGGCCATCGACTATGACGGGATCGCGATCCTGATCAATCCGATGAACATCATCGCCGCCTACCACCGGCAGGTGCGGATCGAGAAGTTCCGCGACCCGCGCGAAGGGGTGACGAGCTACATCCCGACCGTGCGGTTCGACGTCAAGGTCGCCAACCCGGACGAGGCCGTGCTGGCGACCGGCATCACGCTCGCCCCGTAGTGCCGGGTGCAAGGTGGAAGTGGAACAAGTGGAAATGGAAATGGAAATGGAGAAGGTCATGACCGCGCCCATGCCGCCGGGTATTGAGAAGTCCGACCTACCGGCTATTGCCGAGGCGGACCTGCGCGCCGCGCTCAGAGCCGCATGGGCGGCGGCCTCCTGCGCGCCCGGCAACCTGGACGCGGTGCGGATCGCCGTGCAAATGCACACGAACCTGTCTCGCGAGGATGCCGTGCGGGTCGCGCTCTATGCCGAGCGGACTGCCGGGCCAGTCGAGCAGGTTCGTGCTGAGGGTGCCGTGGCCGGTCGCGTCGTAGCACCCAGATCGCTTGCGACGACGGACGACGCGACCGGCCGCCATGCGCTACTAACCGGACCCGCACCCGCACCCGCACCCGCATCCGCACCCGCACCCACCCCGGTCCAGCCGGGGCCCGCGCGACGTGGCCGGCATCGGCATGGCCGTGGCTGAGCGAGGGAGCGAACAAGGGAACAAGGGAACAGGGGAACAGGGGAACAAGGGAACAGGGGGACGGAATGCCGCTCACGGATATTGGGGCGGTCAAGGCGAAGCTGGGCATTCCGGTGGATGACACCGGCCAGGACGCAGCCATCGCGGCAGTCCTGGCCGCTGCCGAGGCGTGGGTGCTGGACCGGACCCGCTACGACCTCACCGGTGGGACCAGGATCGACGTGCTGGTCGATGTACCCGTGGGGTTGCCGGTGGCGCTCAAGCGCCGGCCCGTGACGGCATTGGTGGCGGTTGAGGGGCGGCTTCTGGGAATAGGAACAGGAACGGGACCGGAGCAATGGACGCCGCTGGCTGCCGGGCTGCGTGATGCGGGCGCCGGCACCCTCGTCGTGCTGGGTGCGAACGAGCCGATGGCCTGGGGCGGTGGCGGGGTCGGGGTCGGGGTCGGGGGCGGGATGGCGCCGTGGTTCCGCTGGCGGGGCGCGGTGATCTGGCCGCAGGTGCGGGTAACCTATACGGTCGCGGCGTTGTCGCCCGTGCCGGCCGACCTCGCCGACCTCACCGCCACCCTGGCCGCGTACTGGTACGACCGTGACCGGGCGGGGGCGGCCTCGGAAACGGGCCTCGACCCGGTACGGATGGCCTACCACGACGCCGCCGTGCCGTCCTGGGTGTCCGTGCGCCTTGCCCGTTATGTACCCACGCCGGCTATCGCGGCCTGGGTCTGAGGGCTGAGGGCTGAGGGCTGGGGGCTGGGGGCTGGGGTTTGAGGTTTGGAGTTTGGGGTTTGGGGTTTGAGGGAGGTGCGTGATGCCGGCCCGCCCGCGCGCTCCCGTCCATCTGCTCACGGAACGCCTGGAACTGCTCCGTCCCGGGGAACAATCGGGATGGGACGGGACGGTGCAGGTTTGGCAATCGGCCGGCGTGGTGCCCGCGCTGGTGCTGCCGGCGCGGGGAAGCTCGCAGGGCGAGCTCGCCGTATACGGCGAGCAGTATCGCGGGTTTCGCCGGCTGCGGGCCTGGGCCGACTGCCGCGCGGGCGCGGGCGCGGCTCTCGTGCCGGTTGTGGCCGGCTGGCGGGCGGTTGTGAACGGGATGCCATACGTGGTGGTGGACGTGCAGGGCGCGCCGGGCGGCCTGACCGAGCTCTGGCTGGCCGAGGCGCGCTAGGCGCGCATGGCGTGGAGCGGTGGAGGACGTGCGGTGAGACCAGTGATTGCGGCGCGGCTCACATTCGACCGGACTGGCGACCTGTCGCAGCGGGTGCGACGGCGGGTGTGGAACGCCATCCGTGAGACGGCATCGGAGGTCGAGCAGGACGTCAAGGGCGGTCCGCACTCGCTCTACCGCGCCTATCCGGAGACGCCACGCTATCGCCGCACCGGCAACCTGGGGCGCAGCTATCACGTCGAGTTCGACGAGCACGCCCTGCGCGCGGTGGTGGCAAGCGACCCCGGCATCGCACCATACGCGGCATATGTGGAGCTGGGCACCGAGCGGATGCCGGCGAAGCCGCATTTGGGGCCGTCGGTCGAGGCGGTCCGCGAGCGGTGGGAACGGCGCTTGCGCGAGGCGGTGAACGATGCCGTATGACCCGGCCGTCGTGGACGAATGGCTGTGGCGGCGCCTCACGCAGGACCAGTCGGTGGTGGCTCTGGTGGGCGGGCGCGTGTACGCCGACCTGGCGCCGTCCGGCGCGACCTACCCGTTCGTGGTGGTCTCGCAGCAGTCCGGTCGCGATCGCATGGGCCTAGGCGGGACCAGGGTGCTGCACGAGGGGGTATGGAGTGTGCGGGTGGTGGGGAGCGGTCCAGGGTTTGGCGCCCTGATGCCTATTGCCGCCGCGGTCGACGCGGCGTTGCACGGCCAGAGCGAGCAGACGGCAACCGGCGACGTGTACGAATGTGTGCGCGAGGAGGCCGTCCGGCTACCGCCCGCGCCGGACCTGGGCGTGCTGAGCTACCAGATCGTCCAGCTCTACCGGGTCCGGTGCCGGGCGGCCGGATAGTGGCGGCGAAGGCAGGCGAAGGCAACAGACGCAAGGCAACAGACGTAACGAACTCCGAACCATCTGAATCTGAGCGCCGGAGCGCCGAGAGCGCCGGAGCGCCCTCGATAGGAGGTGTGCGATGGCAGAGCGGACGGCGCTCACGCAGCGAGCTCAGATCGGAATCGAGACCACGCCGGGCACGCCGGTCGCTGCGACCAAACAGCTCCAGTCCCTGGAAGTCTCGATCGGCCCGAAGCTCAACGTGCGGATGACGCGGCCGGCCGGGTACAAGGTTGCCACCATCGCCGCGCCGGGCAAGGAGTGGGTCGAGGGGCGCGCGCAGGGGCAGATGACGTATACGGAGATCGTCTATTTGCTCGCGAGCGTGTTCACGCCGGTCACCCCGGTCCAGATCAATACGCCCAGCGGCCAGGCATACCGGTGGACGTTTACCCCGAGCGCGACGGCCGAGCAGGCGTTCCAGACCTACACCCTGGAGTACGGCTCACCGGTGCGGGCGCACCGGGTCACGCATATGGTGTGTACCGGCCTGACGCTCACGTTCAACCGCGAGAACTGCGAGGTAACCGCGCCGTTTATGGCGCGGGCACTAGAGGACCCGTTTACCCTCACCATGAGTGGGGTGTCCGCGATTCCCCTCATGCCGGTCCTGGGCACGCAGGTCAGCTTCTACGTGGCCGACACCCCGGCAGGGCTGTCCGACATGGCGAACAAGCTCACCCGCGCGTTCTCGGCCGAGTTCTCGATTGACGGCAGGTACGAGCCGCTCTGGGTGGTGGATGCCGCGCAGCCTTCGTTCATGACGGTGAGCGAGAAGCCAGCCGCGCCCAAGCTCAAGTTCACGGTCGAGGCCGATGCGGCCGGCATGGCGCTCCTGCAGACCGCGCGGTTGGGCGATACGAAGTTCGTGCGACTGGAGGCGATTGGCCGCGCGATCGACGCCTCCCCGCCCACGCCCTACCGGCTCACATTGGATGCGGCGGTGAAGATCACCTCGATGAGCGACCTCAAGGACGAGCAGGCGGTCGTGGCGGTCGATTACGAGTGCGAGGTGGTGTACGACGCGGGATGGGGGAAGTTCCTCAATATCGAGGTCGTGAACACGCTGACTGCGCTGTGACCAGAGTGTAGTGATAGTTGCTACAAACTGGCGGGCGCGGGCATGCGGGAACAGACTGAGGGAATGGGACGGTATGGGGTTTGACCTGTCGGACCTGATCACGAACACACGCACGATCACGGTGCATTCCGCGCTGTTTGGCGTGGATGTCACCGTGACCTATGCGCCGGCAGAATACTCGAACAAAGCCTATGCGCTGTACAAGACGCTCGTCCAGCAGGGCGAGATCACCGAGGCTTTTGCCAAGGTGCTGTGCAAGCTCATTCGCGACTGGGACATCACGCGTAACGGCAAGCAATTGCCCGTCACGCAGGAGGCCATCGACAGCCTGCCGGTGCGGCTGGTTGGTGAGATCTGGTCCGGGATAATGGACGACATGAACCCAAAAGAGACCTCCGAGACCTCGTGAAGTTCCTGGCGTTCGAGGGGAAGCTTGGAGGGCATCAACCAGAGTGGTACCGCCACCTGGTGGCAGCCGAGGTGCTGGGGGTTGCACCGTGGGAGCTCGCGCCGGCCCATCGTGGGCTGGCGAGCTGGATGGGCTGGCGCGAATGGGCGCTTGCCCGGCGAATCGCGGAGAACCGGGCGGAGGCACTGATGCTCCGCCAGCGGTCTCAGGATTCATAGCTTCGATGCTGCGAATCGCTTCATCGCTGCGTAGCGCCGCAGCGCCGCAGCGCCGCAGCGCGGCGAGTAGCGGGGCGAGTAGCGCGGCGAGGAGCGCGGCGAGTAGCGGGGCGACAGGTAATGGCTGATAGCTGATGGCCGAGATCGCGCGACTTGAGGCCGTTTTCGGTGCTGACACGTCGGAGTTTGACCGCGCCACGCGGCACGTGCAGGAGCAGCTTGGCGGGACGCAGAGCGCGCTCAAGCAACTTGCCAGCACGGCCGCTGGGTTTGTGATCGGCGATGTCGTGATGCGCGGCCTGGGCACGGCGTTCAGCGCCGCCAAGGGCGCGCTCATCGATTACAACGACACGATGGACCGTACCCGCATCGGCTTTACCGCCATGCTGGGTTCGGCCCAGGCCGCGGACAAGCTCCTCCGCGATCTCACCAACTTTGCCCGGACGACCCCGTTTGAGCTTTCCGGTCTGGTTGAGTCTAGCCAGCTCCTCATCAAGATGGGCTTCGCCGCGCAGGATGTCATCCCGGCGCTAACGGCCATCGGCGATCAGGCCGCGGCGGCGGGCAAGGTGAGCGCCGAGTCCATCGACCGGATCACGCTCGCCTTGGGGCAGATGGCGACCAAGGGGAAGGTCCAGGCTCAGGAGATGCTGCAGCTCATCGAGGCGGGAGTGCCGGCCTGGGACATCCTCTCGCAGAAGCTCGGTATCTCGACCGCGAGGCTGCAGGAGATGTCCGAGAAGGGACTTCTCCCAGCGGACAAGGCGCTCAAGGCTCTCATCGAGGGCATGGAGGAACGCGCGCCCGGGGCGATGGACAAAATGTCGGGCTCCTGGGCAACGCAGGTCTCGAACATCAAAGACACGCTCACGCAGCTCACCGCGCAGGGGCTACGGCCGCTGTTTGATCTGCTGCGCGATGGCGCCGGTGTGGTGAGCCGGTTCTTGCAAAGCGCCGAGGTGGCGGCGTGGGGGCGGACGGTGAGCGAGATGCTCAGCCATCTCAGCGCCGCGATCAAGGCGTTCTTTGCCGGCGATCTCGCGACGGCTGGGAAGGAGTGGGAGGCTTTCAAGCAGAAGGCGGAGCTTGCGCTCCTGGCCGTCGAGGTTGCGTTCGCTTCGCTTGCCGCCAAGGCGGCGCCGCACGTCGGGCAACTCATGGTGTTGCTGGCGCGGGCAACCGGCGAGCTCGCCCAGTGGGGTGCGAACCTGATGATCGCCCTGGGCGAGGGCATGATGCGCGGGGCGCAGGCCGCGGTCAGTGCGGCCGTGGATTACGTCGCCAAGCTCATCGCCGCGCCGTTCCGCTCGCACTCGCCGCCGGAGACGGGGCCGCTCAAGGATATCGAGCGCTGGGGCGCGAACCTGCTCACAACGTACCTTGAGGGGATGACGAAGGCAGATTTCAGCCTGCTTGACCATGCCGCGCAGGCGATCCGCGACGGGCTGCAGCGCGCCCTGACGGAAGGCGCGATCTCCAAGCTGGACGTGATTCCGCTGCAGCTCCAGGCGGAGGGGATCGTCCGCCAGGCGATCGAGGAGCTGCGCGGCGCCGGTCAGGTATCGGAGGAAACGTGGCAGCGGCTTGCGACCACTATCGGTACAGCGGGGGACGAGGTCACCGCGTACGTGCAGGCGCTCGTTCAGGTGGCCGAGGCCGAGACGCAGCTCCAGGCGGTCGACGAACAGATCCGGGCTATCGAGCGCGACCTGCGCCCGGTGCAGGACGCCATCGCCGAGAACGAGCGGGCGGTGCGCGACCTCAACCGGGCGTGGGAGGACCAGAAGCGGCCGCTTGAGGACAGCAAGGCGCTCATCGAGGAGTTCTACAACACCCTGATCGACAAGAATAAGCAGGCTCAGGCCGCGATCCAGGCCCGGATCGACCTGGAGACGGCCGAGGAGCGGCGGAAGCTGGCCGCGCAGGAGCCGGCCCTGGCCGCTCTGCAGCTAGAGGTGGCGCGGCAGAAGGCGGCCGAGGCGGCGGGTGCCGTAGCGGAGCGGCGGGCGAAGATCGAGAAAGACATCGCCGAGCTCGACAAACAGATCGCCGAGGCGCGGAAGCGCGACGCGCAGGAGCGGCAGCAGGCGGCGCTCCGCGTGCAGCAGATCGAGCGCGATATCGCCGCCGAGCGGGCCAAAGCCGGAGGCGGCGACGCGCTGCGCCTCGCCCAGCTCCAACAGCAGCTTGAAGAGCAGCGGCGGAAAGCGGCCGGCGAGGGCACTCGCGTGGCGGAGCTTGAGGCCAGGCGGCAGGAGCTGGTCACGCGCCTGAGCAAGGAGGGCGTCGAGACGGCCGAGGACCGGCTCAACCTCGCGCGCGCCCAGCAGGCGGTCCTCCAGGCCGAGATCGACCTCAAGAAGGCGCAGCATGCGAGCGAGCGGTTCGCGCTGGAGGAGGAGCAGAAGGCGCTTGAGCGCCAGCGCGATGCGGCGCTCGCTCCGATCAACGAGCAGCTTGATGAGATCAACCGTTCGCACCGGATTGGCCTGCGCATGCTTGAGGACGCGCGCCGGCCGCTTGAGGCGCAACGCGACGCGCTGAAGGACGCGAAGGAGGCGTTGGAGAGCCAGCGCGCGGACTACCTCGAACAGCGCGATGCGGCGCAGGCGGTTGCGGAGCTTGCCCGGCAGCGGTTGGAGGATGAATCGTCCATCGCCGAGGCGGTGCTGCGCCAGCGGGACCTGTTGCGCCAGGCGGCCGAGGATGCCGAACGCGAACGGAGGAAGCAAGAGAAAGAGCAAGAGCAGAAGCCCGAGGCGATCAGCCTTGGCGGCCGGTCGCTTGAGCTGAATATCAAACCGCCGCTCGCACCGGAGCTGCCACAGCTCGACCTAGAGCAGTGGCGGACGAAGCTGGAAGGGGAACTCGACCGGCAGATCCAGTCGACCAAAGAGCGACTACGGCAATCGTTCAAGACGGCGTTTGCGCATGCCCTGCCGAACGGGTTTGCCGACGCGGCGTCGGATCCGACCGTGCAGGGACTCGTGATCGGCGCGCTCATCGGGCTCTTCACGCCGCTCCCGATGCCGCTTGCCCTGGCGGCGGGTGTGGCGATTCGCGAGGCGCTCTCCAAGGTCGATTTCAAGGACCCGGCCCAGAACATGGGCATCACGCTGGGCGGTGCGATCGGCGCGGGCATCGGCCTTGGCATCGGCGGCCCGGGCGGCGCGCTCATCGGCGGCATCATTGGGTCGGCGATTGGGCTTGGCCTGTCGAAGGTGCCGTGGCGCGATATTGGGAGCTCCATCTGGGACGGCGTGCTCGCGGGTCTCGGATGGGCGGCCGACAAGGTGATGGCCGGGCTGGAGTGGCTCTGGGACCGGTTCATCATCGGGCTCAAGGCATGGCTTGGCATCGGCTCGCCGTCCAAGAAATTCGCGGAAGAGATCGGCGTCCCGGTCATCGAGGGTCTCTGGCATGGCATGCAGACGGCCTGGGACGCCGGCGTGGAGTGGCTCACGAAGCTGCCCGGTCGCGTGCTCGATGCCATAGGCGATGTGACCGGCACGCTCGTGGAGAAGGGGAAGGACCTCATTGAAGGACTCTGGGAGGGCGTCACGACGGTCGCGGGCTGGGCGAAGGACGGCGGCGCGCTGGCCGGCAAGGCGCTGCGGTGGTACTACGTCGAGCTTCCGCAGTGGATCGTCGACGCCGTGGGCGATGTGACCGGCACGCTTGTGGAGAAGGGCAAGGACCTTCTCTCAGGTCTGTGGGATGGGGTAACCCATCTCGCCGGCTGGGCGCGGGACGGCGCGGTACAGGGCGGCGAGACTGTCGCGGGCTGGTTCGGGAAGCTCGCGGACCGCGCGGCTCAGGCGGTCGGCGACGTGACGCGGGCGCTCTACGGTAAAGGGAAAGACCTCGTGCATGGGCTGACCGATGGTCTCGGGGACTTCATTGAGAACGCGGTCGCCGCCGGCAAGAACCTGATCATCGCCGTGGCCGAGGGTGCGGTGGACGTGTTCGAGGGCGCCCTGCGCGCCTTCCTCTCCTTCGTGGGCGCGGTCAAGGACGCCCTGAACTGGGTGTTGTCCAAACTGCACCTGCCCACGATCCCCGACGTGGTGCCGTCGGGAAAGACGGAGCCTCCGCCGGCGCGGGTGCCGTACCCGCGCGCCTACGCGCGCGGCACGGACTGGCATCCGGGCGGGCTGGCGTTGGTTGGCGAGGAGGGGCCGGAGCTCGTGGAGCTCCCGCGCGGGGCGCGCGTGCTCCCGGCTGAAGTGACGCGCAAGCTCATCGACCTGGAGCGGCTGGGGTTTGGGATTGGCGGCCCGTTCGGCCTGCCGTCGCCGGGCGATGTGGCCTCGGCGGTGGGGCGGCTGGTTGGGGGCGCGCTCGACGCGGTGCGGTCCTTTGTGAGCGAGTGGATCGCGCGCGGGGCGAAGGCGCTCGTGGAGCACGTGTTCGGCCTCGTGGGCATCCGACCGCCCGACCTGGGACCGCTGGGCACGGCGTCGGCGCTGTTCGGCGTGATCCGGGATGCCATCGTGGATGCGGTGCAGGGGTGGCTTACGGAGGCGGACCGGGCCGCGCGGCCGAAAGAGGAGGCAAGCGCGGCGGGGACGGCCGGTGCCGGTGCCGGTGCCGGTGCCGGTGCCGGTGCCGGTCCCTGGGCGCATCCGGTGCCGGGCGCGCCGGTCACGCAGTGGTACGGCATGACCGACTTCGCGCGCTCTGGCTACTACAAGGGGGCGCCGCACACCGGGATCGATTTCGGCGTTCCGACCGGCACGCCCGTGCACGCGGCCGAACGCGGCAAGGTGACGCTGGCCGGCTGGTACGGCGGCTACGGCAATACCGTGCTGATCGACCACGGCGCGGGCCTGGCGAGCCTCTATGGCCATCTCCAACGATTCGCTACTGCGGTGGGCAAGCTCGTGGAGCGGGCGGAGGTGATCGCCTATTCGGACAACACGGGCAATTCCACCGGCCCGCACCTGCACTTTGAGGTACGCCGGAACGGCGCCCATATCGACCCGCGACCCTTCCTAGGGCTTGCCGAGGGCGGCATCACGGTGGCGGATGGTCTTTATCGCCTCTCGGAGCGCGATCAGCCGGAGGTGGTGATCCCGCTCGATTCTTCGCGGGCGCGAGCGGCGTTGGCACGGGCCGGTATTGGCGGTCCGACCGTGAACATCCAAAACGTCACGATCACCACGGCGCGGCCGGTGGGCTCGGCGACGCAGATCGTGCGGTTGCTTGGTCGTGGCCTGCGCCGGGAGCTCGCGCAGCTCTGAGCAGCTCTGAGCAGCTCTGATCGGGCTTGTCATGGCGGGGCTGATGGTATGGGACGGTACGGTACGGGGGAACGGGAACGGGACGTTGAGACGTTGAGAAGCGGCCATGGCACGTGAGAGCGATGCGGAGGCGCTCACGCTGGTCCTCCCCGATGACGTTCGCCTGCCGCTGATTGGCGGCGAGGCGTTGGCGCTGGGTGTTGTGGTGGAGGAGCTGGACGGGTTGAGCGGGGGCGACGCACAGGTGGTTGCGACTGGCGGGCCGGGCCAGCCGGCGCAAACCGTTCGTGAGGTGCTCGCCACGCTGCCGCACGAGATCGTCGTGCGGGGCGTGTTCGCATCGACGCAGGAACGAGCGGCGGCGGAACTTGCGCGTCGCTATGCGGCCGCCTTGGACCCGGTGCGCCAGCTCGCGCCGGATGCCCCGTACCAGCCGCCGAAACTCAGGTATGTCGTGGCGGGGCGGATCTATGAGCGGTCCGTCGTGGTCATCGGTCTGCACCTCCCGCGCGGCGGTGATGAGTGGAATGTGCGCCGGTTCGAGATCACGTTCGCCTCGTATGAGCCATGGTGGACCGAGGCGTACGCGCGGCGCGTGGTGCTTGGGTCAGGAATCAACCGCGTCCAGATCGGCGGTGTATGGCCGGTCTACCCGCGCATGACCGTTGTCGCGGGAACGGGCGGCATGAGCAACCTGACCATCGTGGCGCGCACCGATGGCAATCGTCAGCTCTCGTTCGTCACGACGTACCCACAGGGGACAATCCTGTCGATTGACACTGACCCTCAAGCGGCCGATATCGCCCTGGTGAACGGCGCGTCGCAGCAGCCGGTGATGGGCATCGGTGACCGCCGGTTCAGGCTCTGGCCGTTCCGCGTCAATGAGATCGAGCTGACCTACAGCGGCGTCGTGACCAGCGCCGTCATCGAGTGGCAAGAGCGGTGGACAACGGTCTGAGGCATGAGGCATGAGGCATGAGGCATGAGACATGAGACATGACGCCTCAGACCTGAACGAGCTGCACCGGGTGGGTATAAATACACGAGGTACGGGCAATGGGCAGCTTCACCAACTACCTGGAGCAAAAAGTTCTTGAGCACGTCTTCCGCGGCGTGACCTATACGCCACCTGGAACGCTCTA
>JBHOQW010000068.1:0-13071 GCA_042408665.1 Dehalococcoidia bacterium
CCTCACCCCCCTGCCCCCCTCTCCCTCTGACGAGGGCGAGGGGGGGCTGGCGCTGGCAAAGCCGTTTCGCGAACGACGCTCCCCTCTCCCGTAAACGGGAGAGGGGCTGGGGGTGAGGGCCAGCTCCCCGCTCCCGCGTGCGGGAGAGGGGTCGGGGGTGAGGGCCTGCCTAGCCGGGGGTGAGGGCATGCTCCCCGCTCCCGCATGCGGGAGAGGGGCTGGGGGTGAGGGCCTGCCGGGGGTGAGGGCAGCGTCTCGGCGCCTATCAGCGCCCAGGCGAGGGCGCGGTAGTATGAACACACCCTTTGTGTCTTAACAAGCGAAGTGAGTTCATACTATCCTGCCGGCCGCCGGGCGCCAGGGAGCCCCCACGGACGTCTGGGGCTCCCCGGCCTCGGTGCGGGGCCCGGTCATGCCCCCTGCCACATGCGGCGGCCCTCGGCGAGCACGATGCGACCGAAGCCGGGCGGCGGGAAGTGGCCGGCGGCCACCTTGGCGCCCAGCTCCACGATGCGCTGCCACATCGCCTCGCGCGTGCGCTGTGCCTGGTCGCCGTCCGTGTCAAACGCCACGCGGATATCCGGGTGCGTCACCTGGCTGGGATGATGGGCCACGTCGCCCAGGATGAAGCCGCGCTCGCCGCCGGAGGTGATGGCCACCGAGGCGTGGCCGGGCGTGTGGCCGGGCGTGGCGATCAGCGTTAGCTCCTCGGTGATGTTCACCTCGCCCTCGTACAGCTCAACCAGGCCCGCCTCCACCAGCGCCACCGCCTGCCCGCGCAGGAAGGGCGACTGCTCCAGTTGTTGCGGTTGGGAGAAGTACTCGTACTCGCGGCGGGCGATGTAGTACCGGGCGCGGGGAAAGACCGGCTGCCAGCGGCCGTCCTGCTCGCGCGCGTTCCACCCCACGTGGTCCACGTGCAGGTGCGTGATCGCGACCGTGTCGAAGTCTTCCACGCTCAGCCCCGCCTCGCGCAGGGCGTCCGGCAGGCGGCCGGGGGCGATGCCGAAGCCGGGTGCGCCGCCCGGGCCGATGCCCGTGTCCACCAGCACGGTGCGGCGCGGGGTGCGTACCGCGAAGCAGCCGATCGTCAGGCGCGCTACCCCCTGTTCCGCCACCTCCGGCGCCAGTTCCCGCCAGCGCTCGACGGGCACGGACGGGAAGCCGACGTTGATGGGACAGGGAAAGAAGCTGTCCGCCAGGGCGATGATCTCAACGTTGCCGACCTTCATGCTCTGTGCGGCCATCGCAGACCTCCCGGATGCTCAGCCGTCGTCCCCTCGTGAGAGGGCGCGGGCGCATTCTACGGCACCAGCGCGATGGGCAGAAGTCGCCCTCGCGGCGGCTGTACAGGGCACGACCGGTCTGCTATACCACGCATACCTGTACAGGCCGGGGTTGGATCGTTCGGGCTCGATGGGTGGGCCATGGCCGCGGAGGAGGGAGGGCGTCTGCCCGGCGCCGTCGCCACGGTGCTCGCGCTGGAGCGGGCCCATGCCCTGCTGGCCCGCCGCCTGGGCCGCGCCCTGGCGCCCTGGCACATGAGCTGGCCGCAGGCGCTTAGCCTCATGGTCCTCGCGGAGCAGGACGGGCCCATCCCGGCCATGCGCCTGGTGGAGCGGCTCGGGCTGGGCCGCACGGCGATGACCAGCGTGGTGGACCGCCTGGCACGACGTGGCTGGGTGACGCGCCGTCCGTCCAGCGCCGACCGACGGATGACGGAGGTGCTGCTCACCGCGGAGGGGCGCGCCGTCGCGGCCGCCGTGCGGCCGGCCCTGGAAGGCGCCGCCGCGGCCGCCTTCGCACCCCTGACGCTGGAGGAGATCGTCACCTGGCGGGCGGCGGTGGAGCGCCTGGCGGCGGCCGCCCGTGCGGCACTCGCCGCCCAGCCGGCGGAACGCCGCCGGTGAGTCGGTGCACGGGTGCGCGTGCCCTTGCCCCCGGTGCCACGGCGGACGTGCCGGACCCCCTCACATCTGGTGCGGGCGGCGGGTACGCTAGGGGTATGGTCGATCTGGTGATCGTGGACCTGGCCGGCACCACCGTGGACGATGGCGGCGCCGTGCTTGCCGCCTTCCGCGAGGCGCTCACCCGCTTCGCCATCCCCTTTGCCGAGCCGGAGCTGCAGACGGTGCGCGGCGCGAACAAGGTCGAGGTGCTGCGTCGGTTCGCCATGCGCGCCTATGGCCCGGGGGCAGAGGCGGTACGCGTGACGCGCGAGGCGCTGGCGGTCTTCAACGAGCAGTTGCTGCACGAGTTCCGCACCGGCACGCTGACGCCGATCGCCGGGGTTGAGGACACCTTCGCCGCGCTGCGCGAGCGGGGCATCAAGCTGGCCACCAACACCGGCTTCGGGCGGGACCTGGCCGAGGCGATCCTCACCCGACTGGACTGGCATGGCTGGTTCGACGCCGAGGTGTGCGGTGACGATGTGCCCGCCGGCCGTCCGGCGCCGTACATGATCTACCTGGCGATGGAGCGGGCCGGGGTGACCGATGTGCGCCGCGTGGTGGTCGTCGGCGACACGCCGCTGGACCTGCAGGCGGGCACGCGCGCCGGGTGTGGCGGCGTGGTGGGCGTGCTCACCGGCACGCATGGGGTGGAGGCGCTGGGTGCCACCCGTCACACCCATTTGATCCCCAGCGTGGCGCACCTCCCCGCCCTGCTGGACGCCGAATTTGCCGCCGCCCGCCCGGCGCCGGCACGCTGAGGCGGCGCGGTGGCGCGGTGATCATGCATCGCGGGGTGGCGCGGCGCCGCCCTCGCGCAGGATGCGGGTTGCCTCCTCACCGGCGCCGGCGGCCAGCGCCTCACGATAGGCGGCAAAGACCACGCGACGCATGAGCGACAGCGGCACCGGCCGGTCGCGGGCGGGCATGGCCGCCACCTGCTGGCTCAGGCGCACGAGCTCGGCCAGGCGGCGCAGCGCGCGCTCCCGCTCGTGCGCCCCGGCGGTCCCCTCACGGGATTCGAACTTCGTCTCGTCCGCCTGCATCGGCGTCGCTCACGCGGTGGGGCTCTACCCATAGCGTAGAAAAAATTCACGGCGCATGGGGACCGCGCGTCCGCGTTCGAGCGCGTGGCGGTGCTGGACACCCTGCCGGCGGACCGGCACCATGAAATGAAAAGGGAAGGAGGGAGTGCGAAGCCATGCGCAAGGACAAGGCCCCGTCACGGGTGCAACGGTACCGTGAGTACCTGCAAGGCGAGGTGGACGGCGCGGCCCTCTACCACGCCCTGGCCGACGCCGAGCGCGACCCCAACCGGGCGGCGGTGCTGCGCAAGCTGGCCCAGACCGAGGAGCGGCACGCCGCCTACTGGCTGGAGCGGCTTCGCGCCCTGGGCGAGCCGGTGACGGAGCTGCCCCGCCCACGCCTCTCGCCGCGGCTGCTCGGCAAGCTTGCGCGGCGGTTCGGCACGGAGGCGGTGCTGCCGGTGGCGCGGGCGCTGGAGCTGCGCGACGGCAACGTGTACGCCGGCGAGCCGGAGGCGGCCGCCCTGGCCGCGGATGAGCGGCTGCACTCGCACACCGTGGCCGCGCTGGTGGCGACGCGCGGGGCCGGTGCCGCCATCGAGCAGATCCTGGGGCGGGAACGCTGGCACCGCGCCCGCGACGGCGGCGGCAGCCTGCGTGCCGCCATCTTCGGCGTGAACGACGGGCTGGTCTCCAACCTCAGCTTGGTGATGGGGGTGGCCGGCGCCGAGCCGGGACCGCGCTTCGTGCTGCTGAGCGGCATCGCCGGGCTGCTGGCTGGCGCCTTCTCCATGGGTGCGGGCGAGTTCGTGTCGGTAAGCGCCCAGCGTGAGCTGTTCGAGCGCCAGATCGCGCTGGAGCGCGAGGAGCTGGCCATCAACCCGGAGGAGGAGCGCGAGGAGCTGGCGCTGATCTACCAGGCCAAGGGGGTGCCTGCGGCGGAGGCGGAGGTGCTGGCCGGTCGGGTGATGGCCAACCCGCAGGCCGCCCTGGACACCATGGCGCGCGAGGAGCTGGGCCTCAACCCCGAGGACCTGGGCTCGCCCTGGCGGGTGGCGGTCAGCTCGTTCACCATGTTTGCCCTGGGGGCGCTGCTGCCGGTGCTGCCGTATCTGTTCACCGGCGGTATGACGGCCCTGGTGTTGAGCGCCGTGCTCAGCGGCGTGGGCCTGTTTGGCGTGGGCGCGGCCATCACCCTGTTCACCGGCCGGAGCCCGCTGCTGAGCGGTCTGCGTATGCTGCTCATCGGCGGCGCCGCGGCCACCGTCACCTACCTCGTGGGGCGGCTGATCGGCGTGTCCGTGACCGGCTGATAGGATAGTATGAACGGCACGACTTTTGTCTTAATGTCTGCCATCGGGGTGCCGCCCAGCAGGCGATGGAACAGCCCGTGTCTCCGGCCGGAATTGACTGTCCGGATAGCCAGGACCGCCCCGGCTCGCCGGGGCCGCCAGAAGGGGCACCAGCGGAAGCACCGGGGCAGTGCCGTGAAATGGTGCCGTCTTGCAAACCGGCCCGGACCCGCCAGCCCCTCATGGAAGACGCCGCATGACCGCCCAGACCTGTGACCGCTGCCGCCTCGTGGAGACTGAGTGGTGGCGACTTGGCCAGCGCCAGTACGAACTGGAGCGCCGCATCGCCAGCCTCCAGCTTGCCGTGGATCGTCTGCACGCCCTCGTCGGGGCCGTGCGGCAGGAGCTGCGGGAGGTGCGGGCGTTGGCCTGCCGCTTAGCGTAGCCGCCCGGGAGTCGGGGACCAGGGCGGTGGCAGGGCCGCATCTTGTTCGTCTCGTCTCGCCGCGTCACGTCGCCGGCCGCTCCCTCGTTGCCTTATCCCACCCCGGCCCGCGGGCATCGCCCCATCCGGCAACGAGCCGCCCGGAGCCCTCACGAGGAACCACACGATGACCGCCTTCCCGGCCCAGCCCCAACTCCAACCGCCCTCATGGAACATCCCGCGCCGATGGCCGGGACCGCCACCGCCGACCCAACGGGTTGCGCTACCATCGCCGGGCGGTGCGGTCGGTTAATCGCCACCGCCCTGATTGCCCTCGCCGAAAGGGTGAACCGGAACGAGTGGACCGCCCCGACGTGCGACGCGGCCGACCCACGGTCGTCGGCAGCCCGCCGGTAACCGGTAACCGATCAACGAACCGCGCGCGGACGGAGTGGTGCCGTGACCACACCGAACCACGCCGACCCACGTCCCACCACCGACCCTGATACCGAGGACGGGCCGACGATGATTGTCACCCTGTGACCCTTTCGGAGCTGGCCGACCTCGTGCGCTGCCATCACCTGGCCGTGGTCAGATTGCAGCAGATCCTTGCCGACCTGCGTGATGTATTCGCCGCGCGCGAGGCCCTGGCCCTTCTCTGCGCCGACCTATCCCGCCTGTCCCCTGGTGGAGCACGGGGCCCGTGCCAGAGGCTATGTCCCTAACTGGGGTACCCCGGTCGGGATGCCGACTCCGTCGACCGGCGCAAGGCGATTCAAGCGCTGGAACTGGCCGCTGACGCCGATTACCAAGCCCCACGCCACTGGGAGCGGGATATCAAGCGGAAGATTGCCGAGCGGGAGACCGACATCGAGCGCGCCAGACGCGCAGCCGCCTCACGCTCGCCGCCCTGCCCATCGCCTAGGCCGCGGACGCCTTGGGCCGCCCTCAGTATGGGGGCGGAGCCGACACGCCCACGCATGCCGCCTTGGTGCCCGGGGACGGAGGGGCCATGCCATGATGCGTGACCGCGCGGTGACAATGACTTGACTGGGGGTCAGAGCTCCCGCTCCGACCCTCGGTCGCCGCGCCAGCGGTGCCCCCGCCCTTGCCCCTTCGTGGCCACCGAAGGAGCGTGGGTGCGGTGCAGGTGGTGGGGTGACTGCGATGGGGGCGTGGTGCCGATGTACCGCATGAGTGGCCGCATCATCACCGCGTGCTGGGGGTGGGCCCAAACGGACATGGGGTAGGGGTTGCGATCGTCCGCGATTACAGTCATCCTTCTGCCATACCGATACGCTGACGTACTGAGGGATCACCGGCCGGCTGGTCGGCAAGGGCCATGGCGCATATAAGCAGCAAGAACGGAGCAGCTACGGAGGAGAAACGACTATGGCACGCGACTTGACACCCGCGCGAGGGCCTAGCGCGGCCTTCCTACCGGTGTGCGCGCGGTGTGGGCAGCCGGTCGTGCCTGACCGGAGCAGCCCCACCGGGTTCCGCCATCGCGAGCGCCGTCGCGACCGCGACCACACCGCCCTGCCGGCCCTGGACTAGCTGGGTGGGCGTGTGCGAGGCATTCCAGCGCAGCGTAAAAGGGGGAAAAGACCACCGGCAAGAGGAGCAGAGGCACAGGAGGCGCGGCATGTACCAGGAGCGGCAAGACGAGCAACGCGAGCGGAGGGAGATCGTAATCCCCCCCCTCGCGTTCCCCACGGCGGGGCAAGAACAGGTGTATCTTGTTCCGGTCGTATGGAGCGTCCGCGCGATCGCCAGCCAGTACCTCGCCCTGGCCTTGATCTTGGACCTCCTGGCGCACCAGGAGCAGAGACAGGAAGCAGCGCTTAAGCTGGAGGACGTGCGCGACAAGCTGCGAGCCCTTCAGGGGCAAGCGCACTCGGTGCCCCTCGCCCTGTTTACTGTCCCCTGGCTGGAGGTTGAGCGAATCCGGTGAGAGTATGGCGGTCGCTCCTCCTCGCCACCGCACGGGGCAGCCCAGCTCACCTTGAACAAGGAGGCCCTATTCTGGCCGTGCGAAACTCCCGAGGGGGAGCGGTGGCTAGAGCATATCTTTCAAGAAGCGAAGCGGCTGCTGGAGCAATGCAAGTACCAGAAGGACGCCACGCTGGCGGCGGTGTTTGGCGTCTTCGGGAAGCTGCTTCTAAGCTGGTGACCAAGCGGGCTCGGCTCGCAGCGGCAGAGAGATGTGGTGGACTGTAACTCCTCGGTTCTTGTGCTATCGCACTGGATATGGTTTGCTAACTGCACCCGGACGATCCCTATCTCCTCCATTCTGAGCTAACGTGCAACCTGAACGGTGATGCCGGGGCAAGCCCTCGGCATTAGTCTGTCCAGTAGAGGGGTAGAGAGGCGTCTTGCAAACTCTAGATCCACGTGTGCGGTCGCAGTGCACTGAATCCCGCAGTCACCGTCCTGTGTTAGGCCGACCGTCGCGAGCTCCTCTCGCCCTGCTTCGACCTTCGCTCAGTCAGCGCGGAAGTACGGGGTGCATCGACCTCGTGCCAGTCGCCCCAGCGGCGCTGCCTGAGCGCTGCCACCCGAGGTCCTCGACCCGCCGCGGCCGGGCCTGTCAGTAGATGCTGTTTCCGGGGGGCGGCCTGGCTACCCTGCGCGGTGCTGCACGGTTTAGACGACTTGCCCGCTGAGCACGATTATGCGCAGAATGCGCCGATGCGTGCCTCGCTCCACCGGCCACGGCGCGCGCCGGTGCTGAGGCGGACATTGGCCTCTCGGCGTGCGGTGAGGCTGTGAGCCAGCGCTACATGGTAAGCGCCGCGCAACATCGGCGCACATGCGCCTGGCGAGGTCATCGCTGTGGGCTGGCCTTCCCGTCCCTGCCCTCCCGTCTGACACGCCCGGATGCTCGCTCGTCGCCGCGCCCACCGGCGGCGACGCCGGTTCGACCCGTACGCCTGCGCCCAGCCGGACCAGCGCCCGCACCGGCCTCGCCCGGTTCCTCGCTGCGCTGTGCGCCGCGGCCCACTGCAGGACGGGCGTTCCCGCTCCAAGGCGACCGCGTGGGCCCCATCTGGCCACACCACCGCCGCACCTAGCTCGCACGGAGGCTCGTGGATGGATGTCGTGACCGCCTACACCTGTCCGTTCGCCCCCTCGTCCTGCTCCTAGCGCTTGTGGCTACCTGTGCCAGCCCGGTGCTGCGTCCCATTCCCGCCTGGGCGCAGTCAACGCCACCTGCGCCGCTTGACCTCGCCGTCGTGTCCGTGGGCTGGGCCGTCGATGGGCAAGATGTCCTCCTCGCTTTCCTGGTCGAGAACCCCAACCCTGACTTCGCCGCCCTCGGCCCCCGCTTCCGCGTGGCGGTCTACGACGCCACGGACGCGGTGGTGGCCAGCCAGGATTTCTCGCTGGCCGCACCGCTCTTGCTGCCGAGGGAGCGGCGGGGTGTGCCAATCGTCAATCCCCCGCTCCGGCTCCCCCGCGCCGACGTGCCCGTGACGCGGGTGGAGGTCCAGGTCCGCGTGCCGCCGACCTGGATGCCGACCGGCGCGCTGCCCCTCCTCCGCGTGGAGGATGCCCGGTATACGCCCAGGGTCGGGTCCGCGCGCACGGGCACCGCCTCCGGCAGCGTCATTAACCCGTTCGACCGCGAGCTGCGCGACGTGTCCGTGTCGGCTCTCGCCTTCGACCAAGATGGGCGCATCGTCGGTGGTGGCCGGGCCGTGGTGCCGGTCCTGCCCGCGGTGGGTACGGCGGGGGCGAGCGTGCCGCTCGCCGTCTACGGCCCGCTGGCGAGTGTCGCGCTGTACGCTGCCTATCCCGGCGAAGAGCCGCCCCGGCTGGACTTCACCGCGTTCGCGGGGCCATGGGTGCGGCATGGCTTTGGCCTCACCGTCGATGGCGACGGGCAGGCGCGGGTGGCGTGGCGGGTCTACCGCTGGTGCCACCTGGAGAACGTTTCGCCTTGCGACGCGATCGACGAGGAGCGTGGCGAGATTATCAGCGGCGGCCAGGTCACCATCGTCTTCCGCCGCATCGCGTGGCCGGTCGCCTTCGGCGACGTGTTGGACACGACGCAGCCGGAGGTGCTCGCGCCTGGTCCGGTGAGCCTGACGCTACTGCCCTACGGTATGGCGCGGCTCAGCCAGGGGTCGCGGCAGTTCGTGCTTTGCGGCCCGGACTACGCGGATCTGGCCCCCGAGGAGGTGCGTCGGGTGTTTCCGTGTGGCGCGTGAGCGGTGGGGGTAGCTGTCCGCCGTCGGCATGTCGCCACGCTATCACCTGCTATCAACGTAGAGAGCCACGCCAGCGCTCACGCCCGTGCCTGGAGCTACCTGGAAGCCAGACAGTTGGCACCTGAGCGCTTAGCTGGGTGGTCCAGAGCGCGCGGGCGGTATGGGAAGCGATGGGAGGCCAAGGTAAAGGTAAGAGGTTGGAGAGACCATGATGACACTTGTGCGGTGGCCTTGCATCGCACTGGTGCTCCTGGCCGTGTCCCTGGCGCTCGGCCTGTCGCCGGTGCGGAGCGCCGCGGTCGCCCATGCTCAGCCCCAAGCACCAATGGACCCCGACGCGGCCCTCCGGGCCTTTCTGGCCCGGGCCTTTCCCTCGCGACCGTTTGTGGGACCGTGCGAAGAAGTACAGTTTGGGCGTGACGCTGGCAAGCTATGTGCCACGTTGGAGGACGTGCATGACACGGTCGTTGCCTACCACGTTGCCATTGTCCAGACGGACGCCGAGCTATGGGTGTTCATTGCTCCCTTTGCCGGCGAGTGGCGGATCATTGCGGTGGCGGGATCCAGCGTCTGGCCGCTGACCGTCGCGGGCGCAGGGCCGCCATGGCCGTGGCCCGCAGATGAATCAACCTCCCTTAGCGAGGCGCTGACACGGCTCGAAGCGGAACTGCCGTCGACGGCGAGTGCTGTCATGGTGCGCCTGTTTCGCTTTACCGCCGCGTCTCTGGCTTGGCTGCAATTCGAGCAGGCAGACGAGACGGGGCCTCGCGCCGCACCAAACTCGACTCAGGTGAGGCCGCAGCGATTTGACCGGATCTACGCTTGGACCGGTGCGGACTGGGCGCTGCGCGTTGACAGCTACCAGCTCACCACCGACCTGTTCGGCCCGGCGCTCATCGGTCGCCTGGCAGGTGGCCTACCTCAGGCCGACACGGCGCACGTGGAACTGATCGCCCAGCCTCTCCCCGGCAGGACGGGGGAGACCGGGGCGATGCCGGACGTGCTCGCCCTGGTGGTGGGCTACCGCGAGGGGCCGACGCGGGCGGCGGAGGTGCAGCCGGCGCTCGCCCTCATTCCCGTCATGGGGATGGACCTTGAGATCGCCTTTACGCTCGACCTCTCGCTCCTCAACGTGCGTACATGGCCCGACCTAGTCGTGCGGCTCGGGGATGAGGTCCTGGTCACCGCGCCGCTCTTCCTGAGGGGCGACCGGCCGTGTTGCCCGAGCGGCACGCTGGTGCTGCGCATCGGCTGGCAGGAGGGCCAGTTCGTCATTGTCGAACGGTGTGAACAGCCGGGGCGTAGGGTCACAAGGTGCCGTTGAGCCCACGTGTTGTGTGGAGACGATGGTTGCCCGCCCACCAACGGTCCCGCCCCTTGTGGCGGTGCTGGCGAGATTCAGGGCAACATTCTGCCTGATAGCCACGCGGTGATGATCGTCAACGCCGCTGAGCTACCGGGCAAAGTTGGTGGCTTCGGTCGCGTCACCGCCCGCGGTGATGACGGGGTAGCAACACCCACGGTCTGAACGAACCGTTGCCCTGCCCTACCCAACCGACTCACACCACCGCCCACCCAAGCGGCCTATGATGCATGAGGTCCCAAACGAAATGGAACCTCCACCACCTCCCCCGGAGAAGAGGGTCTTGCGGCTGGAGACGAGATGGCGCATCCCCGCGGGTGAATCTTGCTGCTAGCGTGGGTCCTGGGTAGCCGGGAACGAGGGTACGAAGAGGGCGGTGCAGGGCAGGCGCTGAGGGGAGCTGGAGCAGGGCCAGAGCTACGCGCCACAATGTACCGGCGACAGGGCCCGGTGAGCGGACGTTGGGGCTCATGCCGAGGGTGGTTCGGTGGAGGCTCTGGTCGGGCCCCAGACAGGGGAAGAGGGTTCTAACGATGCTGCGGCCTGGGTGGATTGTCGTCGTCCTTTTCGTGTTGGTGGTAGCCGCGGTAATGGTCGGCTGCGGTGGTGAAACGAACCAGCGGCGGATCGCCGACGGGGCGGTGCCATCCGAATCATCACCGACAGGAACAGAGGCGAGGTCAGGGGGGCGCTCGACGCCAGGCGAGCCACCGCGCATCGGCCCGCTGGCAGATCGTCTTCGCCGCGCCCTGCTCTCCATCCACGATCTGCCGGCTGGTTGGCGGCGCAGCGAGGACGCCCGTGGCAACCCTGAGGACAGCGACGTCTGCGGCACGACCCTCGCTTCCTTGGAACGGCAGGCGGACAAACTGGCGGAGGTAGAGGTGGGCTTCCAGCAGAGTGAGATCGGGCCGTTCCTGGTCCACGCGGTGGCGGCCTATCCTACGGGAGTCGCCGTTCAGGTCCTCACCGGCCTCGCCGCCACGGTTGGGTCTTGCCGGCAGATCACCGTACGCGATACGGAAGGCTCCCTCACCCAGTGGGAGGTCAGTCTGGTTCCCTTCCCCCAATTGGGTGACCAGACAGTCGCCTTCCGGGAGTACCAGGCGGTCAACCAGGTCGAGGCGCTCGTGGTGTATATCCGGCGCGGGGATGTGGTTGCTGTTTTGGTCGACATTGCCGTGCGGGCGGCGGTCGACCGGCGGCAGACGGAGTTGCTGGCACGACGAGCAGACGAAAAGCTCGCTGAAGTAGCACGCGATCGCTGAGGGACGCGACGCGGCGCGATGTGGAGGTACCGTCTCACCCTGCCCCTGCATCAGCTGCGGCTTTGCCACCCGCTCTCCACCAGGTTGTTCGGCTGCGGCGAACGTAGCGCTCTACCCACCAGGGGGCCTTGTTTGCTCCGGCTGAATGGTAGCTGCCACCTCAATCCTCATCCACGGCCTCCGGGGTCGCGCTGGGGTCGGACACCATTTTCCCGTGATTGCCATCAGGCAATCGAGTGGTCCCTCCACTCGCCATCACATCCATCACCTGTTCCCAAACCCACCACCTCGCCATCCCTCGCATGAGCGTTCACGCGCCAGACACCCTCTTGCCAACTGCGGCCACCGTCCCTACACTGGCCCTTGTGCGTACTGAACGCGAACTATCTTATACTCATCAGCTCGAATCCGGTGTATTAGGGCCGCTCTCCGAGCGCGGGCTGGCCGATGGATTCTCGCGGCACTTTGCTCTCACGACAGCCGCGCGTCGTCCCGCGCCGATCTGTGCGTGATTCCTCTCGAGAGCCCGCCCATGCATGATGCTCACCACCCGCACGACACCCGTTACCCTGTGCCCGGCCTTCTCCGTCCTATGCTCACCCCCAAGAACGTGCCTTTGCCCGTGCCCTCAAAGGGGTACATGAGGATCTGAAGTGCGCTACCATGGCAGTCGGCGGAACGGTTATCCTCTTCACACACGATCGCCTTCCCCCGGAGGGGGTCGTCGCCCGCCTGCGCGAGGCTGCGCAGGTCTTCATCAGGGGCATCGCTGCCATCAGGGAGCTTCCACCTCCCCCGCGCGATCACCGCAAGCGTGCCTACCTTGGCGCGGCACGGCGCGCGATGTGCGCCATCCAGCTCTTAGAGACCGCGGCAAGCGCCGCTACGCTAAACGACCGGCGGTCCAGGCTTCGGCGCGGAAGTGATCGCCTTGCCAGGGCCGCGCGACGGATGCGCGAAATTGGCGAAACCTTCTGGTAATCAGAGTACATCCCTGCGATTAGTGAGGGTATACACCACGGACACTAACACACAGGAGGGAAGGCGATCTATCTTCAAAATCTCCTATAGACCGTGTGTCACGCCGTCGTCTGATGAAAAGTGTTGCACTCGCCGGAGTGGGGCTACGACCGCCAAAGCTGCGAAGCGCATCGAAGCAGACGGTATATCCCGAAAGCACGCTGAGCAGGCGTCGGCGATCGGGCAACAAAGCGTTGGATCGTACTCAGTGTGGTATCTCGAGTATGCCCGAGCGCCGCAGTTTCCTGTAAGCGGCTTACTCTATGGTGCCCATAATCGTGGAACACTCGAACTTCAATTTACGTACACTGTTATCAAAGGTATTGGTACGGTCGCGTTGTTCGATTTCGGTTTTCGAGCTGTTCGTGGGCTAGAACTTGCGGTGTCACTCGGATTAGACCAGGAAACATTTGAGACACCGGAACAAGCTCTAGTGAAAATTGGATTATCTCCGTCAGATGTTGAGCATGTTTTTATTGGTCATGCCCACTTTGAGCACTTCGACAACCTCCCCGC
>JBHOQW010000069.1:0-2541 GCA_042408665.1 Dehalococcoidia bacterium
CACGGTCCTCATCGCCACGATCGGCGAGCGGGACCCGGACGGCCGCCAGCGCCGCGCCAACACCGGCATCCCGCCCGAACCGCTCGCCCCCAACGACCCGATCGCGCAGCCCACCGGCCCCCTGCTCTGCGCGCGCGAGTACCGGCCGGGCGTGGTGGTGCTGCTCGCCACGGAGGGGGTGCGGGTGCCGGCCGAGCTGACGCGCGAGCGCATCGCCGCCGAGCTGGGGGTGGCGCCGTCGCTGCGCTGGCTGGCGGGCGATCCCGCCAACTTCGACGACATGCAGGGCGCGGTGGAGCGGGAACTGCGGGCCGTCCGGCGCGAGCTGCCCGAGGACGCGCCGGTGGTGATCTGCCCCTCCTCCGGCACGCCGCAGATCGGGCAGGCGCTGACGATTGTGGCCATGTTCCTCTTCCCGACCGCCCGCATGGTGCAGGCGCTGGACCCGCGCTATCTGTGGCCCGGCGCGCCGCGGCTGCGCCCGTTCGACCCGCGCGCCACCCGCGTGCGTTTTGACCTGGAACGGGCCGCGCGGGCACTGCTGGACGGGCACTGGGCGGTGGCAGCGGACACCTTTCTCGCCGTGCAGTCCGTTGAAAGCGGCGTGGTGAGCGCCGCCGCTGCCGCCATCAGCGCGGCCTGGCGCCTGGCACAGGGCATGCGGCTGGCGGATGACTTCGACTTTGCCGCCGCCGCCCGCGCCCTCGAGCCGGGGCGGGGCACCGGCTTCCGCCCCGAGCTGGACCGCCTCAAGCAGTGGTACGGGCGCCTGGACGGCGGCGGTCAGGGCCACACCGACCGGCCGCGCGAGCTGGTGGCGATGGCGGAGCGGCAACGGCGCATCGGCGCCCTCAGCCGGGCAACGTTGACGGCGGCCATGGCCTGGGAGAGCACCCTCACCGTAGCCCTGCGCACGCGCTGCGGGCTCAACCCCGATAACGTGCGCCGACGCGATTTGGAGCGGTTGTCGGGCGAGCTGCGCGAGCGGGTGCGGGAGGTGAACGACCGCTACCGGTTGGAGGGCCAGCGTCTGCGTCGCCAGGCGCTGGAGGAGCTGGATGCCACCGCGCGGCGGGTGCTCGCGAAACAGGGCCCAGCGCTGGACAACCTGGCGGAGATGCGCAACCAGCTCGTCCATACCGGCTCTCTTGCTGGCTACGACCCCAACGCCGTGATCAGCGCGGCTGGAGAGGCGCTGCACGAAATCTTTGAAGCGTTTTCCTGGGAGTCGTGGCGCACGGCGCCCACCGCGCCGGAGCCGCTCCGCGCGCTGACCGAGCGGATGGTGGGCCCGTGGCTTCCCGGGGCACGCGGCTGAACGGGTGGGGGGCGCGGACGCGGTGCGGATCGTCCATCTCAGCGAGCCAGGCGGTGAGGTGCGGGTCGAAGGCGAGCGGCTGCTGGCCGTTCGCAACGGGGAGGTGGTGGCCGCGGTGCGGTTGCCGCAGGTGCGCACGCTGGTGCTGCACGGCGCCTACCACCTGAGCGGGCCGGCGGTGGCCCGCCTGCTCACGGCGGGCGTGGAGGTGGTGTTTCTGACCAGTGACGGCCGCTACCGCGGCCGACTGGAGACGGTGCCATCCACCGCCGCGCTGCTGCGCGTCTCCCAGGCACGTGTGGCCGCCGACGCCGCCCGGCGGCTGGCCCTGGCGCGGGCGGTGGTGCGCAACAAGCTGGAGTCGCAGCGACGGGTGCTGCGCGCCCTTAGGCGGGAGCCGCCCGCGGCGTGGTGGCAGGCCGTGCGCCTGCTGGCGCTGGCTACAACGGTGACCGAGCTCTCCGGCGCCGAGGGGTGGGCCACCCGCGCCTACTTCGGTGTGCTGCGCGTGGCGGTCCCCCAGCTCCGGGAGGAGCCGCGCTGGCGGCGGCGGCGCCGGCCCGCGCCGGATCCGGTCAACGCCTTGCTGTCGTACGGGTACACGCTGCTGCTGGCTCGGATGCACACCGCCGTGCTGGTGGAGGGGTTGGACCCGTACCTGGGCATGCTGCACGCGCCCGGGCGGGGGCGGCCGTCGCTGGTGCTGGACCTGATGGAGGAGTTTCGGGCGCCGCTGGTGGATTTCACGGTGGTGCGGCTGTTGCGCCGCCGTGCGGCGAGCGCGGAGGAGTGGTGGGAGCCGGCCGCACCGGGGGTGCGGCTGTCCTGGGAGGTGCGGCGCGACCTGATCGCGGCGCTGGAACGCCGGCTAAACGCGGACACCAAGGATGTGAATCGGGGAGGACGGGCGCCATGGTGGCGTCTCATCGAACGGCAGGTCGAGGCGTTCGCCCGCGCGTTGCGGGCCGGGCCGGGCGCGTATCCGGCGGCGTCGGCGGTGAGGCGGCGGGCGGGGACCGGCGGGTGAGCACTTACGTGGTGGTGGCCTATGATATCGAGAGCAACGCGCGGCGGCAGCGGCTGGTGCGGCTGTTGGAAGGGTTTGGGGAGCGGGTGCAGCGGAGCGTCTTCGAGTGCGACCTGAACGGGCAGGAACTTGGGCTGCTGCTGGAGCGGCTGCGGCGGTTTGCCCGGCCGGAAGACGCCATCTGGGTGTACCGGTT
>JBHOQW010000071.1:0-1129 GCA_042408665.1 Dehalococcoidia bacterium
CATCGCCAGCGAGCTGGCGATTCAGACCGTCAACGCCGCGGGCGGGATCAACGGTCGGCCGCTGCAGGCGGTGTACGTGGACACCAAGGCCGACCCGGCCGAGGCGGTGCGGGCGGCGCAACAGCTCGTGCAGCAGGACCGCGTGGACGTGCTGGTGGGCGCCGTGCTCAGCTCTGAGTGCCTGGCGGTGCAGGAGCTGGCGCCCAAGCTGGGTGTGGTGTACATGGCCTCCACCGGCTGCGCCACCAATGACTTCAGCGGCAAGAGCTGTAACAAGTACAGCTTCCGGGTGCAGTCCGTAGGCTCGATGACGGCCGGGGCGCTGGCCAAGTACCTGGTGCAGACCTACGGCAAGCGCTGGGCCATCATCTACCCCGATTACGCCTTCGGCCAGTCGCAGCTGGCCGCCTATACGGCCGCGCTGGAGCAGCAGGGCGGCAGCATCGTCACCAAAATCGCCGTGCCGCTGGGCGAGGCGAACATGACGCCCTACGTCTCCAAGATCCCGCTGGACGGCTCGGTGGACGGCTTGATCAACTCGCTGGTGGGTACGGACCTGGCCCGCGCCACGGCCGTGATGGAGCAGTTCGGCGTGAACAAGAAGCTGCCCATCGTGGGGGCGGGCGGCAAGGAGCGCTTCGGCGGCGTTTACCCGGAGGCGCTCACCGGCTCCATCTTCATTCAGGGCACCCCGTCGGACCCGCTGCCCAACAACCCGGCGCATCAGAACTTCATCAAAGCCTTCAAGGAGCAGGCCGCCAAGATGGGCAACCTGGCGGACGTGCTGGGCGGGCCGGAGAAGGCGGTGCCGGGAGAGCTGGGCTACCATGCCTGGGCCGCGATCATGGCCCTCAAGAACGCTATGATCGCCGCCAAGTTCACCGGCCGGGCGGACACGGAGAAGCTGATCGCCGCCCTGGAGACGCTCAACATCCCGCAGGGTCCGGACTTCCCCGCCGGCCCCTTCATGATGAACAAGAGCGACCATCAGGGTCGCTGGCAGCTCTACATCATGCGCATCAACGGCCAGACGGAGGAGATCCTGCAGACGATCCCGCCGGACCAGGTGCCGCTGATCGGCAACTGTAAGGTCTAGCACCACGGCCGGCCCCTAGCAGATGAGGACGCC
>JBHOQW010000073.1:0-2495 GCA_042408665.1 Dehalococcoidia bacterium
CGGGCGGCTTCTGGTCCATGCTGCCTGCTCCGCTTCTCCCGTCTGTTCCCTGCGTCGCTCGTCCCTCCATGCCTCCACGCTACCACGCCGCCGCGGCTAGAGACAAGCGCAAATTGTTATGAATTTGCAACGTCACCCCCCTTGACACGGTTGTAGACTAGGGCTACTATACAGCCAGAACGACAGGAGGTGACGCGATGACGACGATGACGGCGACGGCGGCGGTGTGGGAGCAGGAGGAGCTGGCCGAGTGCGTGCGCTGCGGCGAGGCGATGACGGTGCGCCCGGTGGTGCACGGCATCGCGCTCGGCCACGGCGCCTACCTGTGCGGCGTGTGCTTCTTCTACATCTACGACGGCTCCAAGGCCCAGGCCCTTGCGGCCCTGGGCCTGGAGCTGGGGCCCTCGGGCGACGATGACGGCGACGATGACGGCCCGGACGGTGGCCCGGCCGCTCCGGCCGCTCGCCCCCGCCCCGGCGTGCTCACCGACATCGCCGCCGGCCGTGGGCCCGCTGGTTACGAACTGTCGGTTGAGGAAGAACAGGAACTCGACGAATTCGAGGCGCTGGTCTTGGCCACCGCCCCCGACCCTGAACCCTGCCTCGCCTGCTCCCGCCCCGCCTCGCCCGCCGTGGAGACCGACGCCGGGGTGTGGTGCTTCGCCTGCGCCGACGCTGGCGCGGGCGGCCCCGCCCTGCAGCGACGCCTGCGCCTTGGCCGGACGTTTTGCCGGATGGTGGCCGCGCGCCTTGGTCAGACCGTTGTCGAGGCCTCGGTCACGGCCGTGCCGTGCTGAAGCAGGCCGCCACCATCGCCAGCGACGAACGCATCCGCACCGAGAGAGAACGAAGCCAGAGCCAGAAAGGAGCGCCACCATGACTACCCGGACCGCCACCGACACCCGCACCCTCACCCTCGACCCGCTCAGCGAAACCATACAGACGCTCGACGCGCTGATTGACCGGCACGCCGCCCTCTCCCTCGACATCGCCCGCCTCAAACAACAGCTTGCCGACCTGGCCGAGGAACGCCGGGTGCGGGAGGCCGTGCTGGCGCTGGGCATCGAGGGGAAGAACGAAGGCGAACGACAGGCACGGCACCGGCTCGCGCTGTGCGCGGACGCCGACTACCGCCGCATGGTGGAGGAAGAACGCACGCTGCGCCAGCAGCTGGCCGAGAGTGAGGCCACACTTCAGGCCACCCGCTGGCGCGTGGCCACGTGCTTGAGCTTGCTCCGCCTGGCCGCCGAGAGCGCCGATGACCCGGAGGACGCGGAGGACGGCGCATGACCCGCCACGCCATCGACTTGGACCAGCCCGCCATCCAGCACAGCGTGCTGCGCTACCTGGCCGTGATGGCCGAGACGCTCGCCCGCACGGCGAACGCCATCGAGACCGGCAACCCCGGCCGGGAGCGGGCGCGGGAAGAACTGGCCACCCTGGCGCTGCTGGTGCACTACCTCAGCCGGCGCCTTGGCGAGGCCGTGTCCACGGAGGAGGGGGATTAGCCATGTCGGCACCACGCCCCACCACGCACCAAGACCTCATCAACCCAACCTGCCTGGTTATCGTCGTGACCGACGCCGAAGGCCGGGCCTCAGCCGTGCTCGTGCCATCCCGCAGCCACCCCGGCGCCTACCGCACCGTGCGCGTCTCCGCCGAAGGCCGGGTGACGTGCGATTGTCCCGCCGGCCGCGAAGGTTCCCGCTGCCGGCATCGCCGATTGGCCGTGGAGGTGAGACTTGCGGCCGCTCGGGCCCTCGTGCACCGGCGCCTGGCCGAGAAGGTGGCGGCGCTGGGTGTCCGGCCTGCTTCGGCCGCCGACTTGTACCGCGAGGACTGACGCATCGGGAGGACGTGCCGTGACCGCGACCGCGACCGCCGCACGACCGTGCAGCCGCGCCCCGCCCGCCCGCCGGGGACCGCGATGGCACCCGATGGCCGATACCACCTGAAGAACGGAGGGCCTTCACGACAACCCCAGCGCGGCTTGGCAACGGCGGGAGGCGGCGGTACAGTAAAAGGCGCCGCACGGCCATGCGTGGTGGCAGATGCCGTGCGGCGCCCAAAAACAAGCGGCATCATGAGTCTATCCCCCCAGCCCGGCCACGACAACCCCCCCCAGCCCGGTCCGGCCCAGCACCGCGCGGGCGCCACCACCGCGGCCGCTCCCTCACAGCCGGCGCACCGGCCCGGCACCGCGGTGGTGCCGCGTGCGTCTTGCGACGCGGCATGCGCGGCGCAGATAATCCCATCGAAATCCGTCGCACGCGGCCCCGCTCCGGGCCAGACACCATCCGCTCGCACGCGGCTGGAGGTCTGGCCCGGTTTCCGTTTGCCTCCAGCAGCAGCGGCGAGCGCTCAAGCTGGAGGTGTTCTATGTCCGCAGTGGTCTCTGGCCACACCCTCGACCTGGACGGTTTCGTCTCGCTCTCCCAAGCCGCCCGCATCGCCCAAGTCTCCGCGCCCACCGTCAGGCGCTGGCACGCCGCCGG
>JBHOQW010000096.1:0-2313 GCA_042408665.1 Dehalococcoidia bacterium
AGCCGACGGCGCCCAGCAGGATGGCGCCGGTGCTGAGCAGGCCGGCCGCGCGGGGATGGCTTCCGTGCGGAGGCCTGCGCCGGACGGAGACGACGCAGGTACGACAGCGGCAGGCAAAGGCGTCGCGGGTCATGGGTCGCCCTCCGCAGGGGAAGTGGGATTAGTCTATCGCGCCGATAGTGGAACGTGTCAACCGGAGCAGGTCAGCGCTGCAGCCGCGGGCGGGACCTCGGCGCAGCCGACCGACCAGCCGCTCTGGCTCAGCGTGCGGGTCTGGCCGACGGAGTTCGGGCCGCCGGCACGGGGCTGGTACGGCTGGTTCTGCCGAGCCTTCGCCGTGGTACGGGCGCTGGGCGGCGATGACCGCTGGATCGTCGTGCCCGGCGCCTCGCGCGACCGCGACCGCGAGCTGGCCGTGGGCGGCGCGGCGCTGGCGCTGTTTACCCTGCTGGCGCTGGGCGGCGCGCTCGCCGGCCTGTGGCTGGTGACGCTGCTGTTCGCGGCGCTGTCGCTCTGGGTCGCGGTGGACTGGGCCCGCAGGGCGGCAGGGTACGTGGCGGGCCTGTGCCTGCGCCGGGCCTACGAGACCGAGGCGCGCTGGCGGCAGGCAGGCAGGCGCGGTTCCTGATTGCGTCAACGCCACCACGATAGCCGTGACGCAATCAGAGAAGAGCGACAGGCTATGAGCCGGTGGATTCGGCGTCGCGCGGCGGCGGCAGGCGCGCGGGTGGTGGTTTGTCCCCTTGCCCGTCGTCGGCCGGTGCGGACTGGACGGTGTAGCCGGCGCGGGCGAGGAGCACGGTGAGGCGGTTCACGACGCGGGCAAGCGTATGCGGGTCCAGCTCCTCGCGCAAGACGGCGCCCATCTGCTGGACGAGCGCCAGCACCTGCGTGCGCGGCACGAGCACCTGCTGGACCTGCAGGCGACGCACCTCGCTTTCGTTGAGCTGGCGCCGGAGCTCGAACAGCCGCTCCTGCCGCGCCCACAGCTGGGCACGCTCCTGCACCGAAAGGCCCGGGTCGGCCAGGCGCTCCTCGATCTCGCCGAGGTGCCGCGACACGAGCGCGATTTCCTCGCGCAGCTCCAGGAGCGTGCTCTCGTCCAGGAGTTCCTGGTGACGCTCGGAGAGCTGCGACGAGAGGTAGCGGGAGTAGCGGCCGCTCGTCCGGCTCGCGGCCGCGGGACCGAGGGGGGAGAGGCCGCCGTGGAAGCGGCAGCGAGGCCGCCCCGGCACCTTCAAGCGCCGGCAGCGGCCACCGCCCGTGAGCCGGGCGCCACAGAGCGGGCTGTCCGGTCCGAAATCGTCGGCGTGGATGTGGCAGCGCTCCCCGCCGGGGGGCGGGTGGCGCCGGCAGGGGGAACCGTCACGCGTCGGCACACCGCAGAGCGGCCGGTCGCAGTGACCGCCCCGGTGCGCGTGCAGGCCCTTCTCCGGGCGCGGCTCCCAGCGCACCCACGCCGCCTGTGGCCCGGCGCCGGGCGGGTAGCGCGAGGGACGCTTTGGGCGCTTGCGTTCGTCCACCCGTTACTCCTCCCACCCGCCCCTCCTGCTCTATCGTACCGCCCCGGCACCCGGCACTGCCGCCCCGTCCCGGCGAGCCAGGGGGTACCTTGCCGGATGGTCCGCGACGGTACCGTCCCGGCCGGAGCCTCCCCCGGTGCGGTCGACGCTGCCGGGGTCGTGGGATGGTTCACCATCCGCATCCGCGGCGTCAGGGGAGAGCGCACCGGCGGCGCGCTGCTCGGCGATGTGCCAGCGCTCCAGGTAATCGACCACGGCGTAGCGCTGCACCGGGGTGAGCGCGTCCAGCCGGGCGAGGAAGGCCGCCAGGTCAACGGCGCCCCGGCGCGGCGCGAGGCGCTCAAGGCGCCGGCGAACGATCTGGGGAAGGTTGAGGATGGTCCTGGTGTCGCCCGCCTGGGTGGGGAGCAGGTCGCGTTCGCCGGACGGGTTGGGGATGAGATCGTACAGCAGCTCCCACTCCGCGTCCGTGAGCGGCACGGTCACCAGCTCCTCGGCGAGCACGTCATAGTAGCGCATCAGGTCCCTGCGGGCGAGCGTGCCGTAGTTATTGCCTATCACGCGCTCACGCAGGTCCTGCCCCGGCCTCGTGCTACCGAGCAGGTACACGTACAGTCCACGCGGCATACCGTCCTCCTGTTCCTGTGATAGTGATAGTCTCTCAATCCATGATAGCACAGGTAGCGCGGCGCCGCCTGCCGCCGATTTCTTTCGTCTCTTTCGTTTCTTTCGTTGCGTTCGGGCTGCTCCCGCCTGTGCGCCGGGAACGCGGCGGGGAATTTTTTCGTTT
>JBHOQW010000077.1:0-3641 GCA_042408665.1 Dehalococcoidia bacterium
GAAGACCTATGACCACTTCTGCCCGGTGGCCCGTGCGCTGGAGGTGATCGGCGAGAAATGGTCACTGCTCATCGTGCGCGACCTGCTGCGCGGGCCACAACGGTTCGGCGACCTCCAGCACTCCCTCGGGGGGATCACCCCTAAGTGGCTCACCCTGCGGCTGCGCGAACTGGAGCGAGCGGGGATCCTCGCGCGCGAGAAACAGCCCGGCCGCCGCGAGGTGTGGTATCGACTGACGGATGCCGGCCGCGAGCTGGCGCCCGTGATCGAGGCGCTGGCGGTATGGGGAATCGACCACGCCCTGCGCCCACCGCTTCCCGGTGAAGCAGCGCACCCGGCTCATGCCACCATACCGTTCGTGACTTACCTTAATCGTCGTGGGGTGCGGCTCCCCCAACCTGTGACCTGGGTCCTACGCTTCGCTCCCGGGCGCAGCTACACTATCCAGTTCGATGGCGCGCGCTGGTCACTAGCACGGGGGGAGGCACCGGCAGATGTCGTCGTCGAGGCGACGCCTGAGGACTGGACGGCTTTCCTGAGCGCCGACGCCGCGGAGCGCCGCGAGTGGCTCCGGCGCATGCGCGTCAGCGGCGCGCCCGAGCGCGTCCACGAGCTCGCCACCACCCTTGGTCGGCCGGAGCGACATCCGTCGGCACCTGGGCCGGCTACACCCTCCTCACCACAGTCGTGACGACACCGCGCCGGGCGGCAGGGGTGATCCATGTGGAGCGACCGGACCGGAGACGAGACGAACACGAAACGGCGCCCCGGCGGCAGGTGGGGCGCCGCTTCGTGAGTTCGCGAGGCGATGCTACTCACGGGCGCGACCCGTGTCAACTCTGGGCCGCGCCGGCCGTCACGGCCGTTACCGGATAGCCCTCCTCTTCCATCACGTCCTTGATGCGCTCCAGACTGACGGACTTCGGGTCAAACACCACCGTCACCTGCTTGGGCTCGATGTGCACGGTGACAGAGGTAACACCAGGCAGCGCGCCCACCGCCCCCTCGATGGCGCGCTGGCAGTGCTCGCAGGAGATGTCCGGTGCGGTCAAGATGACGGTTTCCATGCTGTGCTCCTTTCCGGATGCGAAGATGGCTTCCGCCCTACGGCGGGGATGCTGAACGTATGCCCCTGTATGCTCCGCCAAACCCGAGACATTAGCCCCCATGGCCAGACCCGCCGCGCCGCCGGCTACCCGGACAGACCGCGGTAGACGCCGTAGCCCACCGCCACCACCGCCACCGTGAACACCACGGCGGCCGCAAGCGTGGCGGTGCGCGTGCCGCGCAGGCGCAGCGAGTTGGAGAGCACGGTCACGCTGGACAGGGCCATGGCCGCCGCCGCGAACACCGGGTTCAGCTTGCCCAGCGCAGCCAAGGGGATGAGCAGCAGGTTGTAGGCAAAGGCCCAGAACAGGTTCTGCTTGACCGTGCGCATGGTCGCGCGCGCCAGTTCGATGGCCCGTGCAACCGCCTCCAGGTCGCCCTTCACCAGGGTGATATCCGCCGTCTCCATCGCCACGTCCGTGCCGGTGCCCATGGCGATGCCGACATCAGCCTGGGCCAGCGCGGGGGCGTCGTTGATGCCGTCGCCCACCATGGCCACGACGTGGCCCTCCTCCTGCAGCCGCTTGACGACGGCGGCCTTCTCCTCCGGGCGCACCTCGGCGATCACCCGCTCGATGCCCACCTGGCGGGCGACGGCCGCCGCGGTGCGCCGGTTGTCGCCCGTCAGCATCACGACCTCGATGCCCATGCGCCGCAGGCGCCGCACCGCCTCGGCCGCGCCGGGCTTGACGGTATCGGCGATACCGATGACACCGGCCACCCGTCCGTCCACGGCCACCAGCACCGCCGTCTTCGCCTCCGCCTCCAGGCGCTGGATTACCTCCTGGGCGGGAGCGACATCGATCCCACTCTCGGCCAAGAGGCGTGCCGAGCCAACCAGCACCTGATGCCCGTCCACCCCGGCGCGCACGCCACCGCCCGGCACCGCCTCGAACCGCGTCACCGGCGCGGACAGGTCGAGCCCCTGGCGCTCCGCGTAATGGACGATGGCGGCAGCCAGGGGGTGCTCGGAGGCGCGCTCGGCCGCGGCGGCCAGGCGCAAGAACTCCTGGGCCGGCCCGGCGCCGTCATCCCGAGGCGGCAGCGGCACGACGTCGGTCACGTCCGGGGCGCCGCGGGTGATGGTGCCCGTTTTATCCAGCACCACCACATCCACGTCGCCCACCCGTTGCAGGCCCTCACCGCCCTTGAGCAGCACCCCCTGCTCAGCGCCGCGGCCGCTGGCCACCATGATCGCCGCCGGCGTAGCCAGACCGAGGGCGCAGGGGCAGGCCACCACCAGCACGGCCACCGCCGCCACCATGCCGGCCACAGGCGAGCGCCCAGTCAGCACCCAGCCGAGGAACGTCAGCGCCGCCACCACGAGGATGGTCGGCACGAACACCGCCGAGACGCGGTCGGCAAGCTGCTGCACCGGTGCTTTGGTCGTCTGCGCCTGCTGCACCAGGCGGATGATCTGGGCGAGCTGCGTTTCACGGCCGACCTTCTCGGCACGGACTTTGAGCAGTCCATGCTTGTTGACCGTCCCGCCGATCACCGGATCACCCGGTCCCTTGTCCACGGGGATGCTCTCCCCGGTGATCATGGACTCATCCACCGCGGAGGCGCCCTCGAGCACGGTGCCGTCCACCGGGATACGCTCGCCCGGCCGCACGATGACGAGGTCGCCGGGCAGCACCTGGCCGACCGGGACGTCCATCTCCACGCCACCCCGCACCACGCGCGCCGTCTTCGGTGCCAGGCCCATCAGGCGGCGGATGGCGGCGCTGGCCCGCCCCTTGGCGATGAACTCCAGCACCTTTCCCAGGTAGATGAAGGTGATAATCACGGCCGTGGTGTCGTAAAAGGTCTCGTGGTCGGTGAACGTGGCGCCGATGCTGTACAGGAAGGCGACGGTGCTGCCCAGGGAGACGAGGGTGTCCATCGTGGCCGTGCCGTGGCGGGCGGCGCGCAGGGCGCCGCGGTGGAACTCCCAACCGACGATGGCCCACACCGGCGCCGTGAGCGCCAGCAGCCACTCGTTGCGGTGGGGCAGGTCCATGGCAAACATGGCGATCCATACCACCGGCAGGGTGAGCACCACCCCGAGGGCCAGCACGGCCAGGCGCCGGCGCAGGGCCCGGCGCCACGCCGCCTCCTCCTCGGCGAAATCCGGCGGCTGGATCGTGGGCGCCGCGGGTGTCGTCAGGGGGCGGGCCACATAGCCCGCCCGCTCCACCGCCGCCCGCAACTGCTCCAAGGTGGCGGGAGCGGTCGGATCGAGCGTGACGGTGGCGCGCTCGGTGGCCAGGTTGACCGCGGCCGCCAGCACGCCCGGCGTGCGGGTGAGGGCGCGCTCCACCCGCCGCACACAGGAGGCGCAGGTCATCCCCTCGATGGCCAGTTCCAGGGTGAGCGGCGCGGCGGGAGCGGCGGGCTGTCGTGGCCTCGCGCCGTAGCCGGCCGCCGCGATGGCGGCCGCGATCTGCTCGGGCGTGGTGCGGGTGGGATCGTAGGTGACGGTGGCGCGCTCGGTGGCCAGGTTGACCGCAGCCTGCCGCACGCCCTCCGTCTTGCGCAGCCGCCGCTCGATG
>JBHOQW010000078.1:0-17590 GCA_042408665.1 Dehalococcoidia bacterium
TCCGCCGCCTCCGGCGCCGCGGTGTTCATCACCGCGAACATGCGCGGCAGGAACAGCATCTTCTCTTTGACGTACTTGTTCGCCTGTTCCGTGCGCTCCGCGGAAACCATGCTGGCCATCCTTTCCTCATGCGCGTGTCACTTCGATAAAAGCCGGGCGATCCACGCCCCCGCACCGATGGTTCTGGACCACCCCCTCCTTTCACCCCGCTGGCCGCTCGCACCGGTCATGGCTCCGGTGGCTTCTTCTTCCAGGCGATGTAGACCAGCCACGCGGTGAGCAGCACCCCGAAACCGGCCAGAATCCAGTACTGCTCAACGTCCTGGATGAGCAAGTAGAGGATCGCCCACAGATAGATGAGGTAAAACCAGTAGCGCAACCAGCGCGGTGCCGGCCCGCCGCCGATCCGCACCTCATCGCCGATCGGCTCTCCCTCGGGCTGCGGCCGCCCGTCCGGCCCGGCCGCATCGCTCATGCCTTGCCCTCCGTGTCCCGCGCGGGCGGCAGTTCGTCCTCGAACACGCGGTACTTGCCACGCTCGAAATCCTTGAACTGGCCGGTTCGCCAGCCCCAGACCAGGAACGCCAGCCACGTCGCCACCAGCCCCAAGGCGGCCACGGTGATGGCGATGTACGCCTGCTCCGGGTGGAGCGCCGCCGCCGGCATCGCTGCCCCCTACTTGAGCGTTAACAGATAATCGACCAGGGCGTTCAGCTCGTCGTCAGAGAGATGATTATACGACGGCATCACGCTCCCGGGGCTCACCGCGCGCGGGTTTCGCAGGTGCAGGATCTGGATCTCGCGCTGCTGCTCCGGCGTAGCCCCGCGCAGGCGGCTGGCGTGGTGCGTGAGATCCGGCCCCTGCCGCTCCGTGCCCCAGAACACCGGCGACTGCCCCACGTAATCCCCCTCCACCGACTCCGGGCCGATATCGCCGGGGCGGAGCACGTAGCCCTTGTTCGCCTCCGGCGCCCGCACCTGCTGCGTGTGGCAGTACCAGCACCCCTCGCGCGCGTAGATGCGCCGCCCCCACAGCTCGCTGGGTGTGTAATGGGGCGCCAGGGCCGTAGCCGGCTCCTCCTGCACATGCGGCAGGACGATCGTCACCGCCACCCCCATGGCCAGGAACAGAAACGAGCCGGCGATGAGGTACAGCACGCCCGCGCCGCGCATGGCCCCATCCGCTTCATCAGCCGCCGGGCGGCAGCGCCTCACCGGGCGGCGCCGCCGCGGCGCGCAAGACCGGTTCCGCCCGCTCGCGCGCCCGGGTCGGCGCCTCGGTCGCCGACCCGGCCGGCACCGCACTCGGCGCCCCTCGCACCGTCAGCCACACGTTGAGCACAAACAGCAACACGCCCGCCCCGATCACCAGTCCGGCCAGCAGGCGCACCAGGTAGTAGCCGTGCATGGCCTGCACCGTGACCAGGAACGGCACCTGCCCAGAGGCCCAGTCCGCCGCCTGCACCAGCCCGGCCGCCCACAGGTCGAACATGAACACCAGCAGCCCGCCCAGCGTCAGCCAGAAACTCCACTCGGCCAGCGCGCGACTGCGCATCTCCCGCCCCAGCATGCGCGGCAGGAGCAGAGAGCTCACCCCGAAGGCCAGGAAGCTCCAGGCGCCGAAGAAGGCCAGGTGCGAATGGCCGATCACCCAGTTGGTGAAATGCACGTAGCTGTTGAAATTGCGGAAGGACTGGGCCACGCCCTGCACGCAGGTGGCGCTGTACATGAGCACGCCCACCAGCACGTAGCGCGCGGCAAGGCTGGGCCCAATCACCCCCCAGCGCCCCTGCATCGTCTTCAGGAAGTTGACCAGGAAGGCCGTGTTGGGGATAGCGGCGGTGATGCTGAACGCCACCGACAGGATCTCCAGCCACTCCGGGCCGGGGCCGTACAGCAGGTGGTGCTGCCCGGCCCACACGCTGGCAAACCCCCAGATCGCCAGTCGGTGGCTCCACAGCGGGTTACCGGAGACCTTTGGGATCATGTACAAAAAGATGCCGACGCCCGCCGTGGTGAACCAGACGTTAAACAGGTTGTGCACGTAAAAAAAGTTGACGATGGCGTCCGTGGCACCGCTGTAGGCGCCGGAGGTGTCCCATACCTTGTTGCCGATGGCGTACACGAACGGCAGGATGAGGGTGGCCGCCATCCAGCTCCACACGCTCACATACAGCGTGGGCACCGTGCGCCGCGCCACGGTGCCCCACACGTTGACGGCCAGCAGCAGCACGGCCGCGATCAAGCCAAGGTCGATCAACCAGGGGAATTCGGCGTACTCGCGCCCCTGGTTCCAGCCCCCGAGCAGGCTGAGCGCCCCCAGCAGCATGAGCAGGTTCCAGAGCAGGAGTGTGGCGCGCGCCAGGCGTTCACTGTACAGGCGGGCACCGGTCAGGCGCGGCGTGAGGTAGAGCATCGTGCCGGCGTAGGTCATCCCCAGCCAGCCGAACAGCGCCAGGTTGACGTGCACCGGCCGCAGCCGACCGAAGATGATATAGGGGCGCAGCGCCTCCGGCAGCCGCACCTGCACGGAGGGCGCGTACAGGAACGTGGCCAGCACCAGCCCCACCAGCCCCGGCGCGATCAACCACCAGAGGGCCGAGTACAGGAAGTAGCGCGCGGCGACGTCCGGCTCATCGTCAAGCCAGCGCCGCCAGGCCGGCCGCGGCGCCGCGGTCACGGCAGCGCCAGTGGGGGACTCGGTGCGGGCCATACCGACAGACTCCCAGCCGACAGCTCACACGTTCCACAAACATAGAGTTCTCGATCAGCAAGCACAACAATTCGCGGACCGCTGTGTACGGATAGTACGGGATCACCCCCCGCTTGTCGAGTGTGGGAGAGAACAGGGTCGTATCCCGCAGAAGCGGGGGCACCCGGAAAGACCGGGAACCACGATCACGTCCGTCGAGACGAGACGGTGCCGCCATCGGCGGTGTGGGGCCGGATCGGGGCCGGACGCGCACCGGCCTTTCGTCGCCCCGCCCACCCCGGCGCTCACCGCACCGGGCCGTGGACCGCGGCGCCGAGGACGAAACGGAGACCAAATTCTAGAACACGGCAATAGGGTTCACGGGCGAACCGGTGCCGCCCGGCACGCGCAGCGGGGCGATGGTAAGCAGAAACTCGTACCGCCCTTCCTCAGCGCAGGCCAGCGCCAGCGGCTCCAGGAGCGCGTTGTCCAGCAAGGCCACGCCAAAGGCAAACAACGCGGCGTGCACGGGCCACGGCAGGCCATATTCATTTGGGCTGGCGTCCATCAGGTCCCAGCCTAGGACGGCCACGTCGTGCTCGCGGATGAAGCGCAGGCAGGAGGCGTGTAGGCCCGGGCTGGGCGGCTGGTGCCCGGCCCACTGCGGGTTGGCGCGCTGCCAGGACTCGCGGCCGCTGTACACCAGCAGGGCGTCACCCGGCTCCACGTGCACGCCCTGGGCGCGAGCGATCTCCTCCAGCTCCCAGCCATGCACCGGCCGCTCCAGGGTCACGTGCGGCTCGCCGCGGAAGCGGGGGACGTCCAGCAGCACCCCCCGCGTGATGATCCCCTCCCGCCACTGGTCCACATCGCCCCAGGTAGTGCCCTGGGTGGTGAGCACGGCCTGCGGGTCGCGCCCGCCCCACATGCCGTGCTCGTCCCACACGTGGCACAGCGCGTCGATGTGCGTGGTGGTCCAGCCGTGGTAGATGAGACCGTAGTAATCGATCACCGCGCCGCCGCTGCCGCGCCTGAACCAGCGCATGAAGTGCTGGGCCGGGTTGGGGTTGCCCGGCCCTGGCGTCTTCGCCAGCTCGCGCGCGAGCGAGATCGTGCGCCCGTTCCGCACCAGGCGGGCGGCGGCGACCCGCTTTTCCGGCGTGATCAGGTTGATGGCGCCGCGCTGGTCATCGGCGCCCCACCGGCCCCAGTTCCGGCGCTGGGCCAGGTAGGACAGGATCTCCTCACGGGTCGGCACGGTGCGCTCCGCGGTCATGCGGGCCTCCAGGCGCGGGATGTGCGGCGCGCCAGGCGCGCGCCCGCCGGGTGGCAGCATGCCCCACCGGTGCGGTGGCGTCAAGCGCTCGGCCACGGCGCGAACCGGCCGTCCGCCACCTACGCGGACGGCCGGTTCATGCCATGATCACACCGGTCAGACCGGTGGGATGTTGTGGTTGAGACGGAAGAGGTTGGTGGGGTCGTACTTGGTCTTGAGGGCGGCCAAGCGGGCGTAGTTGTCGCCGTAGGCCGCGCGGGCGCGTTCCTCGCTCTCGATCTCCGCCATGTAGTTGATGTAGTAGCCCTCGGCGGCGAAGGGCTGCATGGCGGTGTACAGGTCGCGCGACCACTGCACGTTCACCGCCGTCTCAGCCGGATCGCTCCAGGAGGCCGGCAGGATGAGGTTATACTCCGGCGCCCGGTGGGGGAACGCCGTGCCGTCCTCCGGCACGCGGCGAACGGCGCCACCGTGCTGCTCGATGACCACCTTCGAGTGCGGCGACGGCACCCGCGCAAACCCGTCCACCAGCGTGTCGATGGCCACATCGCTGAGATCGCGTAGGAAGCACGACTTCTCGTAGTAGTGCCGGCCGGCCGGGAGGGCGTCGTTGAACAGCGTCTGCTGTGCGCTGTACGGGATCGGCCCGATCAGGTCCGCCACCGGCGTGCCGAAGGACCGAATCGGCCGCACGGCCACCTCACCCGCCGCCAGCGGACCGGCATAACAGACGATGATCGCGGCCAGCTTTGCCCCTTCAGGTGAGGTCAGCAGGCCGGCGTAGGTGGTCAGCTCGTCCGGGGCGCCGGCGGTGAACTCGCGGAAGAAGCGCAGCACCGCCCCGGCTTGCTCGAACGGGTGGAGCACCATGCCCCCGATCACCGTCGGCCCAAGCGGGTGCAACTGGTACTCGAACGAGGTAACGATACCGAAATTGGCGCCGGCGCCGCGCACTCCCCAGAACAGGTCGGGGTGCTCGTGCGCGCTGGCGCGCAGCAGCTCGCCGTCCGCCGTGACCAGATCGACGGAGCGCAGGTTGTCGATGGTAAGACCGAAGGCGCGCATCAGCCACCCAAAGCCACCGGCCAGGGTGAGCCCGGCGATGCCCGTGGTGGAGACCACGCCGCCGGTGGTGGCCAAGCCGAAGGTCTGGGTCTCCCGGTCGAACTCGCCCCACAGTACGCCGGCCTGCGCGCGGGCCGTGCGCGCGGCCGGATCGACCCAGATGCCCTTCATCGGCGACAGGTCGATCACGATGCCGTCATCACACACCGCCCGGCCGGCGACGCCGTGCCCACCGCCGCGCACGGCCAGGGGCAGGCTCTGCTCGCGCGCGAAGCGCACCGCGGCCATCACATCGGCCACGCCCGTGCACCGGGCGACCACGGCCGGGCGCCGGTCGATCATGCCGTTCCAGATGCGGCGGGCCGCCTCGTAGCCGTCCTCTCCCGGGACGATCACATCGCGCACGTGCGTGCGTAACTCCGCCAGGTCTGTCTGCGCGACGACCGCGCTCTCCGCCCGCTGGTTCACCATGTCGTACACACCTTTCTGCCCACCGACCGGCGGGCGCTGCACCGAGCAGGCCGAGCCGCGACGCCACGCTCACCCGCTCTCTACGAGTACAACGTGCGCGGGGATCAGATTCGCGCACCGGCGTGCCGATAAGTCGGGTCCTGGCCCATTGCACCAGGACAATGGTCACCGGCCGGGACGACGCCCCGGCGCAGGGGGCGCCTATGAGGCAAAGAGCGGTAGCGGGAGCTGGATCGTGGTCTGGAAGCCGGAGACGGTTACGCCCACCAGGCGGTAGCGGCCGCCCGGCGCCAGCTCGGTAGCGAGCAAGCGTGCGGCCACGGCGGCGATCTCCTCGGCCCGGTCGGTGGGCAGGGACAAGCTGGTCTGGCGGGTGAGGGTGCGAAAATCATAGGAGCGCAGCTTGAGGGTCACGGTGCGGCCGCGCAGGCCGTGCCGCTGTAGGCGCTCGGCCACCTGCTCGGCCAGGCGGCATATCGTGGCGCGCAGGGCGGCCGGGTCGCTCACGTCGTGCGGGAAGGTTGTCTCCCGACCGACGGATTTGATCGCCCGTTCGGGCGTCACCGGCCGATGGTCGATGCCGTTGGCGAGATCGTGCAGCAGGCCACCCCACTTGCCGAACCGGCGCTCCAGCCAGCGCCGCTCCAGGGCAGCCAGATCGCCGACGGTGGCGACGCCTAGGCGCCGCAGGCGCTCCTCGAGCCTGGGGCCCACCCCCCACAGCCGCGCCACGGGCAAGGGGGCGAGAAAGGGCCGCTCCTCGCCCGGCGGCACCACCACCAGCCCGTCGGGCTTGCGCAGGTCCGAGGCGATCTTGGCCACGGATTTCGACGTGGCCACGCCGACGGAGATGGTAAGGCCGACGGCGGTGCGCACCTCCGCCTTGAGCGCGCGCGCCGCCCGCTCCGGGTCGGGCGCCCCCGGCCGGGCGAGGGGCTCGGTGAGGTCGAGGTAGGCCTCGTCCAGGGAGAGCGGCTCAACCAGGGGCGTACGGGCGCGGAAGAGCGCCATCACCCGGCGGGAAACCTCGCGGTAGCGCTCGAAGCGGGGCGACACCCGGACGGTGCCGGGCGGGCACAGGCGCAGGGCGGTGCGCATCGGCATCGCCGAGCGGGCGCCATACCGCCGCGCCTCATACGAGGCGGCAGCCACCACCCCCCGCTCCTCCGGCGCACCGCCCACCAGCACCGGCCGCCCGCGCAGTTCCGGCCGGTCCAACTGCTCGACCGCGGCGAAAAAGGCGTCCAGGTCGGCGTGGAGGATGACCGGCGCCGGGCTGCCGTCTGGCCAGGACCACCGCACACGCCCCTCCTGATACGGGAGGCAACACATCGCCATCGTATCCCCTCCCCGCCCCGAGCCCACAGCCGCTCCGTCACCCGACGACGCCTGCACCGGATATCGTGCCCGCCGGCCGGGCGCGGCCGCGTACGGTCACGCCTCCGGACGGCTGTCCTTCGGCGGGGCCACCCACGAGGGCCTCATCTGGAACGGGCGCCCCTAGGGCGTCGGTGGCAAACTGCCAGATGAGATACAGCACCGCGGCCGTCAACCAGACCGCTACGAATAAAACGCCGATCGGCATCACCGCATCTCCCGGTCACCCCGTTACCGGAACACTTGTTCGAGTCTCAGCCAGCATAGAACAGACGTTCGGCCACCGTCAACGGGAGAGCTGCACCGCCGCGGCACTAGATCGAGCCCCGGCCGGTGTGGTACTGAAACCTGCGTGCGGGTCCGGCGGCGATCGGGCCCGCCGAACGCCAGCCTGGCGGCGACCAAGCCATGACACCGGTAGACGTCCTGGACCTGGAGGGGCGCTTTGTGACGAGCGCCACCTGCGAGCTGACGGAGCGGCTGGGAGAAGGGCGGTGGGCGGGGCTGCTCACCGGCGTGGAGCCAAATAAGCGCCTGGTGAGTGGTCGCTACCGCCTGCGCACCCGAGACGGCGTCGAGGTCGATATCTTCGTACGGGCGCGGCAGCGGATCGGCTCTCGCGAGCGCTACCCGTTCTTGGGTGAGGGGCGGCCGCCGGCGCTAGAGCCTGCCTAGCGCCGGGCCAGCCGCGTCTGGCGTGCGTCCACCCAGTAGAAGGTGCCGTCACTAGCCGGGATGAGAAATTCGGTCACGTCTTCGGCGCCGTTGCCGCGCAGCCGAATAGCGTAGACCGGGTAGTTGGTCACCGGCGAGAAGCAGCCCGGGGGATACTGCGCGGCCGCCTCTTCCGTAAAGCGGACGTAGAACCGCTCCTCCGCGGGAATGTACTGCAATTGCACCCGGTTCTCCTCCAGGCAGGGCTGTCTCCACTCTAGCGGGCGGTGCCTGCCTGACCAACCGCCCGCGCCGCACCGCCGCTCGCACCCCTGATACCGTTGCCCTGCCCCGCCGATGATCGAACACAGGGGCCTTCCCGCATCGCGACGCGAAAGGTCCGTTCGATACTGGCCCGAGGGTGCCTGCCATGCGATGCCATGCGTGCGGCGAGCTGCTGCCACTTTCCGCCCGTGCCTGCCATGCCTGCGGGGCACCGCTGCACCGGGAGCCGACCACCAGCGCGGCGGACGGTTCGGCCCACCGTCACGCGCGGTTGCAGGTGGCCGCCGGCGGCGCGACACTGCTCGACCGGCCGTTCGCCGCCGCCCGCCGGGTTCAGCACCTGGCGCCGGGCACGGTGGTGACCATGCTCGGCCAGCAGTGGGACTTCATCCACGCCGAAACGGCCGACGGTCGGCGCGGCTTTGTGGAGCGCGCTGCGCTGATACCGCTGAGCCCGGCAGACGAGCCCCTCCACCCGGCGGCCATCAGCCGGCCGTCTGAGAGCAGTCAGGTCCCGCTATCGAGTGACGTGGCGGTGCCCAGCGAGGGCGAACGCCGCGAGTTGCCGGCCGATGAGGGCGGCCTGCCCTTCAACATCCCCTTCCTGGAGGGCGAGCAGGTCCGCTACCAGGCCGTGTTCCTATACAACCCGCGGGAGGACCGGGCGCTGGTGGTGACCAACCGGCGGATGATCGTCACCGGCGGCACGTTCGGCAGCCTGCCGCGCGTGCTGCCGCTCGAGGAGATCGCGGCGGTGCAGCTGCGCGACAGCGGTTCCGGCTCCACCAACGGCGAGGGCAACCTCTACATCACGCTGACCGGCCTTCCCACACCGCTGCACATCGGCGGCGTGCTCATGCCCCACCGGGTGCGAGACGAAATCCTCGCCGCCTGCGCCGAATGCGCCCGTGGTCCGGCCCGCGGGGGCCGCGCGGGCGGGCGTCGCACCCGGTCGTGACCGATCACGGCCAGAACAGCTTGCGCGCCGCCGCGCGCAGCTCGGCGCGGAAGTCCGGGTGTGCGACCGCGATCAGCGCCTCCGCCCGCTCACGCACCGAGCGGTTCAGCAGCCGGGCAATGCCGTACTCTGTCACCACCGTATCTGCCAGCTCGCGCGGGACCGTGACCACCTGCCCCGCCTCAAACTGGGGCACGATACGCGATACGGTGCCGTTGCGCGCCGTGGAGGGCAGCACGCAGATGTAGCGGCCACCGCGCGACAGGAACGCGCCCAACGCAAACGAGAGCTGTCCGCCCGTGCCGGAGTAGACCCGCGGCCCAAGCGTGGAGGCGGCGATCTGGCCGGTGAGGTCCACGGCCAGGGCGTTGTTGATCGCCACGAAGTTATCGTTGCGGGCGATGACGCGCGGGTCAAGCACGTAATCGACCGCGTAAAACTCAAAGAACGGGTTGTCGTGGATGAAGGCGCGGTCTTCGGCGCTATTGCCAGCGGTAGAGGCGATAAACCGGCTTGGATGCGTGGTCATCCGCCGACCGGTGATCACGCCCTTCTTGACCAGGTCGATCGTGCCGGGCACCGTCAGCTCACCGAAGTAGCCAAGGTCGTGCTTGGTATCCAGCGCGCCCAGACGCAGCAGGTTGCCCGTCGTTGAGCCGATGCCGATCTGGATGGTGTCGCCGTCCCGCACCAGCGAGCTCACGTAGCCGGCGATGGCCGCATCCCACGGCTCCGGCGGTGGGTAGGTGCGGCTGGTGGTATCCGGCAGAGGCGTATGGTCCTGGACGAACAGGTCGATCTCCGACACGTGCAGCCACGAGTCGCCATAGGTGCGCGGCAGGTGCTCGTTGACCACGGCCACGGTCATGCGCGCCCGGCGCACGGTGGTCTTGGCGTCCCACACGGCGTGGCCGAGGCACACGTAGCCGTGCTCGTTGGGCGGCGTCACATGGATGACGGTGAGGTCGATGGGCCGCGCCTCTTCCCGCCCCTCGTCCAGCGCCTTGTGCTGTCCATAAATCATGAAGGGCGTGTAATCGGCCAGGCGCTGCTCCAGCGCCGCGCGGGTGAAGGCGTTGGCGTAGAGCACGTTGACGGTGATCCGGCCGGCAAACTCGGGCGCGAACCAGCCGTAGTCGGCCGCCGGCAGGCAGGTAACCGTCACGTTCTCCAGCTCATCGCGCCGCGCCAGGAGCGCCCGGATGATGGCGTGCGGCGCCTGCCCGACGGGAATGTAGATGTGGTCGCGGGAGCGCACCCGCGCGGCGGCGTCGGCAGCGCTCACCAGCCGCTCCTGGTAGTAGGCACGCCAGCCGGGCGCCTGTGTGACGGTCATCGCCTCCTCCCATCCGGCCCGCGTGGGGGCCGCATCTTGGACCCCGCAGCAGGGGTTCGCTGACGTTCTCCCAGACGCGGCGCGCCGTGTCAACGGCGATGGGCTATGATGCGGGACAGGGCGCGCCGGGCGGCGACGCCCCTACCCCACGCACGGAGCACACCATGCCCATCCGATACGAGAAGTCGGGCCGCATCGCCACCATCACCATCAACCGGCCGGAGGCGCTCAACGCCATCGATCCCACCACCAACGCTGAACTGGTGGAGGCGTGGGCGGACTTCCGCGAGGACCCAGAGGTGTGGGTGGGCATCCTCACCGGCGCCGGCGACCGCGCCTTCTGCGCCGGTGCGGACCTGAAGGAACTCATCCCGGCGCTCACCGAGCAGGCGCGCCGGGGTGAGCTGCGCGAGTTCAACTTCGGCGGCATCACCCGCGGCTTTGTCACCTGGAAGCCGATCATCGCGGCCATCAACGGTTTCGCCCTGGCCGGTGGCACCGAGCTGGCGCTGGCCTGCGACATTCGCATCGCCGCGGAGACGGCCAGATTTGGCCAGCCGGAGGTGCGTTGGGCGATCATCCCCGGCGCCGGCGGCACGCAGCGGCTGCCGCGCGCCATCGGCCTCTCAGCGGCCATGGAGATCATCCTCACCGGCCGCCAGGTCGACGCCCAGGAGGCGCTGCGCCTGGGTCTGGTGCACAAAGTCGTGCCGCCGGGTGAGGTGATGGCGGAGGCACATCGCACGGCCGAGGCGCTGCTCGCCAACGGCCCGCTGGCGCTGCGTGCCGCCAAGCAGGCCGTGCTCCAGGGCTGGGACCTGCCGCTGGAAGAGGGCCTGGACCTCGAGCTGCGGCTGCTCCGCGACCTCTTGCTCACTGAGGACGCCGTTGAGGGGCCGCGCGCCTTCGCTGAGAAGCGCACGCCACGTTACCAGGCGCGCTGATGCGCTCGCGCCGGACCGGGGTGGGGCAAGGCCGGCTCCCAGCCCCCCGGCCCGATCACGCGTCGGACGACGCCCGCAGGAAGGCAAGCAAAATCCGGTTGACCTCCTCCGCCCGCTCATAGTGCATGAGGTGCCCGGCGCCGCGCAGCACCACCAGCCGGGCACCGGGAATGCCGCGCGCCAGCTCCTCCGCCGCGGCCACCGGCGCCACCCGGTCCTTCGTGCCGGCCAGCACCAGCGTGGGCGCGGCGATGCGGTGCAGCCGGTCGTGCGCGTCGAAGGCCGCGGTCGCCTCCTGCTGGCGGCGCAGGCCGTGCGCCGGGACCGGCGGCGGTTCTGGCGTCGGCGGCTGCGGCCCACGCCCGGCCCGGCGTGCGGTCAGGGCGTGCAGCCGCCGGCGGAGCTGCCGCGCCAGCCCGCGCAGGCGCGTGGCAATGCGCCGCAGCCCCGTCGGCAGCCCATCTGCCCGCGCGACCACCCGCGCCCAGCGGCCGCCCGCGCTGGTGGCCATCAGCACCAGGTGATCGACGCGCTCCGGGTAGGCGATGGCCAGCTCCTGCGCGATCTCACCGCCCATGGAGGAGCCCACCACGTGGGCACGGCCGATGCCGAGGGCATCCATGAGGGCTATAACATCCTCGGCCATCTGGCGGATGCTGTACGGCTCGTCCGGCGCCGACGACCGGCCATAGCCGCGGTTGTCGAAGGCGGTCACCCGGAAATGACGGGCCAGGGCCGGCACCTGCCGCGCCCAATCGCCCGTATGCGCGCCTAACCCCGCGATAAGCAGCACATCCGGTCCAACGCCGTGCTGCTCGTAGTGGAGGTCGATGCCGTTGACGTGCACCGTGGGCATGACACCAAACGTGCCGAGTCACAGAACCGCGCCGGCAGTGTCGGCACGGCGGATGTCGGCACGCATGAGCACGATCCCCACCGCCAGACCGAGGCTGATCCAGCCGAGCACCGGCACCACCAGCTCAAACGTCAGCACTTGGGCCAGGGCGCCCACCGGCGCCGTCATCAACTGGGCGACGGCCATGTTGAGCATGAACAGGCTCATCACCCGGCCCTGCATGGCGTGCGGCACCATCCGCTGCACCAGCGCCCGCGCCGCGATCTGCGTAACCGAGAGCAACGCGCCCAAGCTGAAATTGAGCACCGCGCTGAGCGGCACCGAGCGTGAGTGTCCCCACACCACCACGCAGGCCGCAAAGCCGATGGCACCCAGCCCCACCAGCCAGCCTTTGCGCGGAAAGTGACCGACCGTCGTCATGATCAGCGACGCTACCAGCGCACCCAGTCCCCAAGTGGCGGCGAACCAGCCAAACTGCGCTGGGGAGAGGCCCAGCACTCGTGTCACCCACACCGGCCCCATGCTGGCCACGGGCGGGAATCCCAACGCCATGACAACCACCAGCAGGACCAACACCCACAAGACCGTGGGCGTTCGGCGGACGAAGGCGATGCCATCGCGAACCGAGCGCAGGAACGACGTCTGCCCGACCACCGGCCGACGTAGCGCTTGGGAGCGCAGTCGCGTCAGCGCCAGGAGCACGGCGACGTGGCCTGCCAGCCCGCAGGTGTAGGCTCCACCGAAGCCGAGCCCATCGATCAACAGGCCGGACGCCGCCAGCGACGCCGGCAGCGACACCTGCATGGCCACCGCGTCCAGGGCGATGGCGTTGGCCAAGTGCTCACGCGGCACCAGCTCGGTGACGAGGGCTTGGCGGGTGGGCATATCCACCGCCATCGTTCCACCCGCCACAAAGCTGAGCAGTAAGAACGCCGTCAGGCCGATGCCGCCCAGCCCGCTGGACAGGAGCAACAGGGCAATCACTGCGTTCGCCGTCAGGGCGAGGGTTTGCGTGGCGATCAGCAGGTGACGACGGTCCAGGCGATCGGCCAGCGCCCCACCGACCAAGCCCATCACCAGCATGGCGCCCCCGCGCGTCGCGCCGAGCAGGCCGGCCAGCAGCAGGCGCAGGTGCTCAGGGGCCGCGGCCTGGAGCCAGAGCAGGCCAGTGACGAACTGCAGCGGCATCAGCGCGTTCATCACGAGCTGACCGCTCCACAGCAGCCGATAATCGCGGTGACGGAGCGCCTTCAGGTCCGGCAGCACGCGACGGATGGCGGCCCCTGTGGCGCGCTGCCCGCCGCGTCGCGCTACGAGTGGGTCCATGCATCACGGCCTCTGGCTCTATCTGACGGCCAATTAGACTCGAAGAACGTACCATCACCGGCGCGCCCAAGCCAGATGACCGAGTCAGTCGGGTCAGTACCAGGCCACGAGTACGTCCACCTGCTCCGCGACATAGCCGTCCTCCGGCAGGTAGAAGGCGCGCCACAGATCACGGCCGCGATCGAGGTCGCCGATAACTACGCCGTGTCCCTGGCCATCGGCTGTGGCGCAGGCCCAGTTGGCGCGCAGGCCGGCCACAAACCAGGAGGCACCCAGGAACGGCGTACAGCGCGCGCCGTTCGCCAGCTCGAGCGCCCAGGGTGGCCGGCTCAGATCCAAGGGCGGGCGGCAACCCGCCATCTCCCGGCACGCCTGCGGGTCCGGCAGCGGGTACTGTAGGTCCAGCACCACCACCTCGTTCAGCCACGGGCCGCTGGAGCAGGCCACCACGGTGTAATCACCTCTGCCCAGGGGTGGTTCAAAGCAGGGGTCGGCCGTCACGCAGCGCCAGGCGTCCGGCCGGGTGGTCGCCAGCGAGTGGGATTGGCACGAGGTCTGGGTGAATGGGTTGCCCTCCAGGGTGAGGCGCGCGCGCACCGTAAGCGCCGGGTTGAGGGTACCGTCCGGAAGCCAGGGCACGAACAGGCGAACATTAGTGCGCGGCGGGCCATCGTCGGGCCACGCCGCCCGTGCTCGCCGCCCGTCGCCCGCGAGGCCGGCGGTGAGCAGCGCTGCCAGCACCGCGACGGTCACCCACCGGCGCGGCAAGCGTGAATGTGCGCGAGCCACGGGTCCTCCCTCTTTGGGCCGTTTGCGGCCATCCCACTCCTACCGGCCGCGTGGGTCGCGCACGGTGCGCGGTGTGGTGTTCACCGCGGGCTCCGGGCCGCGTCCTGCTGGCGAACACGCTCGATGTTCTCCCGCTCGCTGGGGTCGGGCTCCTGCACGGCGAACCAGGCGTCCAGAATTTCTTTGGCCACCGGCTCCGCGGTGGCACGCAGGCTGAGGCAAAGCACGTTGGCGTCGTTCCACAGACGGGCGCCGCGCGCGGTCTCGGCGTCCGTGCACAGGGCGGCGCGCACGCCCGGCACTTTGTTGGCCATGATCGAGACGCCGGTGCCGGTCCAGCAGCAGAGCACGCCCTGCTCTGCCTGGCCGGCGGCCACCTCTTCGGCCACCTGGCGGGCCACGTCCGCCCACTGCGTGGCCTCGCCCGCCGGCGGGCCGTGCACGCATACCTCATGCCCGCGCCGCCGCAGCTCCTCCACGAGAAAATCGGTCAAGTGAGTGCGCTCATCGGCACCGAACGCGATACGCATCTCTCCGCCCTCCTGCCCCGCGGGAACCCCGCCCGAGCGCCATCGGACGTTCGGCGACGCCGGTGACGGCGCCCCCGCACCCAACGGGCCACGAGGTGCAGGCGTCGTGGACGCGACCGGACGCGGGGCTCACCACCAGATGATCTCCTCCGCCTCGTCGTCGTGCGGGAACCGGGCGTGGGCGGCGTCCCAGATGGCGGTGCCGTAATACTTCCAGCCGGAATCGGCGAAGATGCAAACGATGTTGCCCTTCGGCAGCCGCTGGGCGAAGCGTAGGGCGGCGTACAGCACGGCGCCGGAGGAGAGGCCAGGGAAGATGCCCTCCCGGTTCATGACCTGCACGGCATGCTGGAAGGCCTGCGGGGTGCGCACCAGCACCTTGCCATCCAGCAGGGTCAGGTCGAGGATCGGGGGGATATAGCCATCATCCAGCGACGTGAGCCCCTGCACCTGGGAGCCCGGGTGCGGCTCCACGCCCACCAGTTTGACGTGGGGGCGCGCCTCCTTGAGGCGCATGCCCGTACCCATGATCGTGCCGCCGGTGCCGATGCCGGCCACCAGCACGTCCACGTCCGGCAGGTCCTCCAGGATCTCGCGACCCGTGGTCTCGTAATGGGCGCGCACATTCTGCGGGTTGCAGAACTGGTCCAGCATCCAGCAGTGCTTGCACTCGGCGTCATAGCGCCGCGCCGCCTCCATGGCGCCGCGCACGCCCAGCGCCGCCGGTGTCCAGACCACCTCCGCGCCGTACACATGTAACAGCACGCCGATCTCCGGAAACACGTTTTCCGGCACGAACACCTTCACCGGGTGGCCGAGCCGCCGGCCGATCATGGCCAGGGCGATGCCGGTGTTGCCGGTGCTGGCCTCCACCAGGGGCATGCCGGGCTGCAGCCGCCCCTCGGCCCGGGCGGCGCGCAGCATATGCAGGACGATGCGATCTTTGATCGAACCGGACGGGTTCTGCCCTTCCAGCTTGGCGAACAACCGCACGCCCGGTTTGGGGGAGAGGTGCTTCAGCTCCACCATGGGCGTGCGCCCGATCAGGTCCAGGATGTCGGCCATGGCGGCCGCCTCGCCTCGTGGTCCGTCCCTCAGCGCACGAACTCCATCACAAGCCTATTAAACTCCTGCGGCCGCTCGAACGGGGGCCAGTGACCGCAGCGGTCCAGCACGTGCACCGGCACACCGGCCAGATAGCGCACGGCCCGGTAGGCGTGCCGCACTGGAATCAGCCGGTCCTGCTTGCCCCAGATGATCATCTTGGGGGCGGCCACACGGCGAATGGCCTGGAGGTGCTGGCGCCATCGCCGCACACCGAACAACCCCAGGTTGGCGCGCAGGGCGGCGGCGATGGCGCGGGCGTGACCGGGCTGAGCGCGCTCCGCGCAGACCGCAGCCACCAGCTCATCGGTGATGAGGGAAGGGTCGTGGACGATGCGGCGCAGCGAGAGGCGCACCGCGGTCGGGTCATGGCGCACGCGCTCCAACCACGGACGGGCCAGGGGTAATGTAAGCAGCCGCAGGCTCCAGTCCACGTCTCGGCCCAGCCCGGCGGTGGAGACCAGCACCAGGTGGGTAACCAGGTCCGGCCGCGCGGCGGCGGTGAGGGCGCACATCAACCCGCCGGCCGAGATCCCCACCAGCGCGGCCGGACCGCCGCAGACGCTCTCGATGAACGCCGCCAGGAAGGGCACCGCGTCCTCAACCGCGTACCGCGCCTCTGGCTTCTCCGAGCGGCCATGGCCGGGCAGGTCGAGCGCGTAGACCCGAAAGCGCCGGGCGAGGTCGCGAATGTTGGCGCGGAAGGTGAGCGACGAGCCGCCCACCCCGTGCACCAGGAGCAGCGGATGACCACGGCCGGCCGCCATGTAGAACACGCGCAGCCCGGCCACCGTGCGCATATGCTCTTGGACCGCGTCCATCGGCCGCTCCTCGCCGCGGTAACCCCACCATACAACCGGCGCCCCCGTTGCGCACCCCACCGCTGGCGGATCGTGCGCGCGGCGCGCCGGTTGCGCGTTGACGGCCAGCGCCGCGCCCGCCTACCATGCCGCTGCAACCGTGCAGGAGCCGAGCATGAGTGAGCCAGCCGAACCGGGCGCGCCCCCCCAGTCGGCGGCAGAGCCGGAGACCGCCGAAGTTGCCGTGGAGGTGCGCTTTGCCGATCGGGCGTGCCCGCGGTGCCGCTCGCGGTTCGTGGCCTCGTACTACCGCGCCGGCCAATACGTGAAGAGCCGCTGCCTGGACTGCATGCTGTTCTGGCCGACGCCGCTCATGGCGTGACCGACGGCGTTACCGCGCGCCCGCCACGGGCAGAACCACCCGTTGACGCGGCCCAGGGTGCCCTTTACACTATAGGTGTTCAGCGCGCGCGTTCTGCGCGCGCTATAATGTGTCCGGCACGCGCGATGCCCGAGTGGCGCAACGGCAGCGCAACCGACTTGTAATCGGTAGGTTAGTGGGTTCGAATCCCCTCTCGGGCTCCGGGCTATAGTGCCGGCGGAGTACCACCACGCCGTCCGGGCCGGATGCCCGGTCGATATCCGCCAGCCACGGTGGGGTGGCCGAGTGGTTAATGGCAGCAGACTGTAAATCTGCCGCGCGCACGCGCTACGCAGGTTCGAATCCTGCCCCCACCACCCGCCGGGTCCTGGGTGTTGAGAGGGCGCAGCCGCTCCGATACGCAGCGCTCGGCACCCAGCATCCAGCACCGGCCCTGCCCTCGTAGCTCAGCAGGTTAGAGCGCGTTCTTGGTAAGAACGAGGTCTCCGGTTCGAATCCGGACGAGGGCTCCAGATGATCGTCACGGGCCGAGGGCTGAGGCGGCGCGGGCAGCCGCGCGTCTCGGTTCTCGGCCCTGAAGGGACTGAGTGAGCGAAGGGGGCACACCATGGCGAAGCCGAAGTTTGAGCGGACCAAGCCGCACGTGAACGTGGGCACGATTGGGCACGTGGACCACGGCAAGACGACGCTCACGGCGGCGATCACCAAGGTGCTGGCGCTGAAGGGGCGGGCGCAGTTTCGGCCG
>JBHOQW010000084.1:0-4379 GCA_042408665.1 Dehalococcoidia bacterium
CTGCTGGCCCTCACCGAGCTGGTGAGCAGCGGCACTACCTGCCTGCTTGACCCGGGCAGCACCAAACACCTGGACGCCTGCCTGCAGGCCTACGCCGAGTCAGGCTGCCGCATCGTTGTGGGTGAGCACGTCACCGACCGCCCCAACCCGCTCAACCTGCCCGTCTACCCGACCGAGGAGGCCGCCGCCCGCATCGAGGCCACCATCGAGCGCTACCACGGCCGACTGGAGGGCCGGGTGCGCGCCTGGGCGATGCCGTTTTCGGCCGAGTTCTGCTCGCCGGAGCTGCTCCAGGCCGCCGTGCAGATCGCCCGCCGCCACGGCACGGGCCTGACGTTGCACCACAACGTCTCACCGGAGCAGGCACAGGCGTGGGTGGCGCGCTTCGGCCAGCGCCCGGTGCAGACGCTGGAGGCGTGGGGTTGCCTGGGCCCGGACGTGGTCCTCTCCCACGCCTTGGGTCTGGACCTGGACGAGGTGGATGTGTTGGCCCGCACCGGTACGCGGGTGGTGGCCGTGCCCACGGCGGCCGTGAAGAGCGGCGCGGGTATGACGGTGAGCGGGCTCCTGCCGGAGATGCTAGCGCGCGGCGTGGTGGCCGGGCTGGGCACAGACGCCGCCAACAACGCCAATCTGATCGAGACCCAGCGCGCCATGTACCTGATCGCCGTGCTCTATAAGGACGCGCGACGGGACGTGCGCCTGATCCCGGCCGAGACGGCCCTAGAGCTGGCGACCATCGGCGGCGCGGTCGCCTTGGGGATGGCCGACGAGATCGGCTCCATCGAGCCGGGCAAGCGCGCTGACCTGGTGCTGTTTGACACCCTGCGGCCGGAGTGGCGCACGTTGTTCAACCCAGTCAACGCGCTCGTGTACAGCGCCGACGGCCGCAGCGTGCACACCGTGCTGGTGGACGGGCGGGTAGTGGTGCAGGGATACCGCCCCCTGTTCGTGGACCTGCCGGCGCTGATCCGCGAGGTGCAGGCGCTCGGCGCTCGCGTGCTGGAGCGCACCGGCATCCGCTTCGCCCCGCGCTGGCCGGTGGTGTAGTGCGTCTCACCCGCGTCGGCCGCGTAGGGCTCGACCTACCGGTCTGACGACCACCCCATCGAGCCGATTGCCCTCTGGTTCCACCCCCATGCCTCCAAGAGCGGGCGGGACTGGAACCGGAGACCAAAAGGCTCCACGTCTGAGGGCACCGGTGGGCCGGTGGTCCCGGGTGGCCTGCCCCGGTACACCGGCGCGGCCGGGGGCCGGCGTGGTGGGCCCGGCAGGATTCGAACCTGCGACCGTTCGGTTATGAGCCCCGCCCGGACGTGCCCCGACCGCCGTCCGCTTTGGTCTGCCCGCCGCACGGCCTTCCGGACGCTGGTTTCGCCCCGTCGCCCCGTGGCCTACCGGACGATGGTGGCCCCGGACAGCGCATTGGGCAGGCCATTCTGCCCATGGCGGCGGGTTGGAGTCAAGGCCGGCGTCCGCACCGCTCCCCGGAGCCCGGCAGCACAGGGTATTCCCCTATTCCCTTTCCCTTCGGGCCCGATCGAAAAGGAGCGATAAGGAGCGATAAGGCGTGATAAGGCGTGATCCGGGCCGCCCGATTTCGGTTCAGGGTTACAGGAACCGGATGGCTCCCCAGATGGCGAAGGCGGTCACGGCCAGCGGCAGGGGCAGGGTGAGGGCGGTGCCGAGCCGGTCCAGCCACCCCGGTGCTCCCGTCATGCGGGCCAGGTCGGAGCAGAGCAGCCCGACCCAGTAGAGACCGCTCAGCGCTATGGCGGACCGCACGATCAGCCACCGCCGAGGCCTCGGCCTCGGCCGAGCGGGTGGGCCCGCTGAGTCCTTTCGCTGGACTCGCTGGACTCGCTGGACTCGCTGGACTCGCTGGACTCGCTGGACTCGCTGGACTCGCAGAACTCGCCCAGTCATCTGCCCAGTGCCTGTGCCTGCCGCTCGATCCAGGCGATGAGCGCCCGCCGGGGCACCCGCACCGCCCGGCCGAGGTACACGACGGGCAAGACGCCTTCTCGAATCAGGTCGTAGGTATGTGACCGGCTGAGCCGCAGGAGACTCGCCGCCTCCCGCACCGTGAGGAGCTCCGGCAGCTCGTCCGGCTCTGACTCTTCTGACCTTGGTCCTGGTACCGTCCGGTGGGGCCGTGTCGCCGCCCCCCGTCCTCCGGGCTGCCCGGGGACGTACTGTGGTACCTGCGGTACCGGCATCGGCGGCATCGGGGTGAGCGGTGGCCACTGGGTGAACTGGAACCCCGTGGGTTTGGGCATGGTGGGTCCTCCGGTTCAGGTTCAGGTCGTTCTCGTCGTCCTGGTGGTTTCGGCTGGTGCCGGGTTGGTGTTGGGCCATGGTGGTCCCTTCGCCGGTCCCTTCATCGGTTCCGCCGGTCACGTCATTCCGCTCCGCTTTCGTTTCCGCTTTCGTGGTGTGGCCGTTCCCACTCCCACGGCGACAGGGCGTCCACCGCCTGGGCGAGGGGCAGGGCGGCGAGGGTGATGCGGATGCGCACGTGGGCCCGCTCGATGTCGGCCTCCCGCTCGGCAATCTCCCGCCGCACGTCCCGCTCCCGGGCCCGCAGGCGCCGGTAATCGCCGTCCCCGGAAAGCCAGAGCGCCTGCCTCGCCTTGCGCTCGGCCTCGTTTTTGCCCTCACCCTGCACGGCAAGGAACGCCTGCGCCTCCCGGAGCGGGAGTTCGTCGGCAAGCTCGGCCAGCTCCTGCCGCAAGCCGGCCACGGCCCGGCGGTGACGGTGCACGAGGTCGGCAAGCTCCGATACGGTCTCCAGCACGGCCACCAGGGCCGGAACGTCCTCCCGGTCCCGGTCCCGGTCCCGGTCCCGGTCCCGGTCCCGGTCGGCGGCGTGGGCGTGGGTATGGGCGTGGGTGTGGTTCTGGGCGGTCATGGCGCTGCTCCTTCTTCGCCGGGGTACTGCTTACTGCGGCAGGTCGCCCTGCATCCGCACGGCACCGAGCCGGACCCGGACGGCCGGCTCGCCCCGGCGTGCAGGGGTGGTCAGGCGGTCCACGGTGCGCTCAAGGCGCTCAAGGCGCCGGTCCATCTCGGCCAGGCGCTGGGCCAGGCGCCAGACTTCGCTGTGCAACAGGTCACAGCGGCGACACGTCGACATGGCGGCATCCTCCTAGCGGGCGACCAGAGCGAGAGCGGCGGCCCGGTGCGGGTGGCGCCGATACCGGTACCGGCCGGGGCCCGGGTCGGCGTGCCCGGGCCCGGGCTCGGGCTCGGGCTCTGGGTCGTCCCAGCACGCCCAGCACACCCGGCCGGCCGGGGTTTCCTCGTACGGGCTTGCGGGGCGGCCACACTGGGCACACGGCTCGGGGTCCGGCGCCGCTGCCAGCACGTCCCGTGCCCATGCCTCGTACTCCGCCTCTTCCTCTGGAGTCAGTTCCCGGGCCACCGACTGGCCGCCGACGAGGAGCCAGAGCGTGCCCCGGGCCCGGCGAGCGGCCGGGGCGGCGGGGCCACCCTCGCCGTCCGGGCCGTCCCCGTCATCGTCGCCGTCATCGTCGCCGGACGGCTCCAGCTCCAGGCCCAGGGCCGCAAGGGCCTGGGCCTTGGAGCCGTCGTAGATGTGGAAGAAGCACACGCCGCACAGGTAGGCGCCGTGGCCGAGCTCGATGCCGTGCACCACCGGGTACACCGTCATCAGCTCGCCGCAGCGGATGCACTCGCCGAGCACCTCGGCCTCCCACACCGCCTGGACCGTCACCACCGTTGCCATCGCCGTGCCTCCCGTCAGCGCAGTGATTACACTCATAGTATGAGCAGAACTGCTCACTCTGTCAATAGCCAGGTATATCAGTTTCATAACAATCTGGGCGGCCGTGCTCACCGGTGCTATAGTGGGGCCATGGATGAGATGGTCAGTCTTGCCCAGGCCGCACGGACGCTTGGGATTCCTCGCAGTACGCTGTCCCGCTGGATCTTGCAGGGGAAGGTGCGGGGGCAGCGCATCGGGTCTTTCTGGGCGCTTCCAGGGGAAGAAGTTGAGCGCCTCCGCCGGGAAGGCCGCCCCCGTCTCGGCCTCCCCAAGGGCACGAAGCTTACCCCACGCTTCGCAGGGGTCTGTCAGGCCTGCGGGCAGTCCTTCCAGTCCGCCCGTCCGGCGAAGTACTGCTCGCCGAGATGCTCCGCCCGCCACCGGGCCCGGAGCCGGCGTGAGCAGCGTGATCATGTGCTTATTCAGCGCTCATTCAGTACGTGCTCATTTACACCGGGCCCGGAGCCGGCGTGAGCAGCGTGATCATGGGGAGTGAGCGCTGCGATCGGCGGGAGTGACCAGGGAGGGTGCGTGTGGACGTGGACGTGGACGTGGACGTGCAAACCGCCGCCCGCAAGCTTTCCGCCCAGCG
>JBHOQW010000086.1:0-2046 GCA_042408665.1 Dehalococcoidia bacterium
GAGCGGGCGGTGGTATGGCGGCACGCCCTGCGCAACGCCGCCCTGCCGGTGGTGACGATCATCGGCCTGCAGGTGCCGATCCTGTTCGGCGGCACGGTGGTGCTGGAGACGCTGTTCAGCCTGCCCGGCACCGGGCGTTACCTCATCACCGCCGTGAACGCGCGTGATTTTCCCGCTATCCAGGCGGTGGTGCTGCTGGTGGCGACGGTGGTGGTGCTGTCCAACCTGGTGGTGGACGTGCTGTACGTGCTGCTGGACCCGCGCGTGCGCTACGCCTGAGCAGCCGCAGGGGTCGGCCGGCGCCGCGCCGCCGGGGCTGCCGGGCGGAGCCGGTGCGTGAGGCGGCACGGGACGCGGGAGGTGCGGTCGCGGGCGGCAGGCGGGGGAGCGGGGTGGTGGCGGCCGCACCGGCGGCAGCACCGGCGGAGGAGGCCAGGACGGGGGACCGGCGATGGCGGTCAAATCGGGAGCGGGAGCGGACGTGATCGTGGGCGCACTGCCCGGGCGGGAGCGGGCCGGCCTGGGGGCGGTGCCGGCGGGGCTGTGGCGCTTTGCGCGGCGCAAGCCGCTGGGGGCGGTGGGCGGCGTGCTGGTGGCGGTGCTGCTGGTGACAGGCGTGCTAGCGCCGGTGCTGGCCCCCTACGGCTACGACGAGCGTGACTACCGCGCGGTGCTGGCGGCTCCCTCGGCGGGGCACCTGCTGGGCACCGATGACGTGGGGCGGGATATCTTGAGCCGCATCATCTACGGGGCGCGGGTGAGCATGATCGTGAGCGTGGGGGCGGTGGTGCTGTCGGTGACGCTGGCCAGCGCCATCGGGGTAATGAGCGGCTACTTTGGCGGGACGGTGGACCTGGTGGTGCAGCGGCTGGTAGACACCTGGATCTGCTTCCCGCCGGTGGTGCTGCTCTTGGTGTTCACGGCCATGTTCGGCATCCCCCTGGACCCGGTAGACGTGCTGCCGGGGCCGCTGAGTTGGCGGCTTGAGCCGGCCGAGGTGCGTATGGTGCAGGTGATCCTGTTCATGGGGCTGGTGCTGGCCGGCGGCTCCTCGCGGGTGGTGCGGGGGGCGGTGCTGGGGGTGCGGCACCAGCCGTACCTGGAGGCGGCGCAGGCGCTAGGGGTGCCGGTGCGGCGGGTGCTGTGGCGCTACATTCTGCCCAACGTGCTACCCACCATTCTGGTGCTGGCCACGGTGCAGCTGGGCAGCGCCATTCTCATCGAGGCCACGATCAGCTTTCTGGGGTTTGGCATCCAGCCGCCCATCCCCACCTGGGGGCAGATGCTGAGCGGTAACGCCACCCGCTTCATCAACCGGGCGCCGCTACTGGCGGTGTGGCCGGGGCTGGCGATCTCGCTGGCGGTGTTCGGCTTCAACATGCTGGGCGACGCCCTGCGCGACGTGCTCGACCCGCGCCTGCGCGGCGGGCGCTGACGGTTGCGGTGCGGCCGGGGTCCCGCTGCGGGAGGCGCGCGGCGGTGCCGTGGGCGCTGGGGCGGGACGGCCCTGCCCCCAGCGGGGGTCACCGGCCGGTTCCCGCTGCGGCAGCGCGATGCGCGGCGCCCCGGCCTCGCCGGCGGAGGTCACCGCGGCCGGGGTGGGGGAGGTGGCGCTGCCTGGGCGGGGCCGGGGAGGGCCCGGCGGCCGGGGCAGGTGGCGGAGCGAGGTGGGAGGGAGCATCGGCAAGCAGAGCAACCGCAAGCAGGCGAGCAACGCGAAGGAGGAGCGTGACGATGGCCAAGCTCGTTGGGGTGTATTGCACGGCGCATAGTCCGTTCTGCTACATGCCGCCGGAGCGGTGGAACGAGGTGCGGGCGCGGCGGGCACTACGGGCCGATGTGCCGCTGGACGATCTAGAGACGAACCGGGCCAAGGCGCAGCGCATCCAGGCCGGCTTTGCCACCCTGCGGCAGAAGCTGGCGGCGGCGGCACCGGACGTGATCGTGATCTTCGGCGACGACCAGAAGGAATGCTTCGACTTCCGCAACTTCCCCGCGATTGCGGTGTACGTGGGGGAGGAGTTCGAGGGGGTGCTGTCGGCCCGG
>JBHOQW010000088.1:0-32934 GCA_042408665.1 Dehalococcoidia bacterium
GAAGCGGCGGCGCGATGGGGCGGGCGTTGCACTTGTGCGGAACTGCTTGGTCGCCATGGCTCCTCCCTCCTCCTGCGACCTGCTGCCTGCACTTGTGCCACACGTTGCACAGCTCGGTTGGGCGGCCCCGCCTGGCCAAGCCCGTGCGTAAGGCGGCACGATGATAGGAGATTTGTTGGCAAGATGGCAAGTATCTTCGTCATGGAGGGCACACTTTTTCACTATCGACGCCGGTCAGGTCGAGGGACGGTGGGCCGCAGCCGGGTGCGGGGCGTCACCGCTTGCAGGGGCGCGAGGGGCCGCGTTCGGAGGGTGGCCCGCCGCCCGGCGAAGTTGGGGCAGGCCATAGGTACCTCAGGGCTCGCCCTCACCGCCCCCCGACACCAGCAAGAGCGCCGCCATACGACGCCGTGTGATGTTGTGGCAGGACCCAATCGCCTGCCCATGCTGTCAATCCCTCCGCCGTCTCCGCTCCTTCGGGTGGCGACCAGCACAGGGCGAGGATCAGTTCAAGTCCAGATTGTAGAGCCGGATCATGTTCCCGCGCAGGAACTTTTCCTTCTCCTCCTCGGGGATGCCGGCGAAGTTCTTCTGGATGAACTCCTGGCTGCGTGGCCAAGTGGAGTCGAAGTGCGGGTAATCGGACGCCCACAGCAGGTTGTCGATGCCGATGAGATCGCGCGTGCGCACGCCGGCCACGTCGTCCTGAAACGTGCAATACACCTGCCGCCGCCAGTACGCCGTGGGCGACATGGTGATGGCCGGGTAGCGCATATGCCAGCGGTAGTAGGCCTGATCCAAGCGACGAAAGGCGTTGGCCAGCCAGCCGATGTCGTTCTCCGCGGAGACGAGCTTCAGGCGCGGATGTCGCTCCAGCACGCCCGCCACGATCATCTCCATGATGGTGGTGGTGATGATGCGCGGCAGGTTCATGTAGCTGGTGATGAGGTCCTCGGTCAAGCCGCTGCCGCGCGTGCCGGTGAGGATGTGCATGCACACCGGCAGGCCCAGCTTCTCCGCCTCGGCCCAGAACGGCTCCCACATCGGATGGCTGTAGCGCCGCTCCGGCGGCGGGTCGGCGGAGATGAGCACCCCGCGCAGCCCCAGGTTGGCCGCCCGTTCCATCTCCCGGATGGCCTCGTCCACGTCCCAGATGGAGATCGAGGCGATGCCGATCAGGCGGCGGGGGTTGTACGATTGGTACTCCGCCACCCAGTCGTTGTAGGCGCGGAAGGCGTCACGCTGAAACTCGGGGTCAGGATGCTGGTAGAGGACCATGGTTAGGCCGGCGAACAGCACCTCGGCGTCGACGCCATCGGCGTCCATGTCCTTGATGCGCTCGACCGGGTCCCATCCGCCACGGCGCACCACGGCGTAACCGCCCTGGCCCCATTCCTCGAACTTGTCAGGGTCCACCCCGGCGCAGCCGAACGTGGCCACGTTGGCCGGGCGAAGCGGCGGGGCGGAGAAGAAGTCGCCCCTGAGGCCGTTCCACTCGTGCAGGAAGGTAACGCGGTCGCGGAACTTGGGCGAGAGGTACCTCTGCCATAGATCAGGCGGCTCGATGGTGTGCGAGTCGCCGGAGATGATGCGGATCTCCCGCTCAGAGCCCTGCTGCGTGGTCTGCATGGCCGCCTCCGTCCAATTCGTTTATCTGATGCCCAGGCCACGGATGTGCCCCGACTAACCGCCCCCCCGCTGTGGGTGGCCCGCAGCAGGTGCCCGCCCCCGTCAGCGTGCGCGGCCGCCCGGGCGCAACCCGGCTAGAGCGCGTTCGATCTCATCCAGGTGCTCACCCCGGTGCAGGGCCGGCTCCTGCCGCCGCCACGGCAGTTGCGCCACGAGCTCGCTGGGCAGCTCGGCCATCACCCGGTCCAGCACCTCCGCCGCCACCAGCGCCTGCGCCAGCGCCGCCTGCGGCGGCTGCGCCAGCCACAGCGGCAGCCGGGCAGCGTTCACCGCGTGCGCCTCCTCCGCCGTCCACCAGGCCGGCGCGATCCCGTGCCGCCGCCAGGCCTCCAGCACTCCTACCTGCCGTCCCTCCCAGTAGGCCAGGTGGGCCAGCTTGGCCGCCACCGTCCAGCCCTCGTCCACCGGCCGGCGTAGCGCCTCGTCGCTTAGGTCGGCCAGGGCCCGTAGCCGCTCGCGCAGCGCCCGCCGTCGCTCCGGTTCCACCGTGTACGCACCCATGCTCGCTGCCCCGCTTCCAGCACCGCACACCGCCACACCCATCTCGATCCGGCCACCCGAGCTCAACGTGGCGGCCCACCTGCGCCGACCGGCGCCGACTCCGTGGCTACGCCCGGGGTCGGCCGGTCCACGATAGCTCCCTGGCGACGCAAGGTCGCCTGCAGCTCGGCCACCGGTACCGCCCGCGGTGGCACGGCACGGCGCACCGCCAGTGCCGCCGCCACCCCGGCCGCCTGCCCCATCACCCAGCACTCCGGGATCTCGCGCAGTTGCAGATGCGACCCCGTGTCCGCCGACAGGTTGCGCCCCGCCGCCAGCAACCCGTCAACGCGTTTGGGCACCAGGCAGCGGTACGGGATCTCCAGGGTGGGAAACTCCGGCGTCAGCCCCGGACACAGGCCGATGCTGTCCGGGTAGCTGCCGTCCTGCCGCCAGTGTTCGATCGTCACCTTCTCCACACCGACCAGCCGACGTCCGTGGCGGGTGCCGATCTGGGCGGCAGTGTCCAACACCCAGGCGTGCTCGAAGCCGGGCACGTTGGCGCGGAACCAGGCCAGGCCCTGGCGCATCACGTCGCGCGAGCGGAACTCCACCTCGGTGAGGTCGGCGACCTTGAGGGCAGAATAGCCGGAGAACTTGGGCGTCAGGAACAACGCCACCGAATCGTACGGGGTGGCGTGCGGCTGCAGGGTGAGCCAGACGTCCTGCTGGGCCGCCTGGCTCATGATGCGCCGGTACTCCTCCGGCTGCTTGACTCGGAACTCCAGGAACCGGCGCATGTCCACGTTGCCCAGCCGGAAGGAGGTGTTGAGGCGGGCGTGGGCGGTGGAGTGGTCCACGCCTCTCTCGAACTCTGCCCCGGCGAAGGCGAACACGTCGCCGTCGCCGGTGCAGTCCACCACCACCTGCGCCAGCAGGGCGAAGCGCCCTTCCTTGCTCTCGAAGATGACGCCGCGCACGCGCTCGCCCTCGCGGACGGCGCTCACGGCCCAGCAGTGGAAGAGCACGTGCACGCCCGCCTCGCGCACCAGGTCGTTGGAGACGCACTTGAGCACCTCAGGGTCCACGGTGGGCGCCCAGTTGACCACACCGCGCTGGGCGCTGGTGCGGGCCCCCCAGTAGGCCACGGCGTCGGGGTCGCGCGAGCCCCACAGCTCCCGCGGTGGGCCCAACACGGCATCAGGGCCACAGCGCTCGATCAGCTCCTGGCCGATGCCGGCCACCACGAGCCGCCCGTCCCAATCGGTCATGCGGTCGATCCAACACACCAAGCCGCCGGTGGAGAGGCCGCCCAGGCAGCCGTAGCGCTCCACCAGCACCACGTCGGCCCCCTCACGGGCCGCGGCCACCGCCGCGGTGGTGCCGGCCGGACCGCCGCCTACCACCAAGACGTCGCAGTGCCCGTACACCGGCACATGGCGTGCCGGCTCCAGGATCGTCTCGCCGTTGCCCCGTCGCACGTTGCACCCTCGCGTGTGGGCGGCGTCTACCGCCCGATGTCGTAAAGCGCTACTTATCCAGCCACATCTGCGTCTGATATGTCGGCTGTGCCGAGGCGGCCGGATTGACCTCCACGCCGCGCACGTATGCCCAGCGTGCGGTATACGCCATGTAGTTATGGGTGATGACAAAGGGTGTGTACCGCTCCAGGAGCGCGATCTGGATGTCTTTCACCAGCTTGATGCGCTCGTTGCGGTCCAGCGTCACCTCCGCCTTCTCGATCATGCGGTCTACTTCGGGATCCTTGAGCCCGTTGTAGCGGTGGACACTACCCGTATTCGTGTGCTGCAGGCGCAGGTACAGGTGCGGGGAGTCATAGGTCGGGTGCTGGGAGTACCATGCTTCCCAGTTACCCGAAAGGATCTTTTGGTTCAGCCACTCCGCGAACGGCATGGGCTGGATGCGCACCTTCATCCCCACCTGGGCCGCCTGCTGCTGGAAGATCTCCATCCCCTGGTTGTTCCGCGGCCCTGTGATGGTGCTCATCTCCACTTCACGGTTGAAGTCGTACCCGGCGGCCTCCAAGAGCTGTCGTGCCGCGCGCAGATCGCGTCGCCAGTATTTCTCCGTCTGGCTGGGCTCAAGTTGGTACTCGGTGAGGCCGGCGGACAGCGTCCCCGTGGGGATGACCCCACGCCCGGACTCCAACAGGTCCAGGTACTGCTTGCGGTCGATGAAGCGGTACATCGCCTCGCGCACGCGCACGTCATTCCACGGCGGCTTTGTCACGTTAAAGGAGAGCGTCACCATGGACAGGGACAGGAATTCGTCCACGACGATGCGGTTGCCGAGGTCCTTTTTGAGTTGATCGGCGATGCTGGGGAGCGGCACGCCCCAGGTGTGGGCCTGCTCGGAGCGGAAGGCCGCCTCCTGCGCCGCCGGGTCGATGACGATGCGGTACTCGCGCTCGTCGATGTACGGGCGTCCCTGGGCGGCCTCGCGGTAGCCCTCAAACCGCTTGTACAGGTACCGGTTGTTCATCTCATATTCGGCCAGCTCGTAGGGGCCGCTGCCCACCTGCCAGCCCTGGTCCAGGTTGTCCAGGGTCTCGCGGGGGATGATGATGGTCCCGCCGGCGGGATAGGACATCTGCGTGCCGCTGAACAGGTAGGCGTTGGGCGCCTTGAGCTTGAAGACGACGGTCTGGGCGTCCGGCGCCTCCACGCTCTGCATGGAGTTGGTCTGAAAGGAGCGGTCCTGGGCGGCCGGGTTGTCGCGGATGTACAGCTCCGTCTTGACCACGTCCTCGGCTTCTACGGCGCGGCCGTTCACCGGTGGACGGTTGTGGTACTTCATACCGGGCCTGAGCTTGAAGATCACCGTCGTGGGCTCCGGCATCTCCACGCTCTGTGCCGCCTCCAGCCGAGCCTCCCGCGCCGAGTCCATCCCTAGGCGAATGGAGACCAGCCGGTCGTACACCAACACACCGGACAGGATCGTGCCCTCATTCCAGTTCGTGATCGGGTTCAGGTTGGTGGTGGTGATGCCCACCACGAGCTTGAGCCGGCCACCACGCTTGGGCTGGGCCGCGGTTGTGCCGCTGGGAGCGGTGCCCTGCGCGGCCCCGGCCGGCGGCGCGGCGGGCTGCTCCTTCGTGCCGCCGCAAGCCAGGGCGAAGGCGGTTGCACCGGCCAGGCCCAGGCCGGCCTGTAACACCCGCCGTCGCTTCAGGCGCGGCGGCATCGTCCACCGCTGCGAACCAGTGAGCATGGCTCTCCCTCCCGGTGCTCACCTGCGAGCGTCGCGCCCGTGCACGGACCTGCTTCGTGCGTTCCGTCGATAGTCGTGGATGGACGGTCCGCTGCACCCGGCTCGAGACGGGCAGGGACGACGCCCGCCACGTGTCGACGCCTACCCTTTCCCCCGGCTGCCCCGGATGGCTGTCGCCCGGGCCCCTCACCTCCTCGTCGATCCGGCTTCGTCGCCCATAACCCGTGCGCTGCTCTACTTATCCAGCCACATCTCCAGACGGTACATCGGATGCGATGCCGGCGTGATCTCGTAGTCACGCACGTACCGCCAGCGGGCCTGATAGGTCATAGGATTGTACACCCAGATAAAGGGGGTGTATTTCTCCAGTAACGCGATCTGGATGTCCTTCACAAGCTTGACTCGCTCGTTACGGTCGAGCGTCTGCTCAGACTTTTCGATCATCTTGTCGATATTTGGGTCTTTTAGGCCGTGATAGCGATGGACAAACTGTGTCTCGGTGTGGTGCAGACGCAACGGTGTCTGCGGTGTGTCAAATCCCGGCCAACCAACAGCCATCAACTCCCAATTCCCCGGAACGATCCGTGTGGACAGGTATTCCGCCGTACCCAGCGCCACGATGCGCGACTTGACCCCAACCGTCGCCAATTGCTGCTGCAGGATCTCACAGCTCTGGTTGTTGGCCGGCGCGTTGATGGTGAGGATGTCGACCTCACGGTTGAAGTCGAAGCCGGCGGCCTCCAGCAGTTGCCGCGCCGCGCGCGCGTCCTGACGGAAGTACTTCTCCGTCTGCGCCTCGCCCAGCTGGTACTCGGTGAGGCTGGCCGGCAGCGGCCCCGGTGGCACCTTTCCTCTGCCGCCCTGGATCAGGTCCAGATACTGCTTCCGATTCACCACCCGGTAGAGCGCCTCGCGCACGCGTACGTCGTTCCAGGGCGGGCCCTTGGTGACGTTGGCGCTCACCGCCTGCATGGCCAGCGACAGATATTCATCAATCTCGATGCGGGCGCCCAAGTCCCGTTTGAGGGCATCGGCCACGTTGAACAGCGGGACCGTCCACACGTGCAACTGCTCGCTCCGGAAGGCCGCCTCCTGCGCCACCGCGTCCGTGAGGACGCGAAACTCGCGTTCGTCGATGTACGGCAGCCCTCTCGCCGCCTCCCGAAAGCCCTCGAACCGCCGGTACAGGTAGCGCACGTTCATCTCATACTCGACCATCTCGTACGGACCGCTGCCGACCGACCAGGCGGTGTCGAGGCTGCCGATCAGCTCCCGTGGGAAGATACAGCCCCCTCCTGGGTCACCGAGCTGAGTGCCGCTGAACACATAGGCGTTGGGCGCCTTCAGCTTGAAGGTGATCGTGCGGGTGTCAGGCGTGAGCATGCTGTCCAGGGAGTTGCGCTGGAACGATGCCTGGCCGGCGCGCGGCTCATCCCGCACGTAGAGCTGCGACTTGACGATGTCCTCTGTATCCACAGGCCGCCCGTTCACCGGGGCGCGGTTCTGGAAGCGCAACCCCGGCTTGAGCTTGAAGATCAAGGTCGTTTCGTCCGGCTGCTCCACGCTCTCTGCCGCCTCGAGCACGTAGTCCCGATTGATGCGGGGCGAAATCAGGCGATCCCAGACGTGTAGGGCTCCCAGCGTCAGCCGCTGCCCAGAATCAGTGATTGGGTTGAGGCTGGTGGTGGTGTTGAGGTTGGCGAGGTTGACACGTCCACCGCGCTTGGGCGTCACCGTCTGGACAGGCGCGGCCATGCCCTGGTTCGCTCCTGCCGGCGCTGTGGACCGGGCTTCCTGTTTGGTGCCGCCACAGGCCAGGGCCAGGGCGGCCGAACCGGCCAGCAAGCTCACCCCACTCTGGAGCACCCGCCGGCGGCTGATCTGGTGCGGGGTGACGGACCGAGTCGGATACGCGAGCATTGCTCTCCCTCCCCCCTCGCTCGCCTCTGAGCGCACCGCTGATGCCTCGTCCCGTCTCATGCCCCCAGCCCATGACGGCGAACCGCCATCACCCGCCCGTTTGGTTGCGGTGTGTCAGGAGCCCGCCGGCTCGGTGATGGACCTCCGCCGCCGCTACGCTGTTGTCTCCCCTCTCGGCCATCATGGCTGCTGCGTCGTCACGTCACCATCAGGTTCCCCTACCGACCCACCTGGTTCATTCCACCTTACTTATCCAGCCACATCTCCGTAAGGTACATCGCTTCAGTCGCAATCATCGGCTCGTAATTTCGGACAAAATTCCATTGTGCCCAGATATCGTTATAAGAATGTGTGATAATGAACGGAGTGTACTTTTCGAGGAGGGCGATTTGGATATCTTTCACCAATTTGATGCGCTCGTTCCGATCTAGAGTTTGCTCAGACTTATCGATCATCGCATCGACAGCTGGATCCTTCAGCCCATTATAAACATGTTGGGAGTACGTCTTTGTGTGCTGCAGGCGTAGAATGGGCTGTGGCGAGTCATACGCCGGATGTCCAGCGTACCACAGGTCCCAATTGCCGGTGGATACCTTCTGGATCCATTCCGCAAACGGCATCGGTTGGACGCGCACCTTGATCCCGATCTGAGATGCCTGCTGCTGGAAGATCTCCATCCCCTGATTGTTGCGCGGTGTGGTCAAGGCGCTCATATCGAACTCTTTGTCATATGGGAAGCCGGCTGCATCCAGAAGCTGTTTAGCCGCGCGGACGTCCTGGCGGAAGTATTTCTCGGTTTGTTTGGGGTCGAGTTGATACTCGGACAGCGGCTCCGGTAGCAGGCCGGGTGGTACTTTTCCCCGGCCCCCTTCGAGGAGATCGACGTACCTCTGGCGGTCGAGGATACGGTAGATTGCCTCTCGCACCCGCACATCGTTCCAAGGTGGGCGGGTGGCGTTGATCGACAGCGTAACTATCGCCGTGGACAAAAACTCGTGCAGAGTAATCTTGTTCCCCATCTCCTTCTTGAGCGCATCGGCCAGGGTCGGTACCGGTACCCGCCAGATGTGAAGCTGCTCACTCCGGAACGCTGCCTCCTGCGCCGCCGGGTCAACAAGAATACGCACCTCACGTTCGTCGATGTACGGCAGCCCACGGCCGGCCTCACGGTAGCCATCGAAGCGTCTGTAGAGATAGCGCGTGTTCAGTGCATATTCCACAAGCTGGTAGGGGCCACTACCAATTGGCCACGCGGTATCGAGATTTTCCAGCAACTCTCTCGGGATAATGCACTCACCCAGTGCAGCAAGCTGTGATCCACTAAATACATATGCGTTCGGTGCCTTAAGCTTATAAACGACCGTCTGTGCATCTGGCGCTTCCACAGTCTGCATAGACACGTTCTGAAAATAGTTCCCGGCAGCAGGATTATCGCGCCGGTAGATTTCATCCTTGACAATGTCCTCCGCTGTCACGGCGCGGCCGGAGACGGGGGCACGGTCCTGGTATTTAAGGCCGGGCTTGAGCTTGAATATAATGGTCGTCGAGTCCGGCATCTCCACGCTCTGTGCCGCCTCGAGCACGTACTCTTTGGCGGTGTCTTTGCCAAGGCGTTGCGAGATAAGTCGATCGTAAACTTTGACTCCCGACAGGATGATGCCCTCGGTGTAGTTAGTGGTTGGATTGAGGTTGTTGGTCGAGGTGTACCACGCCTCAAGCAACCGCCCGCCCCGCTTAGGCGTTTGTGCGCCCGCCGGCGGCGCAGTCGTGCTCGTCTCCTGCTTGCCGCCGCAGGCCAAGGCGAAGGCGCCCGCGCCGGCCAAGCCCAGGCCGGCGTACAGCATTCGCCGCCGGTTCATTCGGTAGATGGTGTGGAACTGAGGTGACCCTATCGCCATGTCGTATTTCCCTCCTAGAAGAGCAGCGCACAACTCCTAAACAGTGCCCCTCAGCAGGCCATTCGCCTTATTACCGGTGCAGCCGCTCCTCACCCGCTGCGGTAGGTACTCGCCGGGATTTTGGCGGGCACCCACCTGCCCGCGACACTATTTGTCCAGCCACAGCTCCGTCCGATACAGCGCCTCGGTGGCGATGCTTAGTTCGTAATTGCGCACGTACTTCCACCGTGCGATGTAGGCCATCGGACTGTGTGTGACGATGAACGGTGTATACTTCTCCAGGAGCGCGATCTGGATATCTTTCACCAGCTTGACCCGCTCCGCGCGATCCAGCGTTTGCTCCGCCTTTTCGATCATGCGGTCCACTTCTGGGTCACGCAGCCCGTTCCATTGGTGCGCGTTGTAGGTCTTGGTGTGTTGGAGCCGCAACGGCACTTGCGGCGTGTCGTACGCCGGGTGCTGCGCGTACCACGTCTCCCAGTTGCCGGTGAAGATCTTCTGCTGCAGCCACTCCGCGAACGGCATCGGCTGCGGCCGCACTTTGATGCCGGCGCGTGAGGCTTGCTGCTGGAAGATCTCCATCCCCTGATTGTTGCGGGGAATGTTGATGGTGCTCATCTCGACCTCTTTGTTGAAGTCGAAGCCAGCGGCCTCCAACAGTTGCCGCGCTGCGCGTGGGTCCTGGCGGAAGTACTTCTCCGTCTGCGCCGGGTCCAAGCGGTACTCCTCCAGGGCCGGTGACAGCGGCCCGGGCGCGACTTGCCCTCTACCGCCCTCTAGCAAGTCCAGGTATTGCTTGCGGTCCAGGATGCGGTACAACGCTTCACGTGCTCGCACGTCGTTCCACGGCGGCCGGTTGACGTTGGCCGAGAACGTCACCATGGACAGGGTCAGGTACTCATCGACGTCGACACGGGCACCGAGATCCCGTTTGATCTGGTCCGCGATGGTGGGTAGCGGCGGGATCCAGATATGCAACTGCTCAGATCGGAAGGCCGCCTCCTGTGCCGCCGGATCGATGATGATGCGCACCTCGCGCTCGTCGAGGTACGGCAACCCCTTGTCCGCGTCCCGGAAGCCGTTGAAGCGCTTGTAGAGGTAGCGCGTGCTCATCTCGTACTCGGCGAGCTGGTAGGGGCCGCTGCCTACCTGCCATGCCGTGTCCAGGTTGTCCAACAGCTCCTGCGGGATGATGCACTGCGCGCCGGGGTTACCGAGCTGGGTGCCGCTGAACACGTAGGCGTTGGGCGCCTTGAGCTTGAACACCACCGTCTGGGCGTCCGGCGCCTCCACGCTTTGCATGGAGAGCGTCTGGAAGGAGTTGTTTTCGGCGCGGGGGTTATCACGCACGTAGAGCTGCGTCTTGACGATGTCCTCGGCGCTCACCGCCCGGCCGTTCACCGGCGCCCGGTCCTGGTATTTCATGCCAGGCCGGAGCTTGAAGATGATCGTCGTCGGCTCCGGCATCTCCGCACTTTGGGCGGCTTCGAGCACGTACTCTTTGGCGGAGTCCTTGCCAAAGCGGAAGGAGATCAGGCGGTCGTACACGTGCACGCCGCCCAGAATGTAGCCCTCGTTGAAGTTGGTGACGGGGTTGAGGGTGTTGCTGGAGGTATACCAATACCACAGCAACCGCCCGCCCCGCTTGGGAGGCTGCGCGGCCGTCGCCCCGCCGGCGGGCGCGCTCGTGCCCTGCACGACGCCCGCCGGCGGCGCGGTCGTGCTCGTCTCCTGCTTACCGCCACAGGCCAGGGCGAAGGCGGCCGCGCCGGCCACTAGCCCCACCCCACCGCGCAAGACCTGCCGGCGATTCACCCGCCGCCATGGTGCGGGCCCGTTCCACCGATAGACGTTCATTACCTCTGCACCCTCCTCACGGTTAGAGATGGCGGGGCATCACCCCCGATGCGCGCGACGTCGTTGGACTCCAAGCTTGTGTCGGCACCCGTGGGCACGGCCTCCGGTCGCCGCCGCCCTTTGACCCGCATCTGCCGCACCCGCGTAGGCGTCGCTGTTGCCGAACCACGGGCGGTGTCACCTCCCGGTGCCTCTCATGGTGCCTTCCTACCGGTCCATCCACATCTCGATGCGGTACATCGGGTTAGTGGCCGGGTTAACTTCAAAGTTTTTGATAAACGCATACCGCGGTTGGTACACCATCGGGCTGAACAGAAAGATGAAGGGAGTGTACTTCTCCAGCAAGGCGATCTGGATGTCCTTCACGAGCTTGATGTGCTCGTTGCGATCCAGTGTTACCTCGCTCTTTTCGATCATCTTGTCTACTTCCGGGTCTTTCAGCCCGCTGTACCGGTGCCCGCTGTACGTTACCGTGTGTTGTTGGCGCAGGGCGATCATCGGCGTGTCGTAGGACGGGTGACCGGCAACCCAGGTGTCCCAGTTGCCCGGTGTCACCCGTGAGCCGAGCCACTCCGCGAACGGCATCTGCACCACACGCACCTTGATCCCGACCTTGGACACCTGCTGCTGGAAGATCTCGCCCGCCTGCTGGTTGGTTGGGCCCTGGATGACCAGCATTTCGAACTCTTTGTCGTAGGGGAATCCGGCGGCGTCGAGCAGTTGTTTGGCCGCGCGCGCGTCCTGCCGCCAGTACTTCTCCGTCTGCTTGGGGTCGAGCTGGTATTCCTTCAGACCGGCGGCCAGTGTACCCGGCAGCACCACGCCGCGCCCGTCGGCCAGCAGGTTCAGATACTGCTGGCGGTCGGTGACGCGGTAGATCGCCTCGCGCACGCGGATGTCGTTCCAGGGCGGGCGGGTGCCGTTGAGGGCCAGCGTCCACATGCCCAGCGACAGCCACTCGTCCACCACGATGCGCGCGCCCAGGTCGCGCTTGAGCGGGTCGATGATGGAGGCCACAGACGGCGCCCCGCGCCAGATGTGGAGCTGCTCGCTGCGGAAGGCCGCCTCCTGCGCTGCCGGGTCGTTGATGATCGTGGTCTGGCGCTCTTCGATATAGGGCATGCCCCTGGTCGCCTCGCGGTAGCCGGGGAAGCGCTTGAACAGGTAGCGCACGTTGTGCTCGTACTCGGCGAGCTGGTAGGGGCCGCTGCCCACCGGCCAGGCGCGGTCCAGGTCGTCCAACAGCTCGCGCGGCACGATGCACTGCGCCGAGGTGTTCGACATCATCGTGCCGGAGAACAGGTAGGCGTTCGGTTGCTTCAGCTTGAACACCACGGTCTGGGCATCCGGCGCCTGCACGCTCTGCAGGTAGACGTTGTGGAACAGGATGTGCAGCGCCCGCGGGTTCTGCTGCATGTAGGTCTGGGATTTGACCACATCCTCAGCGTCCACCGCCCGGCCGTTCACCGGCGCCCGGTCCTGGAGCTTCATGCCCGGCTTGAGCTTGAAGACCACTGTCGTCGGCTCTGGCATCTCCACGCTCTGCGCCGCTTCGAGCACGTACTCTTTCGCGTAGTCCATGCCCGGGCGGGTGGAGATCAGGCGGTCGTAGAGCTGCTCGCCCAGCAGAATGAACCCCTGCGTCCAGTCCGTGTACGGGTTGAAGTTGCTGACGGTGTTGGCCCAGTGCAGCAGCAATCGGCCGCCCGGCTTGGGCGCCTGGGTGGCCGCCACTGCGCCCGTCGTGCCCTGCACGACGCCGGTCGCGGGCGCCTTGCTCTCCTGCCGGCCGCCGCAGGCCAGGGCAAACGCCGCCGACCCGGCCAGCAGACCGATGCCACCCCGCAGAACCTGGCGCCGGCTCCGGTACCCCGGCTGTGGATCCGTCCCTGCGCGGTAGGTGCTCATCCGCCTCCCTCCTCTGCCCCTCCGGCCGGAAACGCACCACGGCTCCGTCCTCAGCACCGTAGCCGCCGGCATGCGGCCACGGTGCGCGTTCGGCTAGTCCGGTGTGACCCAATCTCCCTACCACACAGGACGAGGCGGATCATCAGGGTCCGGCGACGAAGGCGCACGGCGTGCATTTGTGGGGTGCCCACAGGGTGACGGCACGCGCACATGACCCGGCCGTCGGCGCTGCGACGACCGGCGATGGCGGTCAGAGCATCACGCGCCTACGCCCGACCGAGGATCTCCTTGCGCACCACGGCGGTGCCGGCGGTGAGGGAGCGCAGCTTGGCACGCGCCACATCGGACGGCAGGTGGCGCAACCCGCAGTCCGGGTTGACCATGAGGCGGTCGGGCGGCAGCACCTGAAGCGCCCGCCGCACCCGCGCCGCCACCAGTTCCGGTGGCTCCACGGCCGGGCTCTTCACGTCGATCACCCCTAGGCCGAGGCTGAACGGCGCGGTGGGATAGCGTCGGAAGAGGTCCAGGTCCTCATAGCCCTTGCGGGCAAACTCCAGCACGAGCTGGTCGACCTCGGCGTCGAGGACGGCCGGGAAGAGGAAGTCGTAATGGCCTTCCCATAGCGGGCGGGCATACCGGTTGCCATAACACACGTGCAGGGCGCGCAGGGTCGTGCGGTCCACGCCCTCAAAGACGGCGTTGACCGCCCGCACGGCCAACTCCACCTGCTCCGGGTAGCCCGCCAGAAACGGCTCGTCTACCTGCAAGATCGCCACCCCGGCGGCGGCCAAAGCCCGGGCCTCGCGGTTGAGGATGCGGGCGAAGGCCATCACCAGCTCCGCTTCGTCGCGGTACCACCGGTTCTGCACGCGGCGTGAGAGGGAGAACGGCCCGGTAAAGGAGAACTTGATCGGGCGGTCCGTGTACTCGCGCGTGAACAGGAAATCATCGATCAGGCCCAGCGGCGGCCGGTCGGTCTCGTCGGGCTCCGGGATGGGGTGGGAGACCACGGCATCGTAGTAATCATAGTAAAACGCCTTCGCCAGGTGCGGGATCTCCACGCCGGGCATGCGCACCAGGAAGTAATCGATGTCGTTGTCGCGGCGCAGCTCGCCATCGGAGACGATGTCCACACCGGCGCGTTCCTGGTCCTTGATCGCAGCCTTGATCGCGACCTCGTGGATCTCGCGCAAGTAGGCGCTGCTGATGCGCCGCTGGTAGTAGTCGGTCTTCAGGCGCTCCAGCCACTCCGGCACGGAGTAGGAGCCGACCACAGTGGTGGCCAACAGCTCGAACCGGCGCCTCGGTCGTACCGGCTGTGCGGATGTGCGCGCGCCCGGGATGGCGCCGGGTGTCTGGCCCTCCGTGGCGATGGTCGCGGCCTGGACATCGGTCTGCGGTTCCGCCGGCACGGTGCTCCCTCCTCTCCAGGGCGCGGGCTACTCGCGCACGCGAGCGGTGAGCGTGGTGATATACGAACCGGCCCGATGGGCAAAGGGTTGGAAGTGCACGTCAAACCCGTATCGGCGGCCGATCACCGCCAACAGCGGCCCGTTCACCCAGTTGACCACCGAGCCGTCGTACTTACCGGGCCCGCGGAAGCCCGTGCGGTACTGCTCCACGTCGGTCACGAACAGGTCGTGACACTGAAGCAGGCCGAACGGGTGCAGAAGCGGCAGGGAATCGGCGAAGCTGGCGGCGGCGCCGTTGCTCACGTGCATCCGCACATCACCATTGGCCTCGACGATGGGCCGCAGCAGTTCGCCGCGGATGCCCGGTGCTATCTCGTACGTGTCCAGCTCCTCGATGGGCACGTACCGCTCTTCCAGCCGCAGCGCCTCCCACACCTGCCGCCAGAAGCCGACCGCCGCCAGGGTGCCGCCGGGGAACCGCTCCGGCACGGCCTCCGCCAGAAGCTCGGGGCCGAGCTGCAGCAGCCGGTTGACCAGCTCCGGTAGTTCCGCCGGTTCAACGCCCAACCCGGCCGCGATCTGGCGTGCGGCCGGCATCGGCAGATAGGCCCGCACCTCAACCCGGTACAGGTGCCCGCCCAGGCGGGCGATCTCGTCGGTGGGCAGGTTGTCGTAGACGTTGGAGATGTAAATGAGGAAGGCCTTGTAGCGGAGAAAGCCGAGCGTCTCCGATGGGGCTCGTGCGTCGAGCACCAGGGTGCTCACCCGTTCGGCGTGGTGGCGCACAGTGGCCCGCGCCCGCTCCAGCACGTGCGAGGAGTAGTCGCCCATCAGGTAGTGCAGGCGGCGGTAGTACTCCCCGCCGTGATACTCGCGGTCCAGGCGCAGGAACTCGTCCAGCCAGACGCGCGCCTGATTGCCGTTGCCCACGCCCAGCTCGAGCACGTAGAGGTCCTCCGGCAGCGCACGGCGGGCGGCAAGCTGGTCCCACACCTGGAACAGTTCCAGAATGAGCTCACGCGCCGCGGCCGTGTTGCGCGCGTCGCTCTCACCACCGGGCAGCGCCTGCTCGTACTCGCGTCCGGTGGTCTGCTCCCACAGCCCGAGGGCGTTCCAGTACAGCGCGTTGAACGCCCACAGGCAGCTGGCACTGCTCGGCCCCCAGTCTTCCAGGTAGAGACGGGAGGGACGCTCCGCGTCGCACAGCGTGCCGGGGCGCATAGCCTGGGTAAGCTGGACCTCAAGCTGGGCTGGGTCGGCGCGGCGCAGGTCGATGGCGATCTCCCAGGCCTCCGGCTCGATGGCGCGGCCGTTGCCGGAGGGGCCGTTGCGCGGTGAGCGCGCGGTCTCCAGGGCGCGCGGCAGGATGCGGCGCACCTCGACCGGCTCACGGAAGTTGGATCGGTACTGCACCCAGTCGCACACCACGCGCAGGCGGGAGAGGTCAATCGATCCCTCCCGCGCGGCATGCGCCAGGCTGGTGAGCACCGGTCCCAGGTCCAGCGCCTTTGCCCCACGAAGCCGGTCGGTCGCGCGAATTTCGATCTGCATGGCTGGTCGCTCTTCCCTGCACTGACTCCCCGCCGGTAACGGACGCTACGGGCGGTCCTGCGGTGCGGTTGATCCCAACGTACGCTCTCGTGCCGTAGGCGCCGGGTGCCGATTGGCCGGACCGTCGTCCGGCCGCGGAGCCCGTGCGCGCTGCCCATCACCTCCCCCGGCCGCCGACCCGGCCGCTTATCTCCGGTCTGTCGGAACGGGGGTCTGCCGCCGCGCGGCCACGGCGGTCGCGACCAGCCGCGGCAACCCGCGCCGCACCGGGCGCCATCCCGTCACCCATCGGTCCACGTCGCTCGCCGTGGCGGATGAGGCCGCAGCAGGGCGATACGGCACCTCCTCCGCCGTGGGCTCCGCGCACCGGGTATACGGGCCGCCGGCCAGGCCCAGGGCCGTCCCCGGCTCCTCAGGCTGCTGGGCCCTTGGTGCCGATTCCCTCAGCGGGCCGGCGCGGCCGAGCCCGGCCCGGGAAAGGATCTCGGGCACCGCCTCCTCCCAGCCGAAGGCCATGACGTGCACCCCGGCTACGCCGGGGATCTCCCGCACCTGCTGGATGATCTCGGCACACAGCGCGATGCCCTCTTCCGCCACGCGATCCTCCGGCACGGCGTGCAGCCGGCGCACCACCTCATCGGGTACATGCAAACCGGGCACCTCGCGGCGCATGTGCGCGAGCGCCCGCAACGAGCGCACCGGCCCCACGCCGGCGAGGATGAAGCAACGCTCGTGCAAGCCCAACGCGCGCACCCGCTCCATCCAGCGCGCGAAGGCAGGGACGTCAAACACGAACTGCGTCTGCACGAACTGGGCGCCGGCGGCGACTTTTTTGCCCAGGCGGTCGGCGCGGAAGCGCTGTGGCGCGGCGAAAGGGTTCTCGACGGCACCGATGAACCACCGCGGCGCGGTAGAGAGCGTCCGTCCGGAGAGCAAACGCCCGTGATCGCGCATGGTGCGCGCCGTCCACACGAGCTGCACGGAGTCGAGGTCGAACACGCCGCGGGCATCCGGATGGTCGCCGAAGCGCTGGTGGTCGCCGGTGAGCAGCAGCACGTTGGGCACCCCCACCGCCGCCGCGCCCAGCAGGTCGGCCTGCAGGGCGATGCGGTTGCGGTCGCGGCACTGGAGCTGCATCACCGGCTCGACGCCCTCCTGCAGGAGGGCCAGACAGCCGGCCCAGCTGGCCAGCCGCACCACCGCGCTCTGACCGTCGGTAATGTTGGCGGCGTCGATCCAATCCTTGAGCAGCCGCGCCCGTCGCCGGATGCCCGCCGTGCTGGCGCCGCGCGGCGGCCCGATCTCAGCCGTCACCGCGAACCGCCCGCTGAGCAGGGTGCGGTGCAGGCGGCTGTACGTCTGGGAGCGTTCCCCCTCCGACAGCGTCGGCGCCGCGCTCGTTCCGTCCGTCCTCACCTGACGCCCCTTCCCCTACCCAGCCGACACCACCACCGGTAGCTCGTCGGTCGCCGGCGCCGGCGCCGCCGTCCACAGGTGGGCGTCCCGACCGAGCCAGTAGTTCACCCAGGAGCTGCTTCCCCACTTGCGGTGGTCGATCGGCCGCACCAGACGGCGCAGGTCCGTCGCCCGGCCTTCGCGCTCGGCCCGCTCGAACGCCACCACCCACACGCAGCGCCGATCCGGGTAGACCTCACAGAATCCCTCCGGCGACACGCCGCCGCAGGGGCCGTTGCGGAGCTGCTTCGGGCACGTCTGCGGGCAGGCGTAGGCGGTGGTCGGCAGGGCGCACTGGCCGCACATGCGGCAGCCAAACAGCCAACCCTTGACCAGCCTTTCCACCCAGGCAAAGGCACGGTACAGCGGCGGCACCGATTCCAGCCACCGCGCCAGCGCGGACCACAGCCGGCCGGGCTCCAACACGCGGTGGAGGCGGTACATGGCACGCGCCGAGGTTCGGGGCACAAACGGGTGCGGCGTGCCGCCGCCTGCCGTGGTCCCCTGACCGGTACTCGGTCCGATCCGCGCCGAGGTTCGCGCCATACCGGCCATCTCCCTGCTCCCAGTGTGCGCGCGCCGTCCTCCCTGCCGCATCAGGGACCGTCGCTAAACCTGGGTGCGCGCGCATTGTGGGCACCTCACAACGAGGCAGGCAGCGTGAGGCGCGTGGGGCATCGGGCGCGCCGAGGGGCGAAGCCGTCGGCGACGATGGCGCCGTACGGCCGGGCAACCGACGTGGTGGGATATGTGACGGCCCTGCTGTTGCCGGCCCGGACGTTGTGGGATCATACCAAGTAGCGGCGCGACCTTTTTATGGGTCGGCGCCAGTGACGACGCGCCGAGCATCGGCTACTCTGTTGCTACTCCCGCTCCCTGCTCGCAGGGCCCGAGGCCGACCTGTGGGCGGGGCCTGCGGCCCGCGGCTCGCGCCCGGTAGGTATCCGTGCAGGCACCGCACCTGTGAGCGTGCTCTATGAGCCGCACGTTGCCGCCCCCTCAGCAGGGGCAGCCGCTGGACCTCAGGGAACTGCTGCGTACGCGCGTCGTGGTATGTGACGGCGCCGTGGGCACAATGCTCCACGCGGCGGGGGCCTCGCTGGACCTGCCGCTACCCGAGCTCAGCGTCTCCCGTCCGGAGCTGGTACGCGCCATCCACGGCGCCTACATCGCGGCCGGCGCCGACATCATCGAGACCAACACCTTCGGGGCGACGCGTACCCGCCTGGCCCGGCATGGGCTAGGCGAACAGGTGCGGGAGATCAACCTGGCCGGCGTGGCCGTGGCCCGGGAGGCGGCCGCGGCCACACCGCGGCACGTGCTGGTGGCAGGGTCCGTGGGACCGGCCACCCCTCCCGGGTCCCGGCGCCGGCTGTCGTCGGTGATCCTGCGCGATGCCTTCCGCGAGCAGATCGCCGCCCTGGCCGAGGGTGGGGTGGACCTCCTGATCCTGGAGACGTTTGGCAGCCTGGAGGAGCTGCTGGAGGCCATCGCCAGCGCGGAGGAAGTCGCGCCCCACCTGCCGATCGTGGCGCAGATGACGTTCCTCGACGACGGCCGCACGCTGGCGGGGGAGACGCCCGCGGAGGTCGCGGCACGGTTGGACGGGCTGGACCTGGTGGCCGTGGGTGCCAACTGCACGCTCGGCCCACAGGGGCTGCTCGAGGTGCTGCGCGAGATGGGCCACCACACGGCCCTTCCGTTGAGCGCGCAGCCCAACGCCGGCCCGCCCACCTTTGTGGACGGCCGCTTCCGCTACACGGCGGACCCGGCCTATTTTGCCCGGCACGCCCGTCGCTTCATCGAGCTGGGGGCGGCGATCGTCGGCGGCTGCTGCGGCACCACGCCGGCGCACATCGAGGCGGTGGCCGGCGCGGTACGCGGCATGCAGCCAGTACCCCGCCATCCGATGCCGTCCGTCGCGCCGCGAACGCACGCGCTCGGCGCCGAGAAGCCGCACAACCCGCCCAGCCGGCTGCTGGAGCGGCTGGCGGCGCGCCGCTTCGTGAAGGTGGGTGAGATCGCTCCACCAGCGGGCGGCGCCGCCGACCAGGTCGTCCACGAGGCCGCGCTGCTCAAGGCGGCTGGCTGTGATGCGGTGCTCATCGGACCGCCGAGTAGCGCACGGGCCCAGATCAGCCCGGCCAGCCTGGCCGTGCTGGTGCAACAACAGGTAGAGGGGCTGGAGGCCATCCTCACCGTCACCACCTGGGAAAAGAGCGTGATGGCGCTGCAGGCCGACCTACTGGGCGCCCACGCCTTTGGCGTGCGGCACGTGCTCTGCCGCACCGGCACGCCGCCCCTGATGGGCGACTATCCCAACGCGGGCGGCATCTGGGACGTGGACTCCCTCGGCCTCATCCAGCTTCTGCGCGGCCTGAATGAGGGCCGCGACCACCACGGCGTGGCCCTGGCCCGGCCGACGGGGTTCGTCATCGGCGCGCGCGTTAACCCCTCGGCCGAAGACCCGGAACGCGAGATCGCCGACGCCCGGCGGAAGATCGAGGCGGGCGTTGACTTCCTCATCACCCCACCGGTGTACGACCTGGACGCCTTTGACCGACTGATGGACGCCATCGGCGTGCCGGAGGAGTTGCCGGTGTTACTCGGGGTGATGATCCTGAAGGACTTCCGGCACGCCGAGTATCTCCAGCACGAGGTGCCCGGCATGAGTATCCCGGAGACCATTCTGGAACGTATGTGGCTGGCGCGTGAGGACGGCGCCGAGGTGGGACGGGCCATCGCCCGGGAGATTATCTGTCGCGCCCGCGCCCGGGGCCGCATCCGCGGGGTGGTGCTCTCCTCAGCAGCCGGCTCAGTAGAAGGGGTAGCACAATTGCTGCGTGAGCTGCCCTCCTAGGCCGTCCAACGGAACGGGACGAGGTGAGCGACTTCGGATCATGACACCAGCGGCGAACGGCACACGCGGGAAAAGTTTCAGGTGCACGCTGCCATACGGCCTTCCACCACGCCGGGTAGGTGGACCGCAGGAAGCACACCGTACCGTCTAGCGGTTCGCTCGGTCGGTAGGGCGAGGGCCGCGTCATTTCCCGCGGGGGTCATCGTCGTAGCCGGCGGAAAGGCAGGGGAACGTGGTCAGCAGCCCGGTGCGCAGACGAACCGGATCCGGGACGGGAACCGGCGGCCGGCCCGACACAGTCGCGCCCGAAGGGGGGCCGCAGGCGGACACGGCCGAGGTCGAGCGGTTACAGCGGGCGCTGCGGGCGCTCCAACGGGAGAACGCCTGCCTGCGCCTGTTGGTGGCGATCCACGACCGCCTGAGCGCGCTGGTGCTGCAGGGCGCGGACGTGCCGTCCATCACCGCCGTGCTCTGCGAGCTGGTAGGCCGGCCGGTGCTGGTGCTCGACCCCTTGCTCCGACCGATCGCCGTTGAGCTGCCCCGGCGCGGCACCGGTGATGAGGAGGAGCCGGCCCCATCCATCGTGTGGGACCCCGGCGACGCCTACGTGAGCCGCGTGTTGGAAACGATCGCCGGGGAGCGGCGGCCACTGCGCCTGCCGCCGTTACCGGCGTGGGGTGTGCGGTACGGGTGCGCCATCGCCCCCATCGTTGTGGGTGATACCACCCTTGGCTACGCCGCCATCCTCGACGACGAGCAGGGAGCCGGCCACCGTGATGAAGGCCCCACCGCGGAGGCCACCCTCCTGGCGGCGCAGCACGCCGCCAGCGTCTACGCGGTGGCGCTGATGCGCGAGCACATGGCCGCCGAGGTCACCTCGCAGCTCAAGCAGGAGCTGTTCGAGAGCCTGTTGCTGGGCGAGGTGACGAACGCTCAGGCGGCGCACGAGCGGGCGCGCCGCCTGGGCTACAACGAGCGCCTGACCTACCGCGTGCTGACGCTGGCGCCGGACCGCGCCGCGGCACGCGGCCAGCCGGGCTCGGAAGAGACCACCTGGTCGGCCACGCGCCGACGCCGCCTCCTGGCCAGTCTGGCCGAATTCGTCCGCCAACGCGCTCCCCAGGCGATCGTCGCCGTACGGCGGGACGAGCTGGTGGTGCTGGCGCCAGAGGGCATGGAGCCGGGTCCGGCCGAACTGGGCCGCCTGGCCGTGCTGCACACGGCCTCGTTGTACCCCGACTTCCTCCTGACCGTCGGCGTCGGCGGGCTGTGTCGTAGCCCCACGGATCTCCACCGGTCCTACACTCAGGCCCGCCGCGCGGTAGACGTCGCCCGCCGGTTCGGGCGACGCGGTCAGGTGGTGCCGTTCGAGGAGCTGGGGTTGTACCGGCTCCTGTTCCAGGTCGCCGATCCGGCGGAGCTGCGCGCCTTCGTGGACGACGTGCTGGGTCCGCTGCTGGTCTACGACCGCAAGCATCAGACCGATTTCGTGCGCACGCTGGCCACCTACCTGGCCAACAACAACAGCCTCCAGGCAACGGCGCGGGAGTTGATGGTCCATGTCAACACCATGACCTACCGCATCCAGCGCATTCAGGCGATCACCGGCCTGGACCTGACGCGGGCCGAGGACTGCCTGTTGGCGCGGGTGGCGCTCAAGATCCTGGAGGGAATCGAGACGCCCTGAACGCGAGCCGGTGCCGCGCGGGCGAGGGCGAGGTGGCCGGGCAGAGCGGTGAGGAGGAGGGCTCGGTGCAGCAGTACATCCTTCGCCGGTTGCTGGCGATGGTGCTCAACGTGTTCATCGCCAGCGTGATCATCTTCTTCGCCCTACGGTTGATCCCCTCGAACGTGGCAGCGGAGGTCCTGGGCCAGAACGCCACGCCGGAGCAGTATGCCGAGTTCAACCGCAAGTACGGGCTGGACGACCCCGCCCTGGTGCAGTTCGGCCGTTGGGTGAGCGGCGCGGTGCGCGGCGATCTGGGGCGCTCCTTCCGCAGCAACATCGCAGTGGCGGACGAGTTCAAGAAGCGGCTCCCGATCACGCTGGAGGTGGTGATCCTCTCCTTCGGCCTGGCCGCCATCATGGGCGTGGTGTTCGGCACCGTCTCCGCGCTGAAGCAGAACTCCATCGCCGACTTTGCCGTCCGCCTGTTCGCCATCTTCGGGCTGTCAATTCCCAACTTCCTCCTGCTGACCTGCCTGCTGATCTTCCCGGCCCGCTGGTGGGGCTACGCGCCCCGCTTCGGCGCCACCAGCTTTTTCGACGACCCCATTGGGAACTTGCGCCTCTTCGTCCCGGCGACGTTTATGGTCGCCGTAGGCGCATCGGCCACCCTGATGCGCCTAACCCGCTCCTCGTTCCTGGAGGTCATGCGCCAGGACTACGTGCGCACGGCGCGTGCCAAAGGGCTGCGCGAGCGGGTGGTGATCCTGCGGCACCAGTTACGCAACGCCTTGCTGCCGGTCCTCACCCTGATGGGCATCCAGCTCGGCAACCTGCTCGGCGGCTCGATCATCCTCGAGCAGGTCATGGGGTTGCCCGGGCTGGGCCGCTGGGCCGTGGACGCCATCGCCATCAACGACTACCCGATCCTGATGGCGGTGGCGCTGTACGCGGTGCTGGTGGTGATGACGATCAACCTGCTGGTGGACGTATCCTACGCGGTACTCGATCCGCGCGTGCGCCTGGCGTAGCGATGAACGCCGGAGCGGCGTAACCGCGCGGCACTGCACGGGCATCGAAGGGGGAAGATCCCATGCAGAGCATCCGAACCGAAGCGGTGGCGATCCCCGAGGTCGTCGAACGAGCAGGACCACGGCGGCTGCAACGCGCGGTCGCGCTGGCGCGCCGCCAGCCGCTGGGCGTGCTGGGCGGGGCCATTATTCTGATCTTTCTGATCACCGCCTTCCTGGCGCCCATGATCGCCCCTCACGACCCACGCGAGTTCGCCGGACCGCGCCTGGCGGCGCCCAGCCGGGACTTCCCCTTCGGCACCAACAACCTGGGTCAGGACGTGTTCGCGCGCACGCTTTACGGCAGCCAGATCTCGCTGGCCGTGGGTGTGACCTCGGTGCTGATCGGCACGCTTATCGGTACCACGCTCGGCCTGCTCTCCGGCTACTTTGGCGGCTGGGTTGACATGGTGACGCAGCGGGCGCTGGAGGTGATCGCAGCCTTCCCCGGTCTCGTACTGCTGCTCATGCTGGTGGCGGCTCTGGGCCGGCCGCGGGTGGACCGGGACGCGAACATCTTAGAGCTCACCTGGCAGTTGCGCACGGTGATCATCGCTATCGGCTTCGCGTTCGTGTTCGGCACGGTGCGCATTACCCGCTCCGTGGTGATCGCGCAGCGCAACACGCCCTACGTGGAGGCCGCGCAGGTATGCGGCGCAAGCTGGCTCCGCGTGATGCTCCGCCACCTGCTGCCCAACGTGCTGCCCTACTCCATCATCGGCGTGAGCGTCACGCTGGGTCTGGCGATTCTGGCCGAGGCGTCGCTCTCTTTCCTGGGGTATGGCGCGCCGGCCGGGACGCCCTCCTGGGGCGCGGACCTGTCTGGGCCCAACCGTCAGTACTTCCTCCAGGCACCTTGGTTGGCCCTGGCGCCGGGCGGGGCTATCAGCCTGACGCTGCTCGGCTTCAACCTGCTGGGCGACGCCGTGCGCGACGTGCTCGACCCGCGCCTCCGCGGCACGTGATCCGCCGCGCCGGCGGGGGACACGGCGCACTACGGATCGGCTCGGTGGCCTCGCGGCCGGTGGGGTCGTATCGGGCTGCCGCCTCGGCATCGCCTACCAGCCGGCCCGCAGCTTCGAGAGGCACCCTGGGCCTACAGCGATAACACCCTGATAGGTGAGAGCAACGCAGCAGAGGTCTAGAGGAGTAGGGATGAACACGGACGTGCAAGCCGGCAACGCACGAGCGGACGTGGTCGGCAGCCTGTTGCGGCCGGAGTACCTGCGCCAAGCCCGCCAGGCCGTGCATGAGGGCCGCATGAGCGAGGAGGAGCTGCGCGCCGTGGAGGACCGCGCGGTCCTGGAGGCCATCGCCCTGCAGGAGGCCGCCGGCCTAGATGTGATCACCGACGGTGAGTTCCGACGCCAGTCCTGGGTTGTCACGATCCCTCTCCGTGAGGATCCGGTGCACAAGGCGCCGCTGCTCGGTTTTGAGTACCTGCCTGCCGACCCCGGCTGGTGGGCGCTCTGGAAGGAACCGGATGGCCGCCCGGCCCAGGTGTGGGCCACCATCGAGAAGCAGCCGTTTGTCACCCAGCGCATTCAGGTGGGGCGTGACGTCGTCACCGACGAGTACGCGTTCCTGAAAGCGCACGCGCACGTGCGTACCAAGTTCACGATCCCCGCACCCAGTTGGCACCGCATCTTCTGGCACCATGAGTACTCACGCGGTGCCTACCCGACCCCGGAAGACTTTCTGCAAGATATCGCCCGCTACCTGCGCGAGCATGTGGTGCGCCGTTTGCGGGAGCTGGGCTGCGATTACATCCAGCTCGACGCACCCAACTACGCCCAGTGGCACGTGGACCCGGGCAACCGTGCCGCCTTTGAGGCTGCCGGCCACGACATGGACGCGGAGCTCGTCGCGGACGCTGAGATCGACAACTCAGTGTTCGAGGGCATGAGCGGCATCACCCGTGCCATCCACATCTGCCGCGGCAACGGCCCCGGCGGTCGCTGGCTGGCCAGCGGTGGGTACGACCGCATCGCCGACGTGGTGTTCCCCCGCCTTACCAACTACGACCGCCTGCTCCTGGAATACGACTCGGAGCGGGCGGGGGACTTTACGCCGTTACGCCACGTGCTGCCACACCACCAGGTGGTGCTGGGGCTGATCACCACCAAGCGGGGCGAGCTGGAGGACGCGGCGCAGGTGGAGGAGCGCATCCGGGAGGCGACCTGGTACGTGCCATTGGAGCGGCTGGCGCTTAGCCCTCAGTGCGGGTTCGCCTCTGGTGAGCAGGCGACCACCACGACGCCCGCACAGCAAGAGGCCAAGCTGCGCCTGGTGGCCAGTGTGGCGCGGCGGGTGTGGCCGGAATCGCGCGCCAGCTGAAGCCTGCCGCGAGGGCTTGGTTCGGTGGACACCCGGTCGCGCTTGCCCACGGTGGGCAGCGGGGCTGGAGCGTCGGCCATCACCGGGCCACGGCGACCCGCCCGGCGAGCGTGACGGACCATCGGCAGGGGCCAGGAAGAGGAGGGAGACGCGGTGCGCACGTACCACTTTTACCACCCACAGGGGCGATGGACTCGACGGCGGCTGCTCCATGGCGGCCTGCTTGCCGCTGGCACCGTCGCCTTCACCCTGGCATGCGGCGGCACAAAGGAGGAGGCCAAGGCGCCGACCACGGCGGCCGGGCCAGGCACCGCCGCGGCCGCCGCCACCAAAACGCCAAAACCCGGCGGCAAGCTCAACCTGCTGTACGACAGCTCCACAACCAGCCTGAACCCGATCACCGACTCCGGGCAGCGGTTGTCGCTGGGCGCCCTGCACGTCTGGGATCGGTTGGTCTCGAACCGTCTGGGCATGGACAGCGCCAAGGAGTATCGCCTGGAGGCGGCGCAGAGCGTGGAGATGCCGGACCCGACGACCGTCATCTTCAAGCTCAAACCGGGCCTCAAGTACCATAACCGTCCGCCCGTGAACGGGCGCGCTGTGGAAGCCGAGGATGTGGTCAAATCCCAACTCTACGTCCGCGACGAGCCGCGGGCCGGGAACAACTCCTTCCAGCGGGGCTCGATGGTGAGCGTGGAGGCGCCGGATGCCCAGACCGTCGTCTTCAAGCTGCGCGGCCCCAACGCCTACCTGTTTAGCGGCACCCAGCTCGGCGACCCCGGCGCGCAGTGCATCTTCCCGCGCGAGCTCATCGGCAGCCTGGAGACGGCCTGGTCGGTCGGCTCCGGCCCGTACGAGATGGTGGAGTACGAGCTGAACCGACGCTACCTGTACCGCAAGTTCGCCGGGTACCGAGAGGCGGGCCGCGGCCTGCCGTACATCGAGGAGCGGGAGTTCCGCGTGATCCCGGACCAGGCGGCGCAGGAGGCGGCCTTCCGCAGCGGCCAGGTGGACGTGTGGATCGTGCCCAACGTGACGCTGGCCGAGCCGCTCAAGCGTGATCTGGGCGACCGCATCGTCATGGACGAGTACCTGGCCCTGTCCATGCAGACCGTGAACGCCAACGTCACACGTCCGCCCTGGAACGACGTGCGCGTGCGTGAGGCGCTCTATCGGGTGGTCAACCGCCAGCAGTACGTCGATCTCCTGGAGCAGGGCAAGGGTAAGGTGCCGCCCGGGCCGCTGCCCATCGGCCTGACGGAGTACCAGCTCGACCCCAAGCAGACCGAGAAGTATTTCCGCCTCGACCCGCGCGCGGCGCGGCAACTCTTGGAGGCCGCCGGCTTCGACTTCAACAAGGAGTTCGAGATCAGCGCCATCAACCGGCCGCGGGACACGCAGGGGGCCGAGATCCTCCAGCAACAACTGGCGCAAGTAGGTGTGAAAACGCGCGTTGTGGCCATGCTCCTGGCCGAGTGGCTGCAGGGCAAGATCTCGACCGGGAACTGGGAACTGTTCGTTGCCTACTGGCCGGGCTATGACACACCACAAGTGCCGCTGCGCCTGCAGCACACCGAAACGCAGCACGTACACCGCTACGCCGGTCTCAAGGATCCCGAGGTCGACCGAATGATTGAAAAGTCCGAGCAGACGCTGGACCGCAACGAGCGTGTCAAGCTGGTCAAAGACATCCAAATCGCCCTGCTCGAAAAGTACACGCCCATGATCTATCTCCAGAACTATACGGTGTTCTCGGCGCGCTGGAAGCACGTGCAGAACTGGGAGGTGACGCCCGCTACCCTGCCGCTGTACCAACTCGAAGCGTGGCTCGACCGCTAACACCGGGCCCGGGCGCGCACGCCGGCCGTGCCGGTCCCGCCCCGGTGTGCCGGAGGCAGAGACCTTGAACGCGCAACACGTACTGAGGAGGAGAAGCGTATGACCGTCAACACGCGCGTCACGATCGCGCGGGCCGACGTGGTGGGGAGCCTGCTGCGGCCGCCCTACCTGCGGGAGACCCGGCAGCGCTTCCGCGAGGGCAAGGCGACCGAGGCGGAGTTACGCGCCGCCGAAGATCGCGCCGTGCTGGAGGCCATCGCCCTGCAGGAGCGGGTGGGACTGGACGTGATCACCGACGGAGAGCAGCGGCGCGAGGGGTGGTCGTCGCCGCTCCGTTCGGCGATGACCGGCTTCACCCTGTTCAAGGGCGGGTCTGGGTATCGCTGGCGTATCGGCGACCCGCAGCAGGCCCAGGTGCGGGACGACAGCGGCGGCTTCTGGCCGTTCGTCACCGGGCGAGTGGAGCTGACGCGCAACGTGGCCGAGCTGGAGTACCGCTTCCTCAAGGAGCACGCCCACACCCGCACCAAGTACACCGTGCCCGCGCCCAGCTATTACCGCACCTTCTGGCACGAGGAGCGCTCGCGCGGCGCCTATCCTACGGTGGAAGAGTTCCTCACCACGATCCGGGACTTCACCCGCCAGGTCGTGCGCGACGTGGTGGCGATGGGCTGCGACTACGTCCAGCTCGACGCCCCCAACTACGGCCGCGCCTGCGACCCGGAGTTCCAGGCGCTGATGGCGTCGCAGGGCCGCCGCGGCGCGATTTCGGATGTCGCGTTTGACGCGGAGCTGGACAACTCCGTGTTCGACGGCATCACCGGCATCACCCGCGGGATGCACATCTGCCGCGGCAACGCCGCCGGTGCCTGGAACGCCCAGGGCGGTTATGGCGCTATCTCCAAGGACCTCTTCCCCCGCCTGACCAACATCGACGTGCTTCTCCTGGAGTACGACACGCCGCGGGCCGGCGACTTCTCCCCCCTCCAGGACGTGTTGCCGCAACACGCCGTGGTGTTGGGGCTCATCACCACCAAGGAAGGGCGCCTAGAGGACGCGGCGCAGGTCGAGGCGCGCATCCGCGAGGCGAGCCGGTACGTGCCATTGGAGCGGCTGGCCTTGAGCCCCCAATGTGGCTTCGCCTCGGCCGAGGTGGGCAACCCGATCACCCCGGAGGAGCAGGAGGCCAAGTTGCGCCTGGTGGTGCAGGTGGCACGGCGCGTATGGGGAACATAGCCCCGCCACGTGGCTGCCCGGCTGCATGGCGGGTGCATCGGCAAGGAGCAGGCACAGCTCAGCGAGAGAGGAGAGGGAACGATGGGCGAGATCCTGGGCATCGGCACCACACACTACCCAGGCCTGGTGGGGACGGATGAGGACCTGCCCGGCCTCTTCCACACCATCCTGCAGGACCCAGGCCTGCCGGATCGGCTGCGCGACCCGGCCAACTGGCCACCGGGCCTGCGCGAGGAGTACGGTGACGACCGGGGGCTGAGCGCCGCCAAACGCCACCGGGCCGCGGTGGTGGACCACTTCCGCCGCGCGCGCGCCGAGCTGGACCGCTTCCAGCCCGACCTGGTGATCATCTTCGGCGATGACCAGTACGAGAACTTCAAGGAAGACGTCATCCCCGCGTTCTGCGTGGAGGCGTACGACGAGATCGTGGTTCACCCCTTTGCCCACCGGCAGCGGCCCAACGCCTGGGGCGAAGGGCCGGACACCGAGTTCCGCTACAAGGGGAACCGACAAGCGGGCAAGTACCTGGCCCGGCGGCTGTTGGAGCAGGACATCGACGTCGCCTACGCGTACAAGCCGCTGCACGACGAACTGTCGCACGCCTTCACCAACACCTTGCTGTTCCTGGATTACGACCGCAAGGGCTTCCCCTACGCCGTGCTGCCCTTCCAGGTCAACTGCTACGGCAGCCGGGTGATCAGCCAGCGCGGCGGCCGGCGCAGCCTGGCCGACCCGGTGAAGGAGGGCGACCTGGACCCACCCTCGCCGCGGCCGGCCCGTGCCATGCAGGTGGGAGCGGCGGTGGCGCGCGCCATGGCGGAGAGCCCCTGGCGGGTGGCGCTGGTGGCCTCCAGTAGCTGGTCGCACGCCTTCCTGGTGAACAAGAACTACCAGCTCTACCCAGACACCGCCGCCGACCGCCGCCTGTTCGAGGCCCTGGCCAACGGTGACTACGACACGTGGCGCAACACGCCGTTGTCCAGCTTCGAAGAGTCAGGCGAGCAGGAGCTGCTGAACTGGGCCGTGCTGGCCGGCGCGATGGAAGCACTGGGCCGCAAGCCCGACGTGTGCGAGTTCGTGCAGAGCTGGATGTTCAACTCGAACAAAGTGTTCGCGGTCTTCCGCCCGTAGGCCGCATGGCTTTGGACGAACGACCGACGCCCGCGTCCTCTTACCGCCCGGGCGCGGGCGTCGGTCCCAGCATGCCTTGTTGGAGCCCTGTCCCCGGTGTACCGGGGCCACGTCGAAAGGAGGCGAGCCCATGCCCGCCATCGATGTGCACAACCACATGATCGCCCCTGAGGTCGTCGCCTTCTTGGAGAAAGAGGGCGAGCGCTACGCCACCCGCATCGTGGAACGCGACGGCGGCCGCTACTTTCTCATCCAGGAGACCGCACTGCGCCCGATCAACGACAAGATGACGCGGCCGGAGACGCGCATCGCGGACATGGACGCCGAGGGCGTGGATATCCAGGCGGTATCGTGCGTGCCGTTCATTATGTACCCCGAGGTAGCGCCGGAGCTGGGCCTGGCCATCGCCCAGGTGAACAACGACGCCCTGGCCGCGGTCGGCGTCAAGTATCCAGATCGCTTCCTGCCACTGGCCTCCGTGCCGCTGCAGGACCCGCCCGCCGCCGCCCGCGAGCTGGAGCGGGCGGCAAAGCTGGGCATGCGCGGCGTGGAGATCCCGCCCAAGGTGGGGGAGCAGGGGCTGGACGAGCCGCAGTTTGAGGAGTTCTGGGCCGCGGCCGAGGCGCTCAACATGGTGGTGTTCATCCACCCCTTCGAGGCGGCCCCCAAGGGCGTGCTGGCCCGCTATGGCTTCGGTAACCTGGTGGGCAACCTGTACGACACCGGCCTGGCCGCGGCGCTGCTCATCTTCGGCGGGGTGCTGGAGCGCCATCCCGGCCTGCGGGTGGTCCTGTTCCACGCCGGTGGTGCCTTCCCCAGCCTGGTCGGCCGCCTGGACAACGGCTACCGCCTGTCCATCGCTCGTGGCCAGCGCATCTCACGCCCGCCCTCCTCGTTCATCAGCCAGTACTGGTTCGACACGATCGCCTACAACCCGGCCATGCTTCGCTACCTGGCCACCACCTACGGCGCCGACCGGCTGGTGATGGGCAGCGATTACCCGTTGGGCGGCGGCTTACCCCATCCGGTGGCGGAGGTGAAGGCTATTGGCCTTGCCCCGGCAGAGGAGCAGGCAGTCCTGGGCGGTACCGCTGCTGCCTTACTGGGGGTGACGGCTCAGCCACGCGTGCCGCCCTCGGCATAACGCCAACGGCATCGCGGCCACCGATGCCTGTGGGTGCCCCACAAGCGCGCGCTGCCTAAATTCGTTGCCGGTCCCTGATGACCGGTCCCCTGCGCGCGGAAAACACTCTGGCTGTAGGCCGGATCGGCACTGTGCGGCTTGGTGGAGCATCATCACCCGCTTGGGCGCCCAGGGCCCATCCAGGCGCACCAGAGCCAGCCTGGTGCAGGTGCCCCGCAATACTACGTGGCAGGACGAGGGATATGACGACCACCTTCCAAAGCAGCCCGCGGATGTTGTGGACCAGCGAGAGCGTCACCGAAGGCCATCCCGATAAGATCTGCGACCAGATCTCCGATGCCATCCTCGACTGGTGCCTTAGCCAAACACCGACGGCGCGCGTGGCGTGCGAGACCAGCATCAAGTCGAACCAGGACCACGAGTGGGTGTGGGTGTTCGGCGAGGTGACGCCGCTGCCACCGCCTGAGGTGGTCGATCGGTTGGTGCGGGACACGCTGCGGGACATCGGCTACACCGACCGCGCCTACGGTGTCTGTGCCGAAACGGTCGACGTGGAGGTGCGCCTCACCGGGCAGTCCGCCGATATCGCCATGGGGGTGGACCGGGCCCTGGAGGCAAAGCAGGGCAAGCTCACGGACGACCTGGACACGGGCGCGGGCGATCAGGGCATGATGATCGGGTTTGCCTGCGATGAGACACCCGAGTTCATGCCCGCCCCCATCGCCCTGGCCCACCGCCTGGCCCGGCGCCTGGCCGAGGTGCGTAAGAAGGGTATCCTCCCGTGGCTGCGGCCGGACGGTAAAACGCAGGTGACCGTGGAGTACCACTACGGTCGCCCGGTGCGCGTCGACACCGTTCTCATCGCCGCGCAGCACAGCCCCGAGGTCAGCCAGGAGGAGATCGCGACCCAAGTGCGCAAGCACGTCGTCGAGGCGGTGATCGACGCCCACATGCTGGACGAGCGCACCAAATACCTGATCAACCCCACCGGCCGCTTCGTGATCGGCGGCCCGTTCGGCGACGCCGGGCTGACCGGCCGCAAAATCATCGTCGATACCTACGGCGGCATGGCCCGCCACGGCGGCGGCGCCTTCTCCGGTAAGGACCCGACGAAAGTGGACCGCTCCGCTGCCTACGCGGCCCGCTGGATCGCCAAGAACGTGGTCGCCGCCGGCCTGGCCACCCGCTGCGAGATCCAGCTCGCCTACGCCATCGGCGTCGCACAGCCCGTCAGCATCGGCGTGGAGACGTTCGGCACCGAGGTGATCCCGGTAGAGCAGCTCCAGCGCGCCATCCAGGCGACGTTCGACCTGCGCCCGGCGGCCATCATTCGTGCCCTGGACCTGCGCCGGCCGATCTACAAGGAGACCGCCGCCTACGGCCATTTCGGCTACACGGCGTCTGACCGTCCCTGGGAGCGCCTGGACCGGGTGGAGCGGCTTCGCGCCAACGCGGACGCGGCCGGTTACGCTACCTGGCCAAGCAGCCGGCAGCGCACCTAGGCGCGTGTCGCCCACGCGGCACACGGGTGTTTGGGTGCCAACGGGCGGTCAGCGGGAGGAGGCCATGGTCGCATCGGTGCGACAGGCGTTCACCGCCATCTGGCGGCCGGTGTTCCAGGATGGGGCGGCGGACGATGCCGCCGTGCAGGCGGCCTGGTCACGCACCCACGACCTGCTGGCCGCCCTGTATGGCCCGGACCTGACCGGTGAGCAGGCACGCGATCTGCTGGCGGAAATGACGCTCGCCTGGCTGTTGCGGGCCATGGCCCCCACCGCCAGCGCTGAGGACTCGGACATCGCGTCGCTCGCGCAGCAGGCTGCGCTGGCCCTGGGCGCCTTGACCTACGACCTCAGCCGCGTCTACGAGGGATACTTCCGCCTGCTGCGGGCGTGGGGTGTTTACCGGTAGAGCTACGTGGGCGCTACCGCGGTCTCACCGAAGGGCCAGCACCGAGCGCGGCGTTCGCCCACGGGGCACGTCGTATCCTAGCGCGAGGTTCCGACGTATGACCACCACTCCGGCCCACGTTTCGGCCGCCGAGCGCCTGCGGCAGGCATTCGCCTCCGGGCGGCTGGTGATCACCGCCGAGCTGGAATGCCCGCGCAACGCCTCCGCCGCCAACGTGGAGCGGCAGGCCCGCGGCTACGCCCCGTACGTGGACGCCGTCAACTGCACCGACAACTCCGCCGCCATTGTGCGCATGAGCCCGGTGGCGGCGGCGGCCATCGTGGCCCGCACCGGCCTCAC
>JBHOQW010000089.1:0-1176 GCA_042408665.1 Dehalococcoidia bacterium
TGGTGAAGCTGCGCGTGACCGCCGAGCTCGCCAGCCGCCTCTGGGCGCACGCGGCCGAGGGCCGCTGGCGGCGGCTCGACCCCGACGCCCCGGACGCCGGCGAGGTCAGCGAGTTCCGGTTCCGGCGGCCGTGTTGGAGGCGCGTCCGGCGCGTGATCGTGACCCGGCGGCGCGACGCCGAGAACCCCCAGGGCCCCCTCTGGGACGCGGCCGGCTACAACTATGCCGCGTACGTCACCGACCTCCCCGGGCCGCCCGCCGATGTCGTGGCGTGTTACGACAAGCGGGCCGACGTGGAGAAGGCCATCCACGAGCTCAAGGAGGACTTCGGCATCGACCGGATCAGCTCCACATCGTTCGGCGCCAACGCCGCCGACCTGGAGCTGAAGGTCCTGGCCTTCAACCTGTTCGTGCTCTACCAGCGCCAGGCGCTGGGCTGGACGGTCCTGCACCGGGCCAAGACCGTACGGCGACGCCTCATCGCCGTGGCGGGCCAGCTGATCCGCACGGCCGGGCAATGGATGTTGAAGCTCGCGACGGATTGATGAAAAAGTTAGGATCAAATCTGACAGTCATGGGAGAGTCACCTCGGTGTCCTGAGCCCCGAAGGGGGCAGGAGGAGATCGAGGCATGACGACGGCGCAGAAGATCATCCGGACGAAGGTGGGGCTGCTGGAGCTGGCCAAGCAGCTGGGCAACGTCAGCCGGGCCTGCCGGCTCATGGGCTACAGCCGGGACAGTTTCTACCGGTTCAAGGAGCTGTACGAGACGGGGGGCGAGGCGGCGCTGGAGGAGTTGAGCCGGCGCCGGCCGAACCTCAAGAACCGGGTGGCGCCGGAGGTGGAGCAGGCGGTGGTGGCCTTGGCGCTGGAGCAGCCGACTTGGGGGCCGGTGCGCGTGGCCAACGAGCTGGCCAAGCGGGGGGTGCGGATTTCGCCGGCGGGGGGGCGGGGCGTCTGGCAGCGGCACGACCTGACGACGATGAAGCACCGGCTCAAGGCCCTGGAGGCCCGCGTGGCCCAGGAGGGGCGGATCCTGACCGAGGCCCAGGTGGCGGCCCTGGAGAAGGCCACGGCCGACAAGGAGGCCCACGGCGAGTTCGAGAGCGAGTGCCCGGGGTACTGCGGGGCGCAGGACACCTTCTCTGTGGGCACGCTCAAGGGGGTGGGGCGGATC
>JBHOQW010000095.1:0-1427 GCA_042408665.1 Dehalococcoidia bacterium
GCGCGGGGGCGGGCGGTGCACATCCCGGTGGCGCTGTCCGACCTGCGCAGTGGCACCAACACGCTGGAGTTCCAGAACGCCGGCACCAACGAGCTGGTGATCGCCAACATCGACCTCACTCTCGAGCTCGCCGCCGGCAGCAGCACCCCAACGGCCACGCGCACACCCACGGCCACGTCGACGGCAACCCGTACGCCCACGGCCACGCCGACGACCACGCCGACTGTGACGCCTACCGCCACAGCCACGCGCACGCCCACGACTCCGCCGACGGCAACCCCAACCACCTCACCCACGAGCACCGGGTCCGGCACGGCGGGCAGCCGGATCACCTGGCAGGGCAAGTCCTGGTACCTGCACGGCGCCAACGTGCCCTGGTACAACTGGGCCTGCGACTTCGGCTGCAACGGCAACGGCGGTGTGAGCTCGACCGCGGTACAGAGCGCCCTGGGCACCGGCTTCGGTCAGGCGAAGACGGCGGGGATGCATGTCATCCGCTGGTGGGTGTTTCCCGGTGACCCATGGCAGATCACGCGGGACAGCGCCGGCGCTCCCACCGGCATCAACCCTGCCGTGTACACCGATTTCGACGCCGCCCTCCGGCTCGCGCAGACCTACGACCTGTACTACAACTTCGTCCTCTTCTCCAGCCCGACCGCGCTGCCGCAGGCCTGGCTGACGGACGCTACCCAGCGCCAGAAGCTGGTCACGGCGCTCGGGCAGCTCTTCGCCCGATACAAGGGCAATCCGCGCGTGCTGAGCTGGGAAGTGTTCAACGAGCCGGAGTGGGACATCTGGAACAACAAGATCTCCCAGTCCGCGGTGCAGGCCACGGTGAAGGCCATCGCCGACGCCGTGCACGCCAACTCCACCGCCTACGTCACCGTCGGCTCGGCCATGCTGGACGGGCTGCCGATGTGGGTCGGCCAGGGGCTGGACTACTACCAGGCGCACTGGTACGACTACATGTCCAGCGGCAACTGGTGCGCCCGTTGCACCGACTACGCCACGGTCAAGTCCCGCTACAACCTGGACAAACCGCTGGTGATCGGCGAGTTCTACGCCGGCCCGGATACCGACGCGCTGCAGCGCTTTGAGGACTTCTACAGCAAGGGCTACGCCGGCGCCTGGCCGTGGTCGCTCTTCCCCGACCGCACCTCCGACCACATGCAGATTGATCTCAGCGCGGCCCAGACCTTCGCCGGCCGCCACAGCGACCTGGGCCCGACGGCGAGCAGCGGTTCGAGCACGCCCACACCCACGGCGACCGCGACGCGTACCCCAACGCCGACAGCGACCCCAACCCGTACGCCTACGCCGACGGCCACTGCGACCCGCACGCCCACGCCGACGGCTACCCCATCGCCGAGCCGCACTCCCACGCCCACCAGTGGTTCGCTCACCGTCACCTTTGACGACTATCCCGG
>JBHOQW010000109.1:0-5651 GCA_042408665.1 Dehalococcoidia bacterium
GGTCGGGCGCGACCACCTGCGGCTCGACCACCAGTACACGCGGACGCTCGCCGTGACCGGCTACCCCCGCACCGTCAGCCCCGGCTGGCTGCAGCCGCTAATCGACTTCGAGGAGCCGCTCGAGCTCTCGTGCCACCTCTACCCGCTCGACAGCGGCCAGATGGTCTCGTCGCTCACCCACCAGATGGTGCGGCTGCACAGTTCGCGCCTCCTGGCGGCCAGGGGCGGGCGGCTGGCTGACCCCGAGCGCGAGGTGGCCTACGAGGACGCCGCGCGGCTGCGGGACGCGCTCCAGCGCGGCGAGGAGAAGGTCTTCTCGGTCAGCTTCTACGTCCTGCTGCGCGCGCCCTCGCTGCCGGCGCTGGACACCCTCACCCGCCGCGTCGAGGCCGTCCTCGGTGGGCTGCTCGCCCAGTGGCGCGTCGCCATCTTCGAGCAGGACGGCGCTTTCCGCTCCTGCCTGCCCGAGGGCCGCGACCACCTCGTCGCCTACCGCAACCTCGACACCAGCTCGCTGGCGACGATGTTCCCGTTCTCGTCGAGCACGCTCACGATGGAGCGAGGCGTCCTGCTCGGCATCGCCCGGCACAACCACTCGCCGGTCATCGTCGACCCGTTCGACGGCAGCCTCGAGAACGCCAACCTGGTCGTCTTCGCCCAGAGCGGCGCCGGCAAGTCCTACTTCACCAAGCTGCTCGCGCTGCGCAGCCTGCTGGGCGACGTCGACTTCCTGATCATCGACCCGGAGGACGAGTACCGCGCCCTCTGCGGGGCGGTGAACGGCCAGTCCATCCGCCTGGCCAGCGGGGTGCCCTCCGGGCCGGCCCAGCGCCTCAACCCTTTCGACCTCCCGCCAGCGGGGGAGGCGGACGAGGGACTCGACCCGCTCGCCGAGCAGGTGGCGGCGCTGCTGGCGTTGCTCGAGGTCATGCTCGCCGAGCCCGGCCGGGCATTGGGTAACCACGAGCGGGCGGTGCTCGACCGGGCGCTCTACCAGACCTACGCCCGGGCCGGTATCACCGCCGACCCGGCCACCCACGCCCGGCCGGCGCCGCTGCTGCGCGACCTGCACGCCGCGCTGGAGGCGAGCCCCGGCGACGTGGCGGCTGGCCTGGCGACCCGCCTGCGGCGCTACGTCGACGGCTCGCTGGCCGGGCTGTTCTCCGGGCCGACGAACGTCGCGCTCGACCGCCGGCTGGCCGTCTTCAACGTCCAGGCGCTCGAGCCGGAACTGCGGCCCGTCGGCGTCCACCTGATCACCAGCTTCGTCTGGAACCAGGTCCGTCGCCAACGCAAGCCGCGCCTGCTGGTGGTCGACGAGGCGTGGAGCCTGATGCAGTACGCCGAGGGCGGCGCCTTCCTGGCCGGGATGGCGCGGCGAGCGCGCAAGTACTGGCTCGGCCTCGTCTGCATCAGCCAGGACGTGGCCGACTTCCTGGGCTGCGACCAGGGCCGCACCGTGCTCGGCAACGCCGCGATGAAGCTGCTCCTCAAGCAGGACAGCACCACGATCGACCCGGTCGCGGCGGCGCTGCGCCTCTCCGACGAGGAGCGACGGTTCCTGCTGGCGGCCGGCAAGGGCGAGGGCCTGTTCTTCGCCCGCGGCGCGCACGTGGCGCTCACGATCGAGGCCAGTCCGGCCGAGCACCGGCTGGCGACCACCGCCCCCCGCGAACTCGCCGAATTGGCCGCCACCACGCCGCCCGGCCCACGCCGACGTCTCGGGCTGTCGGAGGGGGAGGACGCCTGATGGAGACGACCGCGACCCGCCGCTACGAGCGGGACGAGATCGAGGCGATCCGGCGGGCGCACCGCATCGCGGAGGTGGTCGCCCGCTCCGGGGTCGAGCTGCGGCGGGTGGGGCGGGCCCTCGTGGGCCGGTGCCCGCTCCACCCCGATGGCGAGCAGCCCAACCTGCACGTCTACGAGGACACCGAGAGCTGGTACTGCTACGCCTGCAACGTCGGTGGCGACGTGATCGAGTTCGTGCGCCGGCGCGAGGGCCTCGACTTCCGCGCGGCGTGCCAGCGGCTGGCTGGAGCATCCACCGCCGCAAGCTCGCCGACCCCGCGACCCTCCAGACCTTCGCGCCAGGAGCGGCGCTGGGACCGGCTCACGCTCGAGGAGCAGGTCGTCATGAACACGGCCTGCGCCGTCTACCAGCACCGCCTCTGGCGCGAGCCGCGCGCCCTGGCCTACGTGCGCGCGCGTGGCCTGCCGGACTGGGTGATCCGCCACTGCGCCCTCGGGTACGCCGACGGCCACTCGCTCGAAGCCTACCTGCGCCGCCGGACGGGCTTGCGCACCGCCCAGGAGCTCGGCCTGCTCCATCGCCCGACGAAGGGCGACGGCAGCCACCTGCGCGAGCACCTGGCCGGGCGGATCGTCGTCCCGGAGCTCAGGGGCGGGCAAGCGATCTGGTTCATCGGCCGCCGCCTCGAGGACGACCCGCAGCGGCCGAAGTACCTGGCGCTGGGGGGCGAGCGGCCCGTGCTCGGCTACGAGCGCGCGGCCGGTCAGCGCGAGGCGTTTCTCTGCGAGGGCGTCTTCGACTACCTCACGGCGGTCGCCTGGCGCCTGCCGGCCTTCAGCCCCTGCGGCACGGCGCTTCCCGACGAGCGGCTGGGCTTCCTCGCCCGGGCCGGGGTCGTCTACGGCGTCCTCGACCCCGACGAGGCGGGCCGGGCGGCGGCGGAGCGCTTCGCCGCGCAACTCGGCGGGCGCTTCCGCCCCCTCGCGCTCCCGGACGGCTGCGACCTGAACGACCTCGGGCGGCGCCCCGACGGGCGGGCAGTCTTCTTCCGCCTGCTCGCCGACGCCCGGCGGGCCAGCGAGACGACACCGACCACCGCGACCGCAAGGGCAGCAAGCACGCCGATGGAGGACACCAATGGGTCTTGACCGCGCCTTCGCCACGCTGGACGAGCAGGAACAGCGCGCCGCGCTCCGCGACGCCCTGCTCGCCTACGGCCGCCTGATCGGCTGGCCGACCCGCACGACGATCGCCTTCACCGAACAGCTCGCCCGCCGGCCCTGGAAGCGCTGCACGCGCGCCCAACTCTCGGCGGTCATCGAGGAGCTCCACACCATCCTGTGGGCCTTCGAGATCCGTAAGCGCTCGTCGCCCGCGCCCGGCTGCGCGGCTCGGGGCAACGGCGGCCGCCGGGCGAGGAGCAACGGCCATGCGCCTCGCGATTGAGCGCCGGCGGGCGCCCGAGGCGCGGCCGGAGCTGGTCGAGGTGGTCACCCCGCGCACCAACGCGGCGATCGTCACCCCGGCCGAGAACCTGCTCGCCGCCATCTCGCTGCGCGAGCCGTTCGCACTGGAGATCGCGGCGACCGACTCCGCCCGCTGGTTCCTGGCCCGGGCGGAGAGCCCGGCCATGCGGCGCCACCTCGAGGACCAGCTCGCGGTGGCCTACCCACAGGCCGAACTACGCCCCCTCGACGCCGAGCGCTTCCCCGGGCTCGACCCGGCGCGACTGCGTCCCGACGAGCAGGTGGCCGCCGCCACGCTCGTGCTACGCCGGCCGCCGTACCTGCCGCTGCGCACCTTCCGCGACGCCGACGTGGACGCCGCCCGCGACGCCCAGGCCGACCCGGTGCTCGGCATCCTCGGCGCCCTCGGTGCCCTGCCCGCCGGCTGGCGGGGGCTGGCGCAGCTCGTCCTGCGGCCGGCGCCGGACGACTGGTGCAAGGACTACCTGCGGCTCGCGGTCGAGCACCCGCTGGCGTCCGAGCGCGGGGTGCCCTCTGGGCCGGGCCGTGCCGACACCTCGCTCACGAGCGTCTTCGCCCTGGCGGGGCTGCTCGTCGTGGGGGCGCTCGCCGTCCAAGCATACCACTGGTACCTGGCCCGCGACTGGCTCCACCTGGGCCTGCTGGCAGGCGGGGTGCTGGTCGGGGTGCCCGGCCTCTTCTGGCTGGCGCGCCGGCTCGGCCAGAAGACGATCTACGACGTGCGGCTGGTCCAGGAGAAGGTCAGCCGCATCGCCTACCGGGCGCAGCTCCGGCTGGCGGTGTTCGCGCCCAAGGAGGTCCCGCGGGTCGAGGTCGACGCCCGCCTCGAGCGGCTCGTCGCCGCCTACCGCCAATACAACCTGGCGGCCGGGAACGGTCTGGCGGCGCGCCGGCTCGACCTGCCTGGCCGCGACCTGCGCAGCCTGGCACTCTTCCCGCCGGCGCGGGCGGTCCCGGTCCTGAACACCCGCGAGCTGGCCGGGCTGTGGCACCTGCCGCAGGCGCTGGCGGACGTGCCGCTCATCGAGCGCACTGCCGCCCGGCGGCGCCTGCCGCTCCCCGGTACCGTCGCGCGGGGCTGCCCGATCGGCACCGCCAGCCACCAGGGTCGCGTCGTGCCGGTGGCGCTGCCCGACGAGCTGCTGCGCCGCCACCTGCTACTGGTCGCCAAGACGCGGCGTGGCAAGTCCTCGCTCCTGCTGCGGCTCGCCCAGCACGTCATGGAGACGACGGGCGCCGACCGGCCAGCGCTGGTGCTGGTCGACCCGCACCGCGACCTCGCCCGGGCGGCGCTCGGCTCGGTGCCGCCCGGCCGGCGAGGGGATGTCGTCTACCTCGACGTCGCCCAGCGCGAGCGGCCCTTCGGCTTGAACCTGCTCGATACGGGCCTGTTCCGCGACCGCGACAAGGCGGTGGCCAACGTGCTCGCCATCTTCAAGCGCGAGTTCGACCGCTTCTGGGGCCCCCGGATGGAGGATGCGTTCCGGTTCGCGCTCCTCACCCTGTACGAGGCGAACCAGGCGATCTGCGCCGCGGACCCGGACGGGCGCAGTCGCCAGCACACCGTGCTCGACGTGCCGGCGGTCCTGGTCGACACCGCCTTCCGGCGCAGCGTCCTGGGGCACGTCGCCGACCCCGTCGTGAAGGCGTGGTGGTCGGGCTACTTCGATCTCCTTGACAGAAGACTCCAGATCGAGATCGCGAACCCGGTCCAGACGAAGGTCCAGCGCTTCGCCGGCAGCCGGGCCGCCCGCGCCATCGTCGGCCAGCCGCGTTCGACGATCGACTCGCTCGCCTGGGTCCGCTCGGGGGCGATCGTCATCGTCGACACGGCCAAGGGCAGCGTCGGCGAGGACACCGCCGCGCTCATCGGCGCGACGCTGCTCAACCTCGTCGCCCTCGCCATCGGCGAGCAGGGCAGCCTCGCGGCGCGCGACCGGCGGCCGGTGACGCTGCTGGTCGACGAGTTCCACAGCATGCCGGGTGCCGACTACGAGGCGATCCTGGCCGAGCTCGCCAAGTACGGCGCCAACCTCGTGCTCGCGACGCAGAGCCTGGCCAAGCTGGCGGCGCTCGACCGCGAGCAGCACCGGGCGCTGCGCTCGACCGTCTTCGCCAACCTCGATGGCCTCTTCGCGTTCCACACCTCGGCCGAGGACGCCCAGTACCTCGTCAAGGAGCTCGGCGAGGGGGTGGACGAGCACGACCTGGTGGCGCTGGGCGAGCACCAGTGCTACGCGCGGCTCTCGGCCGGGGGCGAGCGGCTGCCCGTCTTCTCCGTCCGGCTCGACCCGCCGCCCCCTCCTGATCCCGCGCTGGCCGACCGGCTGGCGGCCGCCTCGGCGGCGCTCTATGGCCGCGCGGCCGCGGCGGTCGAGCGCGACCTCCAGTCGGCGCTGGCGCGCATCGAG
>JBHOQW010000112.1:0-9603 GCA_042408665.1 Dehalococcoidia bacterium
GGCGGTCACGCGCGGCCGACCGCAGCGCGGGCAGAAGCGGACGCGAGCTGGGAGCGGGGCGCCGCAGCCCGGGCAGGACTCGTGCGGCGCCCGCGCAGGGGGCTGGCCCTCACCGGATCGGTCCCGCATCGCACTGCCTCCCCTGGTGGGAGCGATGCGTACGGACAACGAGTGCACCTGCCATCTTGGCAAGCCGTCGCTGCGCGGCGCTCACGCTAGCATGGCGGCGCGCGACCGTCAACCGTTTCCAGCCCCCGCCCTTGCTGCCTGCCCGATGTGATGGCAGCCCCCGCGCAGGGGGCACCGGAGGACGTGGGAGTGCCCATCTCCTCCACTTCACCCCGTCCCCTCCGCCTGGCGCACCGCCGGCGTGGGTGGGTCGGGTGTCTGGGCCCCAGCGACGCCCGTGGGTGGCGGGGCGCCTCGCACGCCGCGCACCACCCGCAGGGTGTCACCGGTGGGATCCAGCAGCGCCAGCGCGAGGCGCTCCCGCTCGCTCCAAGGCTCGTCACCGTGGGAGTCGCCCCTCCATGCCCAGGGAGGGACAAGGACCTGGCCCTCCTCCGGCGGCGTCACAAACGGGATACGGGATAGCAACGTCGCGGCCACCTCGTGCAGCGCCGCGAGGTCAACGGCGCCGTCGCCATCGCCGTCGCCGGGCGACGACGCCGCCCCGGCAAGCCGGGATGCCGCTGCCCGCAGATCCGTCGCGGCGCCGGCCCCGACCCCGGCCCCGGCCCCACCACCCGCCCCGGCGAGGCCAGGGCCCGCAGCGGTGTCGCGCTGGTCACCGTCGTGGAGTCGGGGCGCCACCGCCACACCGACGCCCGCGCCGTCGGTGTCAGTTCCCTCCGGCCCCACCGGACCGCTGACCGGAAACCCGGCCGTTGCCCACCGGTCGAGCGCAACCACGGCCCGGGCGAGGTCGAAGGTGATCGCAACGAGCATCACCCGCACTGGCTCGTGCGGGCCCAGCGCCGTCCACGTGCCGACCGTCGCCGAGCGCCACCGCCAGGCCTGGCCCACCGGGGAGCGGGCATCCAGCGGCGGGGCGAGCAGCACATCCGAGCGCCGAATCTGACGCCAGAACCAATTTTCAGTCAGTGGCTCGCCCCCCTCCGACGCCGACTCCGAATCCAACGAGGTGGCGATCGCCGCACCCGGGGCGCCGGCTGGAGCGGCGGTCACCAGTCCCTGCCACACGAGTGGGAGCAGCGGCACGAACGCCGCCCGCGCCGCCGCCCACCGGTCCCGAGCATAGCTCACCCACTCCCGCGCATCCCAGGCGCGGCCCCATCCGCCTAGCGCTGGCCCGCCGGCGTGCAGGACATTCGCGATCTGCCACAGATCGTGCGCGACCGCCGCCAGCCACCGGGCCACGGCCGGCAAGAACCCCCGCCACTGGGGGTAAAGGCGCTCCCCTGCCCCGGCTACGGCGCGCACATAGGCATCAAACGCCCGCTCGCCCCGCCACGGGGCGCTGCCCAGGAACAGGACCAGGTCCCGCACCGGGCGTCCTTCGGCCAGCCGCGCCCGCCACAGCGCCGCCAGGTCGGGGAGGTCGGCGGCGGGGAGGCCGGGGGCACGCGCCGCGAGATACGCCCACCAACGCACGGTCTCCGCATCGGGCCACTGCCCCGCCCCCCGCGCCGCGACGGCCGGCAGGGCGGCCAGCACCGCCCGGTCCTGGCCCGGGTCCGAGGTCGAACCCCTCTCCCCACCGCCGCGAGCGGCGGCGTTCGCGGCGTCCGGGGCGCGCTGAGCCCCCAGCTCCGCCCCTCCGGGCCCGGGCAGAACCCACCCTGCCCCGGCGTACCGGGGCCCCGCACCCGCGCCCCCCGCCGGCCCGCGCAGCCCCATGTGCTGGCGGATCACGCCGTAGAGCTGCAGCTTTTTGGCGACGACGCGGCTGACCGTCTCCCGTCGCGGCACAAACGGAAACCGCCCGGCCGCGTACCCCTCCTCGAGCGCCTGCAGGATGGTCGCCACGCTCGCGCCCTGGAACGCCAACCGCGCCACCAGGTCGTCCATTGCCGGCGTCAGCCGCCGGCCGTGCCGGGCACGGTCAGGGCTCACCCGCCCCCCCGGCAGCGCACGGGGTTCCGGCGAGGTGGGGCCGGGTGTCGGAGCGGGTGGATCGGAACGACCGCCAGTGCGAGTGTCACGAATTCGCACGTTGCACTCGCTGAGTGTCACAAATTCCGGTTGTAAACACGCGGCGGACGTGCATGACTCAAAATATACATCGCGCGACTGGGGGTGTCCAGCCATGTGCGACCGGTGCGAGGTGCTCGCGGTGAGCGTCGCCGAGGCCGCGGCGCTGATGAACATTTCGCGCGCGAAGTTGTACGAACTCATCGGGCGCGGAGAAATTCCCTCGATTAAGTTGGGCGGCCGCCGGCTGGTCCGGGTCGACGCCTTGCGCGCGCTCCTGATGAGCCTTGAGGCTGCCCAGGCCGCCGCGGTGCCCGCGAGCGCGGGGCGGACGACGACCACCGCCGACATCGAGGTGCGCGGTAGGAGCGGGGAGGTGCGGTGATGCGCATCCCCGAAGATGCCGCGCCGCCGGGCGGGCAGGCCGGCGGCGGCGAAGCGTTTCGCCGGGGCAGGGCGAGGCGGGAACCAGCGCGTGCTGACGCTCAGCGCGAAGGTACGCACCCACCGACAGCGGCGTCAAGCGGTGCGATCGAAGCGCGCGCCGCCGCCATCCGCGACGCGCTGCGCTGCGGCCGGTCGGGCTGCCCGTGCGGGCGCCCCGGCCCGCGCGGCATGACGCACTGTGCTGCGCACCAAGATCGGTGGCCCAGTTTGAGCGTGGCCCCGGGCGAGCGGTGCGCGGTGTGGTATTGTCACGCCGGCTGCTCGCAGGACGCCGTCCACGCCGCCCTCAAAGCCCGGGGCGCGCTGCCACCGCCAACGCCAACCCAGGCCGAGCTGGCGCCGGCCGGGCGCGGGCGCGGGGTGACGCTCGACACGCTCGCCGCGGCGAAGTTGTTGCCAGTTGATTTTCTGAAAAGGCTCGGCTTGCGCGAGCATCACCCCAGCGTTGGGGTCACGCATGTCGTGATCCCATACCGAATGCCGGACGGCAGCGAGGCGTTCTCACGCGTGCGTGTTTCGCTGAACACCGAGCCGCGCTTTCTACAGCCAAAAAACGTTCCGCTCATGCCGTACGGGCTTGACCGCCTGGAAGATGCCCGCCAGGCGGGCTGGGTGCTGCTTGTCGAAGGTGAATCCGATTGCTGGACCGCGTGGTACCACGGCATCCCCGCCCTCGGCATCCCGGGCAAAAGCGCCTGGCGGAGCGATTTTGCCCCCGCGTTGCGCGGGCTCCAAGTTTATGTTTGGCAAGAGCCAGGCGCGGAGGATTTCGTCCAGCGCATCGCCCGGGATATTCCAACCTGCCGAATTATCGCGGCCCCGACGGTTCCCCGTGCCGATGGCGAGACGATCACGCTCAAAGACTTGAGCGAAACGCACCTGAATGGGTTTGACGTGCGCGCGCTGATCGACGAGCTCAAGGCGAGCGCCACCCCGGCGCCGGTGGCGCAGGCGGCGGGGAGCACGAAGACCAAGGGGGGCGAGCGGACGGGCAAACCGACTCAAGCGACGCTCGTGGTGCAGCACGCCCTCGCCCGGATCGCGGAGCTGTTCCACACCCCGCTCGACGAGGCCTTCGTCACGGTGCCGGTCGGCGATCACGTTGAGACCATGCCGCTGCGCTCGCGCCGCGCGCGCCAGTGGCTGGCGCGGCTCGCGTACGAGACGCTCGACCGCTCGCTGAGCGCCCAGGCGGCGCAGGAGGCGCTGACGACGCTGGAGAGCCGCGCCCTGTTCGACGGCGCGCGGCGGGCCGTGCACGTCCGCATCGCGGGTGCTGATGCGGCGATCTACCTCGACCTGTGCGACCCGAAGTGGCGGGTGGTGGAGATCACCGCGCGCGGCTGGCGGGTCATCCCCGCCCAGGAGGCGCCGGTGCGGTTCTGGCGCCCCCGTGGCCTGCTGCCGCTGCCGGAGCCGGCGCGCGACGGGACGGTCGACGAGTTGCGCCGCTTCTTGAACGTCGGGTCCGAAGCGGATTGGCAACTGATCGTCGGCTGGCTGCTCGCCGCCTTCCGCCCCGTTGGCCCGCATCCCATCTTGGTGCTGCACGGCGAGCAGGGCAGCGCGAAAAGCACGGCCGCGCGGGTGCTGCGCGCGCTGGTCGACCCCAATGTCGCGCCGCTGCGGGCGGAGCCGCGCGCGCTGGAGGACCTCGTCATCGCCGCGGCGAACTCGTGGGTACAGGTCTTCGACAACCTCAGCCACCTCCCCGCTTGGCTCGCGGACGCGCTCTGCCGGCTCTCCACCGGCGGCGGGCTGGCAAAGCGGGAGCTATACAGCGATCGCGACGAAACGCTGCTCGACGTGCAGCGGCCGGTGATTCTGACCGGCATCGAAGAGCTCGCCACCCGCAGCGACCTGCTCGACCGGTCGCTGCTGGTGTCCCTGCCGCGCATCGCCGACGCGCAGCGCCTGCCGGAAGAGCCGTTTTGGCGGGCGTTCACGGCCGCCGGCCCGCGCCTGCTCGGGGCGCTGCTCGGCGCCGTCGCGGTGGGGCTCGCGAACCTCGACCGCGTGCAGCTCGATCGCTACCCACGGCTCGCGGACTTCGCCCTCTGGGTCGTGGCGTGCGAGCCGGCCCTCCCCTGGCCCGCGGGCGGGTTTTTCGACGCGTTCGCGGGCAATCGCGAATCGGCGCACGAGCTGGCGCTGGAGGCGTCGCCGATCGTCGACCCGCTGCGCGCGCTGCTGGACGCCCCGGCGAGCCGGGGCGCCTGGCGCGGCACGGCGACGGAGTTGCTCGACGCCCTTGCCCGCCACCTGCCAGGCGGCGAGCGCGAGGGCAAAAAGCCCCCCACGGGCTGGCCGGCCAACGGGCGCGCACTGTCCAACGCCCTCCGCCGCCTTGCTCCCAATTTGCGCGCGGTCGGCATCGACGTTTCGTTCACCCGCACCGCGGGGCGGGGCAGCAAGCGGCTGATCGTGGTCCAGCGCACCGCGGCGCCTCCGTCACCGCCACCGCCCAGTCCCCGCCCCAGCCCCTCGGCCCCGCCGGGCGGGGCCGCCGGTGACGAGGAAGAAAAGTGGGCGGACTTTGCGCCGCGTGCGTCGCATGCGTCGCATCAGGTTCGCACATGCGACGCAAACAGCGGAGGAGTGCGACGCAAACGAGCGGAGGAGTGCGACGCAAACGACCGGTCGGCTCAGGTTCAGGGCGACGCATGCGACGCATGCGTCGCACCGTTGCGCGCCTTTTCGGGTTCGGTCGCTGCCCCGGCACCCCCGACCCCGCGCTCGACCTCGACCGGCCCGCCCTGCCCCCGCTGCGGCCGCCAGCTCCACTACGGCGCCTGCTGGCGCTGCCGTGACCGGCTGTGCGACACGTGCGGCCAATGGACGGGCCGCACGGCCCGGGCGCGGTGCCGGGCGTGCGAGGAGGCCGCGTTCGCGGCCGGAGGGAGCGCGTGAGACCGGGATTTTTGTCGGCAAAAAATCGGCCGCGGTGGAGCGCATCCGCGCGGCCCACAGGCTATCCGACCCGGCCGCATCCCAGCCGGAGCACGCTCCGCCCGCGGGCGAAGCGGGTTGCGTTCACGACGCGCACATAACATAATCGGCACGCTGTACTCTCCGACATTCGAACACGGCCGAGGACCGCATCATGATGAACGGCCAACCTACCGGACCGGGGCGCCGTATCGAGGCCTACTCGCACGCGACCCAACACCGCCTCAACAATCCACCCGTCGGCCTGGTGACGCCGGAGACCGATCCTCTGACGCCACGTGCGCGCACGTATCGGTATCACTACCATCTGGCACCTGAGCTGAACTTCGACAGTCGCAAGATTCGTGACGACATCAACGATATCATTGAGTACGGCCTCCAGGCCGAGAGTTTGGAGGAGGCTAAAGAGGCGCTCCGCTACCTCCAGCGCGTCCAGGAACCGTTTCTCAACTGGGCCGGCAAGGCCGAGCACACGTCGTTCGAGGTGCCCACCGTTTCGCTGCACGTGCACGAGCGCATCGACCCACGCACCATCATCGAGGCGGTGCGCAAGAAGAACGGCAACGGTCAACCGCAGCAACTGCCGCTCTTCGAGGTCGAGCGCAAGGAACCCCTCCGCCAGGCGATCGAGTTCTACCGGCATAAGCACGGTTGGACCAATCGCCTGATCGCCGGCGACTCGCTGCTCGTGATGAACTCGCTCTTGGAAAAAGAGGGCATGGCGGGCAAGGTGCAGATGATCTACATCGACCCGCCCTACGGCATCCGCTACGGCTCCAACTTCCAGCCCTTCGTCAACAAGCGCGACGTGAAGGACGGCAAGGACGAGGACCTCACCGCCGAACCGGAGCAGATCCGCGCCTTCCGCGATACCTGGGAGCTGGGCATCCACTCCTACCTCACCTACCTGCGCGACCGGCTGCTTTTGGCGCGCGAACTCCTGACCGAGAGCGGCAGCATCTTCGTGCAGATCAGCGACGAGAACGTGCATCACGTGCGGGAGTTGATGGATGAGGTGTTTGGGGCAGCTAACCTTGTCGTTACTATCTGTTTCAAGAAGAAGGCTTACCAAGACGCCGGAGCCCTCGCGCCAGTTAATGATTACCTCGTGTGGTATGCGAAGGAAAAGGCGCAACTCAAGTTTCGCCCGCTATACACAGAGCGCGTTTTCGATGGAGACTGCGGAAAATTCACCATGATCGTTTCTCCTAATGGACAAGCGTCCCCGTCGTCATCCTTCGACGCAAAGACCATTGCCAAGAAGATTGAGAACGGCTGGCGTCTAATGAGGCACGATTATCCGCTCATTAGTCAGGACCCACCTCCATCACCTACGCCATTCAGATTCGAAGGTGTTGAGTATGAACCTCCCGCCAATCGTCACTGGAGCGTCAAGTACCCAGACGGCCTAGAGAAACTTGCTCAGGTTGGCCGATTGCGCGGTACCGGAAGTCGGCTTTATGCGAAAGTCTATTGGAACGATAGCGCAATCGATCCGCTAAGCAACTTTTGGGGAGGCATAAAGGGAGCGGCTAACCCCATCTACGTTGTTCAGACCTACGAATTGGTCGTGCAACGCTGCCTCCTCATGACCACCGACCCTGGCGACTTGGTGTTCGACCCCACCTGCGGCAGCGGCACCACCGCCTACGTCGCCGAGCAGTGGGGCCGGCGCTGGATCACCTGCGACACCTCGCGCGTGGCCCTCACGCTGGCCCGTCAGCGCCTGATGACCGCCGTCTTCGACTACTACGAGCTCGCCCACCCCGAAGAAGGCGTCGGCAGCGGCTTCAACTACAAGACTGTGCCGCACGTGACGCTCAAGTCCATCGCCAACAACCCGGAGATCGACGGCATCTACGCGCGCATGCATCCGGCCATCGAGCGGGCGCTGGCCGACCTCAACGCCGCGCTCAAGGGCAAGCCGGTCAAGTTCAAGGTCACCCAGGGCGGGCGCGAAGGGCAGTTCGTGGACTTCGGCGCGGCCGACAGCGCCACCTTCACCATGCCCTCGGGCCAGGTGGTCAAGGTCAACGAACTGGTCGAGTGGGAAGTGCCGTTCGCGTTCCCCGCCGACTGGCCCGAAGTGGCGCGCGCTCCCTTTGAGGCCTTCCACGCCGCCCGCCGCGCCATGCAGAAAGCCATGGACGAGGCCATCGCCCGCCACGCGGAGCAGGAAACGCTTTACGACCAACCGTTCGTGGATAAGAAGAAAACCCGCGTCAGCGGCCCCTTCACGGTGGAGGCCGTGCCCGCCCCGGCGGTGAAGTCGGTGAACGAGATCCTGGAGCCCAAGCCTGAACCAGCCGACACCTCCATCGCCCGCTCGGGGGAGACGCTGCGGCAGGCGGAGTGGCGCGACGAGTTGCTCAGGACGGGCATCCGCGGGAAAGTCGGCCAATACATCCGCTTTGCGCGCCTGGAGCCTTTACCCGGTTGCCGCTGGCTGCATGCCGACGGAGAGACTCGGCCCAGCGACGAAGGCGCCGATGGTGTGCGCGAAGATGCGCCGGCCTACAACCCGATGCGGGTGGTGGTTTCCTTTGGCCCGGAGCACGGGCCGCTGGAGCAGCGGCAGGTCGAAATGGCCTGGGAAGAGGCCCGCACCCTTGTGCCTAGACCCAAACTGCTGATTTTTGCGGCCTTTCAGTTTGACCCCGAGGCCGCCAAGGACATAGACGAAACGAAGCCGGAGCTTGCCGGGATGCAGTTCCTCAAAGTCCAGATGAACGCCGACCTGCTAACCGAAGACCTAAAAAAGAAGCGCGCCAGCAACGAGTCGTTCTGGCTCATCGGCCAGCCGGATGTCGAGGTGCGCAGGCAGAAGGACGGTAAGTATGCGGTCGAGGTGCACGGCTTCGACTACTACAACACCAAAACGGGCCAGCTCGAATCGGGCGGCGCGGACAAGATCGCCCTCTGGCTGCTGGACAACGATTATGACGGCCGCAGCCTCTATCCACGCCAGGTTTTCTTCCCGATGGCGGGAGACAACGAGGGTTGGGCGAAACTCGCGAGAAACCTCAAAGCGGAGATCGACGAAGACCTGATCGAAGCCTACCGCGGCACGGTTTCGCTGCCGTTCGAACCGGGCGAGCACCGGCGCATCGCCGTCAAGATCGTGGACGACCGGGGTATCGAGAGCCTCAAGGTGACGGAGGTGGAGTGATGGCCCGCACCACCATTGATCGCCTCATCGTCAACTCGCCCTACGAGGAGCCAAAATTCCACTGGCGCTATGATCGGGAGACGCGCACGTTCGAGCTGGTTGAAGGCCGCCGTCCGGCAGGCTACGTGATGGCGACGCCCGGCTCGAAAGCGTTCGATGACCCGGGAATCTTTGTCGAGATTCCCCTGGTCAATCAGATCCGCCCGCGCGTGAAAGCCTGGCGCGAGGCCGGCTATCCAGGCGTGACCAGCATCACCAAGCGGCTGCTGGAACACTGGCGCGACCCCGAACGAGACCAGCGCTTGTTCTTTTGCCAGCTGGAGGCAGCCGAGACGCTGATCTGGCTCACGGAAGCGCCCGCCGCGGAGCGCGTAGGCATTGAGATACCCGGTGACGGCGGCGACTTTGAGCGGCAGTGCTGCAAGATGGCCACCGGCTCCGGCAAGACCATCGTCATGGCGATGGTTATTGCCTGGCAGATCCTCAACAAGGTGGCGAATCCGCAGGACGCCCGCTTTTCCAAAAACGTGCTCGTGGTCGCGCCAGGGCTGACGGTAAAGAAGCGGCTGGCCGTACTGGAGCTGGCAGCGACAGACAACTACTACGAAGCCTTCGACATCGTGCCGTCGGCTCTGCTTGACAAGCTGCGCCAGGGCAAGGTGCTGGTGCGCAACTGGCACGCACTGGCGTGGGAGAGCGAAGAGCAGATCAAGAAGCGGAAGAGCGTGGACAAGCGCGGGGTGAAGAGCGACGAGGCTTACACCCGCGAGGTGCTCGGCGAGATGGCGAATGCCCGGAATATCCTGGTCATCAACGACGAGGCGCACCACGCCTGGCGGGTGAACTGGGAGGCCGAAGGCAAGTACCTGCGCCAGCGCGATCTC
>JBHOQW010000115.1:0-9141 GCA_042408665.1 Dehalococcoidia bacterium
ATGCATCACCCCCGAGGAGGCGCCGAAGATGGACGACCGCGAGACCGCGCAGGTGGAACACCCCGTGCCGCAGGCCGGGGAGGAGCTGACGGAGGTGCGCCCTGGCGCGGAGCGCACCCTCACCCCGCCGGAGGTGAGGGCCGCCGCGCCGCAGTCACCTAGCACCCGGCACGCGGACGCGGCATCAGACCGCCAGGTAGGCCACGGTCACGCCCTCGCCGCCCTCGTGCGGCGGCGCCGTCTCGTAGGAGGAAACGAGCGGGCTTTGCGCCAGGAACTCGCGCACCACCCGGCGCAGGGTGCCGGTGCCCTTGCCGTGAATGATGCGCACGAACGGCAGACCGGCGCGGAAGGCGCTGTCCAGGAACTCCTCCACCCGCGGCATCGCCTCCTCCACCCGCTGGCCGCGCACCTCCAGCTCCAGGCCCGGCGACGGCGTTGGCCCGACCGTGGTGACGCGCACGCTCACCCGGCCGCCCTGCTGCGGCGGTCGGGCGACGCGCGCGATCTGCTCCACCCGCACCCGCGTGCGCAGCGAACCGAACGCCGCCTCGATCTCGCCGTGCTCGTCCGGTGCGGTCAGCGCCTCGCCCGGCTGCGCCAGGCCGCGCAGCCAGACCTGATCGCCGGGCTGCACCTCCTCCGGGCGCGGGCCGGGCTCCTCCCGTCGCCGGCGGGTGGTGCGCCGCAGCCGTTGCAGGTGGCGCTCCGCCTCCGCCACCGCCTCCTGGGCGGCGTCGCGCGCCAGGGGCAGCTCCGCCGGCTGGAAGCGCCGCAGGCGGCGGGCCGCCTCCCGCAGCCGCTCGCGGGTGAGGGCGATCTCCTCCTCCAACACGCGTCGCGCCTCGGCCAGCATCTCCTCGCGCTGCGCCTCGATCTCGTCCAGGCGGCGGGCGAGCTGCGCCCGGATCTCCTCCGCCTCACGCGCTGCCAGCCGCTCCGCCCGCTTGATCTCCTCCGCCTCGCGCCGCTCGCGTTGCAACTGCTCCAGCAGGTCCTCCACCTGCCGGCGCTCGGGCGAGAACTGGGCGCGGGCCTCGGCCAGCACCTCCGCCGGCATGCCCAGCCGCCCGGCGATGGCGATGGCATTGCTACGGCCGGGCAGGCCGATGGTCAGCGTGTAGGTGGGCGCGAACGTCTCCGGGTCGAACTCCACGCTGGCGTTCATCACCCCCGGCGTGGCCTGGGCGAAGTCCTTCAGCTCGCCGTGGTGGGTGGTGGCGATCACGTGCGCGCCGCGGCGCAGCAGGTAGGCGACGATCGCCCGCCCCAGCGCTGCCCCCTCGGCCGGGTCGGTGCCGGCGCCCAGCTCGTCGAGCAGCACCAGGGTGTTGGGCCCGGCTTCGCCGAGGATGCGGATCACCGTGCGCATGTGCGCGCTGAAGGTGGAGAGCGACTGCTCGATGCTCTGCTCATCACCGATATCGGCGTACACGCCGGCGTACACCGGGATGCGGGTGCCGCGCTCGGCCGGCACGGGCAGCCCGGCCAGGGCCATGAGCGTGAGCAGGCCGGCCGTCTTGAGGGCCACGGTCTTGCCGCCGGTGTTGGGGCCGGTGATGAGCAGCACGGTGAAGGCGCCGCCCACGTGCAAGGAGATCGGCACCACCTCACCGCGCAGCAGGGGATGACGGGCGTCCACCAGCACCAGCTCGCTCGGGCCGGGCACGAGCCACGGCTGCTCCGGCCCCGGGTACGGCAGCTCAGTGGCGCCCAGCGCCTCCGCCAGGCGGGCCTTGGCGAAGGCCAGGTCAAACTGGGCCAGGCACTGGAGCGTGGCGTGGATCCGTCCGGCGGCGCGGCCGACCTCGTCGCTCAGGGCGCGCAGAATGCGCTCCACCTCGCGCTGCTCGTCGAGCTGCAGCTCGCGCCAGGTGTTGGCCAGCTCCACCGTGGCCAGCGGCTCGATGAACACCGTGGCGCCGGAGGACGAGGTATCGTGCACGATGCCGCGGATGCGGCCGCGGGCCTCCGCCTTGACGGGGATCACGTAGCGGCCGTTGCGCATGGTGATGATCGGTTCCTGGGCCACACCGCCCGCCACCGCGGCCGCCAGAATCTCCTGGATCCGGGCCGTCAACCGGTCGTGCGCCTGGCGCACCTCACGCCGCAGGTGGGCCAGCGCGGGGCTCGCGGTGTCCACCACCTCACCGCGGCGATTGACCGTGCCGTCGATGCGGGCGATGAGCCCGCCCAGGTCGTCCATGCGCTTGGCGAGGTCGGCCAGGAGGGGCGTGTGCAGCGCCAGGCGGGTGACCTGGCCCTTGAGCTGGCGGGCGGCGACCAGGGTGTCGCGGATGTCCAGCAGGTCCTGGCCGTCCAGGACGCCCCCCAAGGCCGCGCGCTCCACGGCCGCGCGCACATCGCGGGCGCCGCCCAGGCCGATGTGCGGGTGCACGTGGCGCAGCCAGCGGGCCTCGGCCGTGATGCGCTGGCGGTGGACCGCCTCGGCGTGGTCGCTGGTTGGGCGCAACGCCAGGGCGAGTTCGCGGCCCGGCGGGAACGACGTCAGGCCGGCCAGGCGCTCCAGGACCTTATCGAATTCCAGGGTACTCAGGCTCTTCTCGTCCACGGATACACAAACAGGGCCCGTGCGTTGCCGGGCCGTGCTCACCCTCAGGATAGCAGAACGCCCACCGGCGGTGGGGTGACCACTACAGGTCCTGTTCGACGTGCGCCTCGCCGGTGCGGGTGATGATCCAGCACTTCATGCCGTCCTTGCGCCCGCCCTCGACCAGGTAGCCGCGGCGCACGCAGGAGGCGATCACATCGGGGAAGTTCTGCGGCCGTTTGACGCGGGCACGGGCGTAGGCGTCGGCCAGCTCCTTGGTGGTGACGCCGGCGCCGTTCTGGGTGTGGTAGTAGTAGTAGGCGATCACCACCACCCGGTCCGGGTGCGTTTCCGCCTTCTTGGCGGCCAAAAACTCCACCAGCTCCAGGCCCACCGGCGATGGGGAGGGGCGGGCGGCGGCCGCCGGGTCGGCGGCGTGCGTGCGCAGCAACGCCTCCAGCACCGTGCGGAAGGCGAGCGATCGGTACGGCTCCGGCTGGTCCTCGGTGAGGATCCGGGCGCGCTGGATGGCGTGGCGGATGGCGTCGTCGTCCATAGCTCCGGCGGCTCTGGCCGGCCGCGGCCCGTGGCCGAGCGGTTACCGCGTGCCGTGCGGCGTCCACGGGCGCAGGTACTCCCGCACCCGGCTCAGCGCATAGTTAGGAACGATATAGCCGATGCCGTCCTGTTTGGCAACGGCGCGGGCCTTGAGCAGGCGCTTGAGGGCCGGCCGCACCGATCCGCCGGGGATGCCGGTGGCCCGCTCGATCTCGACGGGGGAGGCGGCGTCACGGCCGACGGGCAGGTCCAGCGCCCGCATGGCGCGGCGGGCGAGCAGGTACAGGAGGACGCGCGCCTCGGTGGGCATCGCGTCCCAGGCCGGGAGGGGGATGACCTCGCCCGAGGCGCGGTCAATGCGCAGATAGGGATGCAGGAGCGTCCCCACCAGCTCGCGGTCGAGCTCGCGTCCATCGACCACTAGATCTTCCAGCGCGACCATCGCTCTCCACCCTGCCTTGCCGACCACCCCCGGACCCACCACCGATGCCCTGCGCCTATCCTACCTCACGAATAGCCCTTGTCAATGACTTGCTATGTTGAGATAGCCAAAGACATCGGACAATATCGCGGCATGGCCTGCCAGGCGTGTATCGCTGCTTGGCTAGTCCAGGCGCTGTGGATAACCGGTGGAGAGCGGGCGGCACGGGTCTGCCGGACGCCATATCGCCGATGAGCTATACATTGGCTATGTCCGTGCCGCGGTGCGCCGTCGGCGGGGCCCGGGGGCGGTTGAGGTGGGGTGGAGCGGGGGTGGGTGGCGGTCAGGCGTCTGCTGGGGTCGGCTCGGCGGCCAGGGCGCGGCGCAGGGCGCTGAGCAGCGCTGCGTCCTCGTCCGGGGCCACCGTGCGCGGGTCGAGCAGCACGGCGTCGTGCTCCACGCGCGCCACCACGGGTGGGTCGCCGGTACGCAGCCGGCGGGCGAGCCGCTCCGGGCTGGACGGCGTGAGCGCCAGGGCGAAGCTGGGCAGGCTCTCCTCGGGCAGGCTGCCGCCGCCCACCATGGCGCGCGTGGGCACCACCCGTGCCGACCCGCCCGCCGCGCCCAGGGCCGCCGCCCAGGCCCGCGCCCGCCGCTCCACCTCGGCGGCGGGGGTGGCGATCATCCGCCACACCGGCACCTCGCGCAGCGCCTCACCGCGGGCGTAGTGGAGGAGGGTGGCCTGCAGGGCGGCGATGGTCGCCTTGTCCGCGCGTAGCGCCCGCGCCAGCGGGTGACGGCGCAGCCGCGCCACCAGCTCCGCCCGTCCGACGATGATCCCCGCCTGCGGCCCGCCCAGCAGCTTGTCGCCCGAGAACAACACCAGGTCCGCGCCCGCCATGAGGCTGCCCTGCACCGTCGGCTCCGGCGCCAGGCCGAAGGCGGCGGTGTCCAGGAGCGCCCCGGAGCCGATATCGTCCAGCACCAACAGGCCGCGGGCGTGGGCCGCCTCACAGAGCTCTGAGAGCTCTGGCTGCTCGGTGAACCCGATAATGCGGAAGTTGCTGGCGTGCACGCGCAGGAAGGCAACCGTGTCCGGGCCACAGGCGGCGATATAGTCGGCGATGTAGGTGCGGTTGGTGGTGCCGACCTCAACCAGACGGGCGCCGCTCTGGCGCAGGACGTCGGGGATGCGGAAGCCGCCGCCGATCTCCACCAGCTGGCCGCGGGAGATGACCACCTCGCGGCCGGCGCACAGGGCGCTGAGGGCCAGGAGCACGGCGCCGGCGTTGTTGTTGACGGCGATGCCGGCCTCGGCGCCGGTCACCCGCCGCAGCAGGTCCTCCAGGTGCGCGTGCCGGGAGCCGCGGGTTCCTTCCTCGAGGTCGAACTCCAGGTTGCTGTAGCCGCGCCCCACCGCCTCCATGGCGGCGCGCGCCGCCGCCGACAGCGGCACCCGCCCCAGGTTGGTGTGGATGATCACGCCCGTGGCGTTGATCACCGGCCGCAGGCTGGGCCGAGCCAGCGCCTCCGCCCGTGCCCGCACGCGGGCGGCCAGCGCGTCCACATCGGGCGATGGCGTCCCCGCGCGCACGGCCGCCCGTGCCGCCGCCAGCTCCTCCCGCACCAGGGCAGTGAGCAGCGCCGGGTCGAGCCCGACCGCGGCCAGGAGCGGGTGGTGCAGCAGCCGGTCCACGCTGGGCAGGGCGCGCAACGGGTTGACGGGATCCTGGGCCGCGCTCATCGCCTTCCTCACCAACCACGGGTGACTTTGTGAAGCAGTTCTCAAATCCTTGACCGGTCTACCGGCCCCTACGTATCATGCCAGTGTGCTGAACGGAAGGAGGACCCCGTGAACCTGCGTACCCCCGGGCCGACGCCGTGCCCGCCGGACGTGCTGGCGGCGATGGGCCGGCAAATGGACGACCATCGCGGGCCAGCGGCCGCGGCCCTGATCCAGCGGCTCACCGCCGGTCTCAAGCGCGCCTTTCAGACGCAGAACGATATCCTCATCTTCACCTCCTCCGGCACCGGCGGCATGGAGGCGGCCATCGTCAACACCCTTTCCCCGGGCGATAAAGTCCTGGCCGTCTCCATCGGCAACTTCGGCGACCGCTTCGCCGCCATTGCCCGTGCCTACGGCGCGGCGGTGACCAAGCTCGACTTCCCCGCCGGCCAGGCGGCCGACCCGGAGGCGGTGGCGGCGGCGCTGCGCGCGGACCCGGACATCCGCGCCGTGCTCGTCACCCACAACGAGACCTCCACCGGGGTGACGAACCCGCTGCCGGAGATCGCCCGCGCGGTGCGGGCGGCGGACCCCGGCCCGGGGGGGCGGGACCGCCTGCTGATCGTGGACTCGGTGAGCGGCATGGGCTCGCTGCCGTGCCCGGTGGACACCTGGGACCTGGACGTGGTGGTGAGCGGCTCGCAGAAGGGCTGGATGGTGCCGCCGGGGCTCGCCTTCATGTCCATGAGCCCGCGCGCCTGGGAGGCCGCCGCCCGCGCCACCGCGCCCCGCTACTACTTCGACGCCGCCCGCGCGCGCGACGCGCAGGCCAAGGGGCAGACGCCGTGGACGCCGGCCCTGTCGCTCTTCTACGCCATGGACGTGGCGCTGGCGGCGCTGGAGCAGGAGGGGTGGGAGCAGGTCTACGCCCGCCACGCCCGCATCGGCGCGTACACCCGCCGCGGCGTGCAGGCTCTCGGCCTGGAGCTTCTGGCCGATGAGCGCGTGGCCTCCAACACCGTCACCGCCGTCAAGGTGCCGGACGGGATCGATGCGGCCGCCCTGCGCCGGCTGCTGCGGGAGGAGTACGGCGTGGTGCTGGCCGGCGGCCAGGGGGCGCTCTCCGGCAAGATCGTGCGTATCGGGCACATGGGCCTGGTCAGCGAGGCGGACATCGACGAAGCGCTGACGGCCCTGGGCGAGGCGCTCACGCGCCTTGGCTTCCCCGGCAAGGCCGGGGCCCGCGTCTGAGGGACCGATCATGACCTACCGCGTGCTCGTTGCCGACCCCATCGCCCAGGACGGCATCGACCGCCTGGCCGGCGAGGCCGAGGTCGATGTGCGCACCGGCCTGTCGCCGGAAGATCTGCGCGCCATCATCGGTGGGTACGAGGCCCTGGTGGTGCGCAGCGAGACCAAGGTCACGGCGGACATCATCGACGCCGGCCGGCGCCTGCTGGTGATCGGGCGGGCCGGCGTGGGGGTGGACAACATCGACCTGCAGGCCGCCACCCAGCGCGGCATCGTGGTGGTGAACGCGCCCACGGGTAACACCGTCTCCGCGGCGGAGCACACCATCGGCCTCATGCTGGCCCTGGCCCGCCACATCCCCCAGGCCGACGCCTCCCTGCGCCGGGGCGAGTGGAAGCGGTCCAAATTCGTGGGTGTGGAACTGCGCGGCAAGACGCTGGGCATCATCGGGCTGGGACAGGTCGGCTCGGAGGTGGCGCGGCGGGCGCGCGGCCTGGAGATGCGGCTCATTGCCTACGACCCGTTCGTGCCGGAGGAGCGGGCGCGGGCGCTGGGGGTGGAGCTGGTGGAGCTGCCGCGGCTTTTGGCCGAGGCGGACTTCATCACCCTGCACACCACGCTCACGCCCGGCACGCGCGGCCTGATCGGCGCCAAGGAGATCGCGCAGATGAAGCCGACCGTGCGCCTGATCAACACCGCGCGCGGCGGCATCATCGACGAGCAGGCGCTCCTGGAGGCGGTGCGCAGCGGCCGCATCGCCGGGGCGGCGGTGGACGTCTTCAGCAAAGAGCCGGCGCCGGACACGCCGCTGGCGCGGGAGGAGCGGATCATCGTCACGCCGCACCTGGGCGCCTCGACGGCCGAGGCCCAGGAGCGGGTGGCGCTGGACGTGGCCGAGCAGGTGCTGGCGGTGCTACGCGGCGAGCCGGCGCCGTACGCGGTGAACGCGCCGCTGGTGCCGCCGGAGACGCTGAGCGTGCTCCAGCCCTACATCGCCGTGGCCGAGCTGGTCGGCTCGCTGGCCACCCAGCTCAGCGAGGGGCAGTTGCGCGATGTGAGCATCGAGTACACCGGCAGCCTGGCCCTGCACGACACCACGGTGCTGCGCGCCTCGGCGATCCGCGGCCTGCTCAAGCCGGTGGCCGAGGGCAACGTGACCATCGTCAACGCCAACCTGGTGGCGGAGCAGCGGGGGTTGCACATCGTGGAGCGCAAGGACCCCAGCGGCGACGACGGCGAGCCCAGCCACATCACCGTGCGGGTGCGCACCCGCGAAGGCGAAACGGCGGTCACCGGCGGCGTGGAGCACGGCCAGCCGCATATCGTGGCCCTCAACGGCCTGCGCGTGGACCTGACGCCCAGCGCCGGCTACCTGCTGCTGTGCGATAACATGGACCGCCCCGGCATGATCGGCGCCGTCGGCACGAAGATGGGGCAGTTCGATATCAACATCAGCGCCATGAAGGTCGGCCGGCGCGAGCCGCGCGGGCGGGCGCTGATGGTGCTGGAGCTGGACGAGGAGCCGACGCCGGAGCAGATCCGCGAGATCGAGGCCATCCCCGGCATCGAGCGGGCGCGCCTGGTGCGCCTCTGAGCGACGGGTGCCGCGTGCTCGGTGCTGCGCGTTGAATGGCGGGCAGCTCCCCGCCGCTCCTCACCCAATACCCGACAGGCAACCCCCAGCCTAGGCCCTCGCCCCGGCCGGCTGGCTCTCACCCCCAACCCCTCTCCCGCACGCGGGAGAGGGGAGCAGGCCCTCACCCCCCAGCCTCCTCTCCCGCACGCGGGAGAGGGGTGGCCGAAGGCCGGGGTGAGGGCGGGCTGGGGTGAGGGCGAGGGGCGGCACGGTAGTATGAACTCACCTCGATACTTAAGACGTCAAACGTGTGTTCATACTTCGGCGCCCGTCCCGGGGGGCGACGGGTGTGCAGCCCCCTCGCCCACCCTCACCCCCCTCGCCCCCCTCTCCCTCTGACGAGGGCGAGGGGGGGTCTGACGTTGGCGAAGCGGAGATGGGCCCTCACCCCCCTGCTAGGCTGGCCCTCACCCCCCTGCTAGGCTGGCCCTCACCCCCCTCGCCCCCCCTCTCCCTCTGACGAGGGCGAGGGGGGGTCTGACGCCGGCAAAGCCGCTTCGCGAACGATTCACGCCCCTCTCCCGCTCGGCGGGAGAGGGGTCGGGGGTGAGGGCCCGGCAGTCTGGCGCTGGCGAAACGGCTTCGCGCACGCCTGCTCCCCTCTCCCGCTCGGCGGGAGAGGGGTGGCCGAGCGCAGCGAGGCCGGGGTGAGGGCCAGTCTAGCCGGGGGTGAGGGCCTGCTCCGGCCGGGGTGAGGGCCTGCCGGCCGGGCGTGCGGGCCTGCCCGGCCGGGGTGAGGGTGGGCGAGGGGCGGCACGGTAGTATGAACTCACCTCGATACTTAAGACGTGAAACGTGTGTTCATACTTCGGCGCCCGTCCCGGGGGGCGACGGCGCGCCGCCGCTCGCTCCCCCGCCTACCCTGACCGGGTAGGATAGTATGAACGGACTGCACGATATCTAAGATATCGTGAGTCCGTTCATACTTCAGCGCCCTCGGCGCCTGGCGCGGCGCACCTCGCGCTGCAGCCGAGGGGCGGGGTGCGCAGCCCCCTCGC
>JBHOQW010000120.1:0-2989 GCA_042408665.1 Dehalococcoidia bacterium
GCGGCCAGCATGTCCGCGCCGGCGAAGAAAGGGGCGTAGACGGCCGCGCCCACCAGTGCGCCCAACAAGAGCGATAGGACGATCTGCCGCCGTGGCACATCGGGCCGCCGGAGCATCCAGACCAGGAGGATGGGGCCGAGCAGCACCAGCACGTACTTGCTCGCCACGGACAGCGCCAGCAGCGGGAAGACGGCCACCCACCACCGGCGCGTCACGGCGTACAGCGCGGCCAGGGCGAAACACACCATGACGATGTCGTTGTGGGCGTTGCCGGCCGTCTCGAACAGCAGCAGCGGGTTCCAGCCGATGAGCACGCCGGCGGTGACCGCCGCGCCGGGGCGGATGCGCCCTGCCACCAGCATCGCTAGCGTCACCGTACCCAGCAGAAAGGTCACGGTGATCAGCTTCTGTCCCAGGAGGTTGGCCCATAGGCCATCCCCGGCCAGGGGCACGGCCAGGGCCGAGACGGCGTACCAGACCGGACCGTACACCGAGGGAAAGTCCTGCCAGGCAGGCACGTGGTGGTAGAACGGGTCGTCCGGGAAGGCGTTGGGCGGCAGGACCAGCGGGTTGCTGTGGTAGCGCCACAGCGTGCGCGCATCGGCTACGTTGTGGTAGATGTCATGCGAGCCGGCGGGGTTGATGGGGAGCAACGTGAACGAGAACAGCGCGGTGCCGGTCAGCACCAGCGCCATCACCGCCCGGCCGGTGAGACCCCGTGCCGCCGCCACCGCCAGCGCGAAGGCGGCGAAGGCGACCACCACCGCGGCGGCAAAGCGCAACGCCCCGGGCAGCGTCTCGCCGAAGGCCGTGGCCAGCGGCTTGTCCGTGGCGATCACGCTCGGCTGGCGCCAGGCGGCCAAGGGAAGCAGCAGGCCGCTCACGAGGGCCAGCTCCAAGAGCAGGCCGGTGCCGGCCAGGGCGAGCACACGTCCCGGCCGCCCGCGGAACAGCCTGAGCCTTCCCGGCCACAGCGCCGGGGCCGTGGAGATGTCGCGTGTGTTCACGGATCCTGCCGGAGGTCTATCGCCCACCGCCTGCGGACCAGCGGCGCCCTCATCGGCCATTCTACGGTCCGTGCCGGCCGCGCGAAAGCGGCCGGAGCGCCCCGTTTGCACAAGCACAATCACAATGAGGAACCGCACCATGCGCTATCCGATGCGCCTTGATCTGCCCTGGCGCCCGTTGCTGGCGCTGTTCGGCGGCACGCCGGGCCGTGCCTACGTGGAGCTCACACCGAGCACGGTGCGCTTTCGCTTTGGCTGGCTGTTTGACGTCACGCTGCTCCGCGCCGAGATCCTCGATGCGCAACCGGCGAAATGGCCGTGGTGGCGGGGGATCGGCTGGCGGATCGCGTTGCCCGCCGGCACGGTGGGGCTCATCGGCTCGTTGCAAGGGGTGGTGGCCGTGCGCCTGCGCCGCCCACAGTGGGTGAGGGTGGCGTTCATCCCCTGGCGCTGCCGCGTGATCTGTGTCTCCCTGCAAGACCCAGACGGCTTTCTGGCCGCCCTGATGGCGCGGGTCTGACCTTTCCCCCCGCCGAACTGCACCGCATCGGGCGAATCCAGTCGTGGAACGTCGCATGACCAAACGGGCGGCAGGTGCTGCCGGCGCACGCCCCGCGGTTCCGTGGTAGAGGGCATAATAGCTGGTCGGAGGCCAGACATGAGACGGTTGAGGTGTATCGTGGTGGGGAAGCGTACCGTTGGTTGTGGGCGTGAGGCGGTATGGCGGGCATGATCTCCACCCTGGCCGGGGTCATTATCTGGACGGACCAGATCGAGCGCATGACCGCCTTCTACCGGGACGTGCTGGAGCTGCCGGTGCACAGCGTGCGGCCGCACTTCGTGGCCTTTGCGCTCGCGCATGGGGCGCGGCTGAGCGTGGGCACCCACTCCGAGGTGCACGGCCCGGCCAAGGAGTCCGTGCGCGTGACCGTGAACCTGGGCGTGGACGACATCCACGCCGCTTACCGCACACTCACCGCTCGCGGTGTGTCGTTCGTGCGTCCGCCCGAGCGCGAACACTGGGGCGGCTGGGTGGCCTCCTTCCGCGACCCGGACGGCAATCTCATCCAGCTCCTGCAGCCGCCCGAGACAGCGGGCCAGGCCGAGGTCGCGCGTTGAACCGAGCACCCCGGCGTCCTACGCTTCCCCGGCACGGAGGGCGGTGAGCCGATCCCACAGCGCCTGCCACACGACGCGCCGCTCCCGATCCGTGAGCGGGCGGCCGAGGCGGCGGCGCTCGGCGAGCACGGCCTGCCCGGCGAGGTAGCCCCACGCGCCCGGCTCGTTCCGCAACCAGGCCGCGACCTTGTCCGGGTGAGCGGCCAGCACGGCCTGCAGCGATTCGTGCATCGGGCGGCGGTCATCGGACGGTGGCTGGGTAGGCGTAACCGGCCTCCGCCGTGCTGAGGTCATCCAGGAAATCCGCGATCAGCTCCGCCAGCTCGCGCGGGCGCTGGAACGGGATCTGATGCGCCACGCCGGGCAGGGTGACCAGGCGGGCGCGCGGCTGGCGTGCCAGCATCTCCGCCGCCAGCGGGGCGGGCAGCACGTCGCTCCAGGCGCCGCGCACGAGCAGCGTCGGGCAGCGCAGCGCCTCCCAGAAGGGCCACAGGTCCAGCCGGCGCGCGTCGCCCGATGCCAGCTCCTCCGCGATGCGGCGCGCGATCGCTGGGTCGAACCCCAGACCGTCGCACGCCGCCAGGGCCGCCACGGCCTCGGCGATGGCGCGCGAGCCGGGCGACATCTCCGGCGCCGGATAGGCGTCGACCACGATCAGGCGGGCCACCCGCTCCGGGAGGGCGCCCGCCACCAGGATGGCTACGCTCCCGCCCATGGAGAAGCCGGCCAGGGCGCAGCGCGCGATGCCGAGCGCGTCCAGGGCGGTGGCCACGTCGGCGAAGTGGGCGTCGCCCGCGTAGGCGGCATCGGGCGACCAATCGCTCATCCCGTGCCCGCGGGCGTCCAGCGCGATCACCCGCCGC
>JBHOQW010000126.1:0-1275 GCA_042408665.1 Dehalococcoidia bacterium
CACCGGGCGCGGAGACGGCTGTGATATCCTAGTAGCGGCAGCGTCCTTGGCCACCGCGGCCGCACTGAGGCGTGGTGCAACGGTAGCACAGCGGACTTTGGATCCGTTAATCCTGGTTCGAATCCAGGCGCCTCAGCCACCCTATCCGGCGCAAGCCGCTGCAGAGAGCGGCAAGGCGCCGGATAGCTTTTATCCACGCCGTGTTGCTTTTCCACGCTCACGCACGCTCGCGCGTGCTCGTGATTCCAGGTGCCCCAGACGCGCCGGTGGGGTGGGGTGATGCCCTATCTGATGCCCTAACGGAGTCCCCCGGCCTGCGGCCGGGGTCGGCCGGTGTCCTGGCTGGGGAGCGGGGAGCAGGGCGGTGTCCTCCCGTGGGGTGAGCCGTCCTGCCGTCAGGCGCCGGTGCCGGTATCGGCCGCACCGGGTGCGGGTGGGACTTCCCCGGCGGGCTGCGGTGGGGTGAGCAGGCCGGCGAGGCGTTCGGCCACGTCGCGGCGCACGGCGGCGGCGAGGTGGACGTAGTAGGCGTCGGTGGTGCCGATGCCGGCGTGGCCCAGGTAGTCGGCCACCAGCTTGAGGGAGACGCCGGACGCCACGAGCATCGAGGCCACGGCGTGGCGCAAGTCGTGGAAGCGCAGGCGCGGCAGCCCGGCGCGCTCCAGGTGGCGCTGAAAGGTGCGGGTGACCCAGGCGCCGTGCAGCGGCCCGCCGCGCGCCGTCGTGAACACGAGCCCCTCACCCGCAGCGCCCAGCTCCGGCGGCGGCTGCCAGAGCGGCCCAGACGCCTGCCTGAGCGTTTGCTGCTGGTCCCGCCACAGGAGGAGCGCCGACCGGGCCGGGTCCACGAGCGGCAGCGTGCGGCGGGAGGCCGCCGACTTGGGCGCGGTGAGCTGCCAGCGGCCACCCAGCCGGCCAAGCTGGAAGCGCACCCGCAGGACGGACTGGTCGAAGTCCACGTCGCCCCACGCGAGGCCCAGAAGCTCGCTCAACCGCGACCCGGTGCAGAGCGCCACGTCGACGATCGTCGGAAGCGGCGACGGCGCGTCCTGCACGGCGGCGCGGATCTGTGCGGCCAGCTGCGGCGTCACCACCGGCACCGGTGGCCTGGGGGCGGTGGGCAGCACCACGCGCGGGGCGGCGGCCACGTTCGTCGACACCAGTTCCCAGCGCACCGCCGCGTTCAGGGCGGACCGCAGCACGGCGCGGACGTGGCGGACCGTGGCGACCGACAATCCCTGGTCCGACAGCCCGTTCAGGAACCGCTGCACGTCG
>JBHOQW010000128.1:0-35191 GCA_042408665.1 Dehalococcoidia bacterium
AGATGAAGCTCAACGCCACCCACCACGGGCTGACGGTGCCGCTCCAGCCGCCCATCATCCACGGCCCCATCATCCATGGGCCCATCGCCCCGCCCATCACCACCGCCATCCACAGCGCGGGCAGAAGCAACACCGCCAGCAGCACGAGCACCGCCACCAGCACAGGGTGCGAGCTGTCGCTCATGAGCGTTCTCCCTTCTACCTCAGCCGCGGGACAGCGTCACGGTCACGTCTGGGGATCGTGGCCGGCGCCGCACCTGGACCGTTCGGCGCCATCGTACCACCGCGTGCCGCGTCGCGGGCGCGCGGGTAGGAGCGGCGCGTGTCACGGGGCCGGCTGTCTTCCGGCGCCAGGGCCGAGAGGCCGCCCCTCAGCCGGCCAGGCCATCGTCAGCGCACGTCCGCCTGCCCGCCGAACGAGCCCTCACCGATGCGCCGCACTTGGGAGCCGTCCGGGCGAATCTCGTACAGGCCGCCCGCGCCCAGGGCGATGAGCATGGTGCCGTCGCTTGTCCAGGCCGGGAACGGCTCATCTTCCCTGAAGTTGGTAAGGCGGGTAAGGGCGCGGCTGGCCACGTCTACCCGCCAGACCTCCATGGGCAGGCCGTGGGCGGCGTTCAGGCCGGCTCCGGCAGCGCCGGGGCGCCCGGGCACGGCGGCCTGCGTGGACGGCGCGGCGAAGGCCACCGCGCTGCCGTCCGGCGCGATGCGCGGCCCGAGGATGGCGGGCACTTGCGGCCCCAGCGCCACCAGCGCCACCGCCCCGCTGCCGTCCGCCCCGGCCACCCAGAGGGCGCCCTGCCCGCTCTCATCCTGGGTGAGATAGGCGAGGCGGGCACCGTCGCGGGTGAGGGAGGGGAACGTACCGCCCTCCACCAGGACGGTGCGGCGGCCGCTCTCCAGGTCGAGGCGCTCGATGCGCTGCGTCTGCCCCAGGTACTTGCCGCCCTCGATGCGGGTGTACAGGTAGCCAAACAGGAGCGCCTTCCCGTCCGGTGTCCAGGCCAGGCCCTGCGCCTGCTCGCCCGCCCGCTCGTGCTTCCACACCAGCCGCGGCCCGCCGCCGTTGACCTCGGCCACGTAGATATCGCTGCCCCAGTCGGCGCCGGGCTGACCAGTGAACAGCGTGGCCTGCACATAGGCCACGCGCGTGCCGTCGGACGACCACACCGGGAAGCTGGGGAAGGTGTTGGGCGGCGTGCGCAGCAGCAGGCGCTCCGTGCCGTCGCGCGCGCGGATCAGCAACCGCTGGTCGCGCACCAGGACAATCGGGCCGCCCACCGAGGCCGCCTCGTTCGGGGTGGCGGTGGTGAACGACGCCGCCGCGTTCGGCGCGGACGACGTGCCGCCGGAGCAGGCCGCGAGCAGCGTCGCCAGCACGAGGCCGAGGAAAAGGCTCCATCGCTTCCGCTTCATGGGCATCACACACGCCACGGGGATATTCGCCCTCACACCGGCTCATCCCCGCCCGGGCCGGGTTGCTCGGACCATGCCGGCCCAGGCGTATCCGCGTTCGGTGGCTCGCGAGTGAGGTCGCGGTACCAGGCGAGCAGCCGCGGCCCGAACACCATGAGGGCGAACAGGACAAGCGGTAGCACCAGCAGCACCATATCGAGCACGGTATCGGCGGTGCCGGTGCGGGCGCCGTGCAGGAGGACCGGTTCGGGGGCCATCGCCCCACCTCCCCTGCCAGGGTACACCCTGTGGGCGACTGCCGGCAGCCGGTCGTCAGCGATCGCGCTGGGCTTGCTCCGCCACCTGGCGCAGGTAGTTGATGATCGCCTGGATCTCCGCCTCGCTGAACTGGTCCTTCCAGGCGGGCATGGCCGTGCGCGGGATGCCGTTGGCGATCCAGTCGTGCAGCTCCTGGTCGGAGTGCAGGGGCACGTGCACCGTCAGGTCTACCGGCCGCGGGTTGAGCGCGGGCGCCAGCGGCCCGTCGCCGCGCGCCGTTTCGCCGTGGCACTGCGTGCAGTTAGCCTGGTACAGCTCCCGCCCACGCTCCAGCGGCGCGGCCGGGCGGCTCTCGCGCACCTGCACCTGGCCGGTGATCTCGGACATACGGAACTGGAAGGGAACCCGCACCTCGTCCCGGCCGGGGCGCCGCACCAGCGCCGCCACCTCCCACAGGCCCACCGTGCTTACGTAGGTGCCGGTAACAGTGAAGCGGCCGCCACCCAGTGCCTCGGTCCTTGTCTCGGTGGTGCCGGTGTCCACGTCCAGGGTGCTGATGCGCAGCACCACCTCGGTGCCGTTCCGCACCGGCCGGCCGTCGCCCTCGTTCACGGTGATATCGAAGCGGTTGAGCCCGATGCGGCCCGGCGTCATCACGAATCGGGCCGACACGTCTTCCGCGGTGGCGTTCAGGACGATGGGCCGCACCGGGCCGGTAGCTCCCACCGCGCCGGGTTTGCCGGGCGCCTGGCTGATCAGGACGCCGGCGACCAGCAGCACCAGCGCCGCCAGACCCACCTCGCCCAGCAACACGCGGCGGAAGTGCAGGCGCACGCGCGCGGCCAGCTCCCGCGCCGGCCGGTCCATGCGCCCGGCCAGCCGCGCCAGCGCCGGTCGGATCAGGAGCAGGTTAACGGCGGCCAGGAGCAGCAGCGCCGCGAACAGCGCCAGCTTGACCAGCAACGCCCGCCCCCAGCCGGCCTCCGTTAAAGCGCTCCATCCGCCCAGCAGGCGCAGCGTCTGATAGAGGCCGCTGAGCACGATCACCGCCACGCTGGCGCCAGCGATCACGGAGAAGCGGGGGATGAGTCCGGCCAGCAGGCGCGTGCGCGGCGGGCCGCCCAGCGGCGCCAGCGCCGGTAGCAGCGCCAGCCCGAACTGCACCAGCCCGCCGACCCATACGGCCACCGCCAGCAGGTGCACCCAGTCCACTGCCGTGGCCAGCGCCTCCTGGCTGGGCAGCGCCGCGGCATGGGAGCCCAGGCTTTGGGTGAGCAGCGCGCCCGCGCCCAGCGCGGCTAGCGCCGCCCACCACGGCCAGCGCGCCAGCGCCGCTCGAGGGTCACGGCGCACGTCGCGCGCCGCCAGGGCCAGCCCGCCGGCCGCCACGGCCATGAGCGCCCCGCGAGCCAGCCAGAGCGCGCCACGCCGCGTGCCCGTGAGCTGCTGCCACAGCGGCCGGCCGAGCACGTCCAGATAACCGGTGTCACGCGCCGTGGCGGTCTCCGCCACCAGAAGCAGGAGGGAGCCGAGGGCAAACGCCACCAGCAACCACCCGCACAGACGCAGCACACGTCGGGCGGCCAGCGCCGCGACCTGGGCCGCCGCATCGGCGGGAACGGGCTCCTCACCCGGCGGGGTTTGCCGTCGACGCCCTTCACCCGCCATCCGCTCCAGCAGGTGCAGGGCGGGCGCCAGCATGAGGGGCACGAACACGAACGAACCGGTGAGGGAGACCAGGGTCAGCAGCACCAGCCAGCGGGCGGCGACGGCGGGCCAGCCGCCGGACGACGCCTCGGCGGCGACGGCCACGGTCTCGGCGGGAACGGTGCCGGGATCGCCCACGGTAAAGGGCACCAGGCCGCGGGTCAGGTGGCCGTCCACCGCCGAGACCATCTTCCACTGGACGGTGTACACACCGTTGCCAACACGGTTGAGCGAGACGGCCACCGCGTTTTTGGTACCCGGGATGAGCGCGGCGTCACCGCGGTCCACACGCCGGCGCTGGGCGTCCCATACTTGGACCTCGATCTCCGCGGCAACCACATCCTCCGAGAAGGTGAGCTGCACCCGCTCCGGCGCCTGCGGCAGCACCGCCTGCGCCGGCGGGTCGGACTGCACCAGGTTGGCGTGGGCGCGGGCGCTGGCCGGACGCAGCGCGGCCGCCAGGGCCAGCGCCACCAGCAGCCCGGCGAGCAGCCGTGCTGACGTTCCGCTCCGTGGCATAGACACGCCTCCCGCCGACCCGTCCGCCAACACCCCGGCGAATACAGGCCGGCGCCATCCGCCCCCGGGCCGTCACACCGGCTCAGGGCCCCGGCCGGGCGAGGCGGCCATCGGCACCCGACCGCGCTGGGCGCGCACCGCCAAGCCCACCCCCAGCAGCCCCACACCGATGCCCAGCAGGCCGAGGATCAGGCCGATGCGCAGGGCGGTATCGGCGCGGTCCAGCGCGCGTTGCACGTCCGCCGGGGAGACGGTCTGCTGCCCCGACGCCTCCGGCGCGCCGGCCCGCTGCTGGGCCAGCTCGCCGAGTGTGGGCAGCGTCACCGGGAACTGCAACTCGCTCTTAGGCTGCACGTCGTTGAAACGGCCGGGGCCGGACTCAAAGCGCTCATCCACCGGCGTGCCCTCGACCGTGCCGAAGAACCGGAACGCCCAGGTACCGGCCTTCGTGGGGATGATATCTGCCGTATAGGCCCCCTTCTGCCCGAAGCGGGCGCGCAGGTCCACCGTCTTCTTCTGGTCGCCGACGATGATCTCGGCCTTGAGCGTCTTCTCCAGCCCCTCCACGGGCTCGTTGGTCTGGGCGTTGGTCACGCGCAGGTCAATACCGTTCGGCTCCTCCACCAGCGCCGGCTCGTTGAGGAACCCAACGACGAACACGTACTTGCCGGCCACCGTGCGGCGCTCGTGCGCCGAGGCCGCAGACGGGCCAGAGAGCAGGAGCAGCGCCAGGGCGGCGACCAGCGCCGCCGTCGGCGCGATGACGCGCTTCATTCGTTGTGCCTCCTGATATGCTGAACGAATCTCCGCCACCGCGAGTCGGGCCTGAGCCAGCAGGCGCCCGCGGTGACCGTTGCATCCCGCAGTGGGGGCGGTGGGTTCAGCGGGGAGGCCTGGTAGGCGGCGGCGCGGACCAGCCGTCCGGGATGTGCTCGGCGGGAAGCGCGTGCGGGTGCGCGGTGTCGGGAAGCGCCGGCAGGTTGACGGGCTCGGAACACCACACGGCACCGGCCAGCGTGGCGGCGGCCAGCACCTCAAACGGGCCGGCCTGGGGGGCAGGCTGCCTGGGCGCCGCATGGCAGTGCCGGTGCACGAACGGCGCCGGCTCCCCGACGGCGTCCACGTACTCGCGCTCGCCCGGCACGCCGTGCAGGTGGAAGGCGAACAGGCGTGCCGCCATCGCGCCGTCGATCACCTGCACCCCGGCCCGGCCGGTGAAGGCGGTGATCAGCAGCGCCGCCGCCAGCAGGAGCAACGCGGCACGGTAGGCGAACAGTCCAGGAGCCGGGGTTACCAACGGCTGCGCCCGCATCATCCCCCCTCGGCCCAGGGCCTTGATCCCGTTATAGGGCGTGCCGCCCGGCATGACAACCACACCGTCGACGGGAACCGCCGAGAGATGTGTCGGTATTAACCCGACTCACGATCATCATCGGTGGGCCGATCCGTGAGGTGAGCCACGGTTATCCCGCTCGCCGGCCGGCGGGTGACCATCTCCTGCGCCAGGTCGAGGAAGGCGGCCTGCACGCCGGTGAGCGGCGTGGCGCGGTGCCGGGCGATGCATAGCATGCGCCGGCAATCGAACTCGGGCACTGGGAGCGGGCGCAGCACACCGGCGGCCGCCTCTACCTCCAGCGCGTAAGCGGACAGCATCCCCACCCCCAGTCCGGCCAGCACCGCACGCTTCACCGCCTCGTTGCTGCCCAGCTCCATGTTGATAGGCGGTGTCGCGCCCAGCGCGGCCAGACAGCGCTCACCGCTGGCGCGCGTGGCGCTACCCGGCTCCCGCACGATCAGCCCCTCGGCCAGCACCTCCGTTAGCGGCACCGTCTGCCGCGTAGCCAGCCGGTGCCCGGCGGCCACGAACAGGACAATGCGGTCTTCCGCGAAGGGTTTGACCTCCAGGTCCGGGTGCGCGGCGTCGTCGCCGAGAAAGCCAAGGTCGTACACGTGCCGCACCAGCCAGTCCACCACGCGGCGCGTGTCGGCGATCTCCAGCTCCACGGCAATACCGGGGTAGCGGCGACGGAACTCGCCCAGCACGGGAGGCAGCAGGTAGTCCCCCGGCGTCTGACCGGCGCCCACCACCAGCCGGCCGGCGGCCAACCCTTTCAGGTCGGCGATGCCGGCGCGGAGCTGCTCGGCCAGGCGGAAGATGCGCTCGCCGTAGTCCGCCGCCAGCCGCCCGGCCTCGGTGAGGCGCACGCCGCGCCCCACGCGGTAGACCAGCTGCACGCCCAGGGCGCGCTCCAGCCCAGCCACGTGCTGCGACACCGCCGGCTGGCCGATGTACAGCTCCTCCGCCGCGCGCGTGAAACTGCCCGTCCGCGCCACCACGCAGAAGACGTACAACTGATGCAAGTTCAAGCTATTCATGCGCACACACGCATGAGACCGATTATAAATCGGTGATAGCACGCATCATAGCAGGTTCGCATAGTGATGGGTGGGGCGGCGTGCGCCGGTTCGGCGCGGGCCCCCACCGAGGGTCTGCGCGGCGGGACGGTGAGATGACGGTGGGTGGCATCTTTGACGCCCGCGCGGAGGCGTACGACGCCTGGTACGACACGCCCCACGGACGCGCGGCCTTCGCCGAGGAGGTGGACGCCCTGCGCCCGCTCTTGGCCGGTCTGCCGCACCCCTGGCTGGAGGTGGGCACCGGCACGGGAAGGTTCGCCGCGGCCCTGGGCGTCGAGGTGGGGCTTGATCCGGCCCGCGCGGCGCTGGCCCTGGCGCGCGCTCGAGGCGTGGCCGCCATCCAGGGGGTGGGCGAGGCGTTGCCCCTCCGCGACGGTGCCGTTGGCGCCGTGCTGCTGAGCTTCACGCTGTGCTTCCTGGCCGATCCGGCGCGCGCGCTGCGCGAAGCCCGCCGTGCCCTGCGCCCGGACGGCGCCCTGGTGCTGGGCATCATTCCCGCCGATGGGCCGTGGGGGGCACCGCTACCAGACCCTGGCCGCGCGGGGCCACCCCTTCTACGCGCGGGCACGCTTCTTCAGCCGCGCCGAGGTGACGGCGCTGCTGGCGGAGAGCGGGTTCACCATCGTGCGCCGACGCTCGGCCCTGCACCGCCCGCCGGATGCGGAGCCGCACGGCGGTCCGGCGCACGAGGGGGACCACGCCACGGCCGGGTTCCTCGCCCTGCGCGCGGAGCCGGCCTGATCCCGGAGGCGATGCCATGGCCGGCACAAGCGATCGCCCCGTGGCGCTGGGCCTGCGCGCCAACGCCGGGCAGTTCACCCTGCTGGTCGTGGTCAACGCCCTGGTGGGCGCCATGGTGGGCCTGGAGCGCGTGGTGGTGCCGCTCCTGGGGCAGGATGTGTTCCGGCTGAGCTCCACCGGCGCCACCGCCGGCTTCATCGTCACCTTCGGCCTCAGCAAGGCGCTGACGAACCTCATGGCTGGCCGACTGGCGGAGCGCTACGGCCGCCGGCGGGTGCTGATCGCCGGCTGGCTGGCAGGGGTGCCGGTGCCGCTGCTCATCATCTGGGCTCCATCCTGGCTCTGGGTGCTGCTGGCGAACGTGTTCTTTGGCGTGAACCAGGGCCTGGCCTGGTCGATGACCGTGAACATGAAGGTGGACCTGGTAGGGCCGCACCGGCGCGGGCTGGCGTTGGGGTTGAACGAGTTCGCCGGCTATGTGGCCGTGGCCGCGGCCGCCTTGGCCAGCGGGCTGATCGCCGAGCGCTTCGGGCTGCGCCCCGCCCCCTTCTACCTGGGCATCGGCTTCGCCGCCCTGGGCCTGGGCACCTCCGTCTTGCTGGTGCGCGACACCAGCGCCCACGTGGCCCTGGAACACAGCCTGCGGCAGGAGGCGCCGCCCGCACGGGCGCCCGGTGAGGCCGGCCGTGCGCCGTCGCTGGCGCGGGTCTTCGCCCTGGTCAGCCTGCGCGACCGCACCCTGTCGGCGTGCAGCCAGGCCGGCCTGGTGAACAACCTCAATGACGGGCTGGCCTGGGGTATCTTCCCCCTGTACTTCGCCGCCGCCGGATTGGACGTGGGCCGCATCGGCGTCATCGCCGCCGCCTACCCCTGGACGTGGGGCGTCCTGCAGCTCGTCACCGGCGCCCTGTCGGACCGGCTGGGGCGCAAATGGCTGATCGCAGGCGGCATGTGGCTGCAGGCGGCGGCGATCCTGAGCGTGGCGCTCATGCAGGGGTTTACGCCGTGGGTGGCCGCGGCGGTGGTGATGGGCGCCGGCACGGCCATGGTCTACCCGACGCTGCTCGCCGCCGTGAGCGACGTGACGCCGCCCGCCCAACGCGCTACCGCGCTGGGTGTCTACCGCTTCTGGCGCGATGCCGGCTTCGCGGCGGGCGCGCTGGGGGCGGGCCTGCTGGCGGACCTGGCCAGCACCGGGGCCAGCATTGTGGCCGTGGCGGCCCTCACCGCCCTGTCCGGGGCCGTGGTGGCCGTACGCATGGTGGAGACCGTACCACGCCGACCAAGGCCAACACGGGCGGGCACCCCGCCGCGAGTCATGCGCGATCACGCATCGTTGCCATAGCAAAGAGGGTGTAGTTTGTATAGCTCCATCAGAGTTATCGTGTGACGGACTACCAGGGAGGAGCGAGGGATGACGTGGTCCGGTCACGTGACGGTGGACGAGCAGGCGCTGGCCTGCGCGGTCCAGGAGAAATACACCGCGGTCGCCGAGACGCCGGAGCACGGCTTCCACTTCCACACCGGGCAACCACTGGCACGGCTGCTGGGGTACCCGGATGCGTGGGTGGAGGCCACGCCGCCGGAGGTGGTGGAGCGCTTCGCCGGGGTGGGCAACCCCTTCCGGCTGGGGCCGCTGCCTGAGGGCGCGATCGTGCTGGACGTGGGCGCCGGCGCCGGCTTCGACGCCCAACAGGCGACACGGCAGGTGGGAGCACACGGGCGGGTGATCGGGGTCGACCTCACGCCAGCGATGGTCGCCAAGGCGCGGGCGGGTGCCGCCGCGGCCGGGCTGGCGAACGTGGAGTTCCATGAAGGCCGGGCCGAGGCACTGCCGCTGCCGGATGCCTCGGTGGACGTAGTGATCAGCAACGGCGTGATCAACCTGTGCCCGGATAAGCTGGCGGTCTACCGCGAGCTCTTCCGCATGCTGCGGCCGGGCGGCCGGCTGCAGATCGCGGACGTGATGGTGCACCATCCGGTCCCAGACGACGCCAAGGCGGATATCAACCTCTGGACCGGCTGAATCGCCGGAGCGCTCCTCGTGGAGGAGTACCTGGACCTCGTGCGCGCGGCCGGTTTCGTGGATGTGGAGCTGGGCGAGATGGTGGACGTGTTCTCCGGCTCGCCGCACGAGTCGGATGCCAGGGAGTTCGAGGCGCGCGGGGTCACGTTCCGCGCGCGGAAGCCCGAGGCGTGAGGCGCCCGGCGTCCGCCCATCACTCAGGAGGCGACCATGACCACGATGATGTACATCGGCACCCACGGCCCGGACGACCCCACCCGCGCCACGATGCCGTTCCACCTGGCAAACGGGGCGCTAGAGACGGGGTTCAAGGTGCAGATCACCCTGATCGGCGACGCCACGTACCTGATGAAGGACTCGGTGGCCAGGGAGATCCGTGGCGTCGCCATGCCCCCGTTCAGCGAGCTGCTGCAGAAGGTCGTCGCCGGGGGCGGCGAGATCTTCGTCTGAGGAGGGTGCGCGGTCGCCCGTGGGGTGACCGAGGAGGACCTGACTGGCAAGAACGCGAAGTTCGGCACGCCCAAGTCCGCGGCCGAGCTGATGGCGGCGGCAGACCGCGTGATCAGCTTCTGAGAGGCGTTCTGAAACGCGCCGGTCCACGACCGGCCACCGCAATCCCGTGCGCACGGCCGCAAGGGAGGGGTCCCCGCCGATACCGCCTACCGGGTCGCACCCGTGACCGACCCACCCACCGCGGCGGCGAAACCCGCCGCACGCCCGATTAGGCATGGCGTTGCATGGGTTGGCGGCCCGGTCGAGACCGCGTTCGGCCCGCGGACGACACGGGGCGCCGACCGTCCTTTGCCGCCTCGTTCCGGTGCGGTGTACTGCACCACCGCCATGGACACCGAGGCGCCCGGCCCGCAGGTCCAAGCGCCGTCCGCGTACGTGACGGCGTACAGCCCCCGCGTGGACGACCAGCGCCGCACCCGGGCCTCCCGTGCCGGCCCGGGCTGCCCTACACTGCACGTCGGGTGCGGCCGGGGCCGCTCCGACCGCGCCGCCCGGGCGCAGAGGCGGTACCGATCGCCTACGACCGCTTGAGAGAGCAGCAGCGTGAACCTGTTCCACCGCTGGTACTGCCGCTCGGGACGGTGGGCGCGGCGGCTGTACGGCACCATTCTGCCCACCGCCCTCAATGACCTGGACCTGGGCGACCATGTCCTCGAGCTGGGACCAGGACCGGGCGTCACCACCGCCTGGCTGCGCCAGCGCGTGCCGCGCCTGATGGCGATCGAGGTTGACCCGGGCCTGGCCGCCGCCGCGCGCCGCCGCCTGGCCGGCACGAACGCCGTTGTGGTGGAGGGCGACGCCACAGCCCTACCCTTTCCCGATGCCAGCTTCAGCGCCGTGGTCTGCTTTACCATGCTGCACCACGTGCCCACACCGGCACTGCAGGACCGGCTGCTGGCCGAGGCCTGCCGCGTGCTGAAGCCCGGCGGCTGGTTTGTGGGGGCCGACAGCACCCCCACGCCGCTCTGGAACCTGATGCACCTGTTCGATACGCGCACCCCGATCGACCCGGCCACGTTTGACCACCGCCTGATGGCGGCCGGGTTCGACGAGGTTCGGGTGTGGACCCCGGCAGGGCCGGGGTGGAGAGCGGGAAGCCGGTTGTTCTTCCGCGCCCGCCGCCCGCCCTGAGCACGGCACCGCCAGATGCGGAACCGCGTCTGCGCCACCCGGATAGCGACGCGGTAGGCAGCGGCGAAGCGCTCCGGCGTCATGCCGATGCGGGCGATGCCCTCCCGGTCCTTCTCCAGGGAGACGCTGTTCTGGTCGGCCGATGGGGCATCGTCCGGGGACCGATGCAAAGATCGTGCGCCACACGCGCCCCTACGACGTGCGCGCCGCATCATCACCGGTCGCCGTTCTGGCTGAAGCCCCGGGGAGATACTCCAGTCGTGGTGGCTGCGCCAAGGACGCGTCCGGCCGTTGGGCGTTCGCCACCTGGGGTGCCGGCAGCACGTGGTTGGGCGGCACCGGCCGGGGCGTCTCCGAGCTGGTAGAAGCAGGGGTAGGAGCCTGCTCGTCGTCTCGCACCGCCCGTCGGAACTCGCGAATGCTCTGGCCCAAGGCGGCGCCGAGCTGGCCCAACCGACTGGCGCCAAACAGGATGACCACGATTGCCAAGATGATCAGCCATTCCGGGTTCTCTAACGTGAAAATCAAGAGCGGTAGATGCATCGTGCCTCACCTCATCGTACCTGCCGCTCCATTATCCCACACGGAGCACTTGCGTACACCAAGGCAGGGGAAATTGCAGGTGATGCCTGCCGCTCCGTTGCCTCCACGCGCAGTCTCAGCGGACGCTGAGATTCTGTACGGGGATCCCAGATTGACATGCCCGCCACCCGGCAGATAGGCTGCTGCGTGGTGACCGCACGGACGCAGTTCGACGACCTGCCCACGCAACGGGCCGCGCCCCGCCTCCCCACTCCCCCGGCACGGCGGCGCTCACGGCCCGCCGTTTTCGTGTCCGCCCTGTTGCTGCTGGCGGTCGTCTCCGCCTACCTGGTCACGGTCATCGCCCTGCGCCTGGACCGGCTGTTTTTGCCCGGCAACGAGCTGAGCGTGCCGGCCCCGCTGCGCGCCGTACCGGGTCTGGCCAGCGAGCCCACGGCCCCGGTTCCCCTCGAGCGAATCACCATCCTCGTGCTGGGGCTGGACCGGCGCCCCTCGGAGGGGAAGGAGCCCACGCGCAGCGACACCATGTTCGTGCTGACGCTGGACCCAGCCACCAAGCGGGCGGGCGTGCTCAGCATCCCGCGGGACCTGTGGGTGGAGATCCCGGACGGACGCGGCGGCTTCTTCGAGGACCGCATCAACACCGCCTACCGCTACGGCGGGCTGAATAACTACCCGGGCGGCGCCATGCAGGCAGCGCGCGACGCCGTGGAGCACAACTTCCCCCAGATCCACATCGACTACGAGGTCGTGATCGACTTCGCCGCGTTCATCAAGATCATCGACGCCCTGGGCGGCATCGATGTCTATGTCACCGAGGGCTTCCGCTACCTGGAGCCGGTGTCCGTCGACGACCGCAACGGCGTGCTGCCGGAGTTCAAGCCCGGCTGGGAGCATATGACCGGCGAGCGGGCGCTGTACTACGCCCGCTTCCGTGACGGCCCGGACGGCGACCTGGGCCGCATCCGCCGCCAGCAGCAGGTGATGCTGGCCGTGGCGCAGCGCGCGGTAAGCCTGGACGCCTTCTCCCGCGCGCCCGAGCTGTGGAGCCGCTTCCGCGACGCCGTCGAGACGGATATTCCCTCTTACCGCATCCCCGGCCTAGCGCTCCTGGCCAAGCAGATCGGGCTGGAGCGCGTGGTGATGCGCTCCCTGGGCGAGGTGACGCACGAGGCGGTCACCGCCGGCGGCGCGGACGTGTTGGTCGCTGATCCAGAGGACATCGCGCGGGTGGTGAACGACCTGTTCTACGACCCCGCCCTGCGCGCCGAGGCCGCGACGGTGGAGGTGCAGAACGGCACCACGCGCAGCGGCCTGGCCAAGGCCACGGCCCGGGTGCTGGTGCAGCACGGCCTGCCGCCTGAGGCCGTCACCGTCGCCACGGCCACGCTGCCTCCCCAGGAGGAGACGGTGATCCTCACCTACCGGCCCAGGCCCTACACCGCACAGCGTATCGCGGAGTGGCTGGGCCTGCCGGCCGCGCGCATCCGCCCGGCGACCCGCACCACGGCGGACGGACCGGACATCGTCGTGGTGCTGGGGCGCGACGCCAGGCCACCCCAGATCGTGGCGCCGGGCGCGGCGCTACGATAGACGACGCACCCCCTCACCGGCCGCGGGGGCAGACGACCATGCCCGCCATCGCCGCTCCGGCTCACGGGCGCACCCTTCTTGACCGGCTCGCCGAAACGGATTTCAGCGCCGGCCGGCCGGCGCTCGTCCTCACCGCCGCGTTCCTCGCGGTGCGGCTGCCCCTGCTCGGCGGCGGCTACGGCACCGACACCGACGCCTACCGCGTGGTGCTGGCCGTGCGCTACCTCTGGTCGTACGGCGAGTACCTGCCCTCCCGCCTGCCGGGTTTTCCCCTGCACGAGCTGGTCACGGCGGTCCTGATCTGGGGCGGTCCCTTGGTCACCAACCTGGCCACGGCGCTGGCGGCGCTGGCCGGTGTGCTCGTGTTCGCGCGGCTGACGCGCCGGCTGCGGGTGCCGGCGTCGGGCCTGGCGGTGCTGGGCTTCGCCTTCACGCCGTACCTCATCGTCACCAGCACCAGCACGCTGGACTATCACTGGGCGCTGACAGCGCTGCTGGCCGCGTACCTGCTGGCCGTGCAGGGGCGCCCGCGCGCCGCCGGGCTGCTCGTGGGCCTGGCAGTGGGATTCCGCATCACCTCGGCCCTGTTCCTGCTCCCGCTCTTGCTGCTCCTGCTCTGGCAGGGCCAGCGGCGCGAAGCGGTTCATCTGGCTGCCACGGCGCTGATCACGGCCTTCGTCGCCTACCTGCCGGTGGCGATCCCCTACCGCTTTCGCTTTCTGGACTACGCCGACAGCCGCGTCTCGCCGGACGGGGTGATCCGGGTCGTCGGCCAGTGGGCGCTGGGGGCCACCGGCGCGCTGGCCGTGCTGGCAGCGCTGGCTCTCTCCTGGCGGCGGGTGCTGGCGCTCCCGGCCGCGGCGGCGCGCGATCCGCACTTGCTGGCCTGGCTGCTGGCCGTGGCGCTGTGGACGGCCGCCTTCCTCCGCCTACCGGTGGACCTGGGCTACCTGGTACCGGTCTATCCCTTCGGCTTCCTGCTGCTGGCCGTTACCCTACGACGGACGCTGTTCGCCACCGTGCTCGCCATGATCCTGCTGGCCGGCTTCGTTGACCTCGACATCCAGCAACTGCACAATTTTGACCCGCGCATCGCCGTCCAGACCGTGCGCCCCTCCTGGCGGGTGGCCGGTCTCCCCTCCGACCAGATCGCGCGGCGGCGCTGGGCCCGCTATGCCCGCGCCATCCCGGCGGCGCCCGTGCCGGAGCACAGCGTGGTGCTGACGATGGGCGCCTTCCCGGACGTGGCCGTGCTCAACTGGTCCCGGCTGCGCTACGCCATCGTGGAGCGCGACCGACGTGCGATCAGCATGCTTTCCGATAACGGTTCGCTCACCGACCCGGCGCGCGACGTGGTGTACCTGGCGGTCTCGACGCCGCAGGTGTTGGCCCGCTTCCGCGCCCGCGGCTACGCCCTCTTCCGCGCCGACCCGGTCGGCCCCGGCTGGGAACGGGCGGAGCTGACATCGTTGCCCTAACGCCCTCGTATCGGGCACCCGGTGATTGCCCGCCCCCCGCCCCCCGCCTACAATCAGGGGCGAGCCCGGCATCCCCGCCCGGCCGCGCTTGGCCGGGGCGCGCCGAGGTGAGAACGAGACCGTGCAGATCCTGCCCCGGCCCCCGGTGGCGCCCCCGGCCGCGCGTGAGGCCCTGCCCGCCCAGGTGCGTCATCTCCTGGGCCGGCTCGCGGCCCTGGACTTTACCCGCTCCCGGCCGGCCGTCGTGTTGGCGCTGTTGTTCGTCCTCACACGCGCGCCCATGCTCAACCTGGGCTACGGCGCCGACTCCGATGCCTGGCGGGTGGCGATCACCGCCCGCTGGCTGTGGGCCCACCACGAGTACCTGCCCTCCCGCCTGCCCGGTTACCCGCTGCACGAGCTGAGCGCCGCGCTGCTCATCGGCGGCGGCTGGCTGGCCACCAACACGGCCACCATGCTCGTCTCGTTGGCCGGCGTGTTCCTCTTCGCCGCCATCCTCCGGCGCTGCGCGGTGGAGCCCAAGGGGTTGCTCACCCTCACCTTCGCCTTCACGCCCCTGCTGTGGATCAACAGCACCGTGACCATGGACTACCTGTGGGCGCAGACCGGTGTACTGGCCGCCTACCTGCTGCTCCTGCATCGCCGCCCCGCCCTGGCAGGCGTCGCCCTGGGCGTGGCTGCCGGCTTTCGCCTGGTCTCCCTCGCCTTCCTGGGCCCGTTCCTGCTTATCCTGCTGCGCGAGCGGGCCTTCGGCGCGGCAGGGCGACTCACCGTGGCCGCGCTGACCGCGGCGGCCATTGTGTTCGCGCCGGAGTGGACCCGCTACGGCACGTACATGTTCGGTTTCGCCGACTGGCGGCCAACATGGGGGGAGTTCGCGCGCACCCTGGGCGTGGAGGCTGGCAGCCTGCTCACCAGCGGCGGCCTGGCGCTCATCGCCCTCCTCTCCCTGCCGCAGCTGCGTCGGCTGCCGCGCCTCATCCGCCGCGATGGGCATTTCGCCGCCTGGCTGGCGGCCGTGCTGGTGATCACCGCCGTGTTCGTGCGCCTGCCGCTGGAGGAGGCCTACCTCATCCCGGCCGTGCCGTTCGCGTACCTGGTGATGGCCCGGCTGTTGCGCCGCCCGGCCCTGGTGGCTGCCTGCGCGGTGATCGTGGCCGGCGGCTTCGTGGACGTGTACACCGCCCACCCGGTGGGCTGGAGCGACCCCCGGGCGATCTGGTACCTGCGGCCGGAGCAGGGCCGCGTGCTGGTCGATCGGGAGCTCCGCGTGCAGCGCATGCGCATCATGGAGGAGGTGCGGCGCTACCCGCTGCCGGACCACGCCGTCATCACCCTCGGCTATTACTACCCGATCTTTGCCGAGCTGTTCCACGACCGGGTGACGCTGCGCTTCCGCGAGGAGTGGAATCCACGCGTGGTCGGCCCACTCACCGACATCACCGAGGCGGTAGATGACCGCAACCGCGCCTACGTGTGGCTGCTCACCGAGGGGCAGGTGCGCGTCTACCGCAAGCGCGGCTACACCACCTGGACGATGGATTACGACAGCAAACAAGGGCTCAAGGTCGAAGAGACCCTCAACCCGGCGCTGGACCGCTTCGGCCCGCGCTGAACGGCGCGAGACACACCACATGAGGGGACGCATCCGCCATCGCCTTGCCGCCCTCCACGCATGGCTGCGCGCCCTGCGCCTGCGGCCGTGGCCGGCCACGCTCCTCGGCACGGGGGCGGGCGCGCTCGTCGGTCTGGCGATGGTGAAGACGATGGTCGACCATCAGGTCTTCACCCAGCCGCGTCAGGATGTGATCGCCGGCGCCCTCTTGTTCCTGATCTGGACCGCCATCGGTGCCGTGAGCGGCCTTACCGTGCTCGCCCCGGAGGATGAGCCGGACGGCCCGGAGGGGAGCGTGTGACTGGCCGGGCCGGGAGTGTGCGACACTACGTCTAGCAGGCCCCTTCGACCGGGGTCACCCCGGCAGAGCCGGGACCAGGCCGAGGACGGGGACTTCGCGCGATCCCCGGTGCCCACATGAGCATCGCCGTCAACTCGCTGCGCAACATCGCCGTCCGCTCGCTGACCGTGGTGTTCCTGCTGCTGATCAGCGTGCTGACGGCGCGCCTGCTCGGCCCGGAGGGCAGCGGTGTGTACGCCCTGGTGACGCTGTACAGCGCCATTGGCGTGGCCCTGCTCGGCGGCCTGGGCACCGCCGCCGGCCGCTGGATCTCGCACCTGCGCCGGCCCGTGCCGGAGGTGGTGGCCAACGTGGCCGCGCTGGCGCTGCTCATCGGCACCGGCGCCCTCGCGCTGGCGCTGCTCGCCTACTGGCTGGCCGGCCTGCTCACCGGCCGGCCGCCGCCGTGGCTGGTGTACGTGGGCGCGGCGCAGCCAGCGCTGCTTGTGGCACAGGCGCTCACCTGGGCGTTTCTCGGCGCCGACGACCACCACAACTACAGCTACGCCATCGTCGCCCCCTCGCTGCTCACGTTACTGTGCATGGCGCCGGCCCTCCTGCTCTTCCGCGGCTCGGTGGCGGCGGCCATGCTCGCCTGGCTGGTGGCGCAGTACGCCGTCATCGGCTGGCTGTGGTGGCGCGGTCGGACGGTGTGGACGCCCCTGCCCCTGGGCAGCGTGACCTTGGCGTCGATGGGCGCGCTGGTGACGTTCAGCGCCGTGAGCGGGCTGGCCAACCTGGTCTCCTACCTGAACTACCGCGTGGACATGCTCATGGTGGAGCGGTTCCTGGGCACCGCCCAGGTCGGCATCTATTCCAAGGCCGTCCAGCTTGTGGAAGGGCTGTGGTTCATCTCCCAGGCGGTAGGGGTGGCGATCTGGTCGCGGGTGGGCGCCGCCTCACGCCCGGAGGCGGCCCGCCTGGTGGCCCGCAGCGTGCGCATGACGCTGGCCCTGATGGCGCTGGCTGGCCTGGCGCTGCTGGCCCTCTCCGGGCTGCTCATCTCGTTGCTCTTTGGCGATGCCTTCCGCAGCGCGGTGGCCCCGTTCCGCCTCTTCATTCCCGGCGCCGTGGCCTGGGGACTGGCCAACCTGTTCGCCGCCTACTACACCAACCAGCTCGGCCGGCCGCGGGTGCCGCTGGCCATCGCGGCCGTCTCGCTCGCGGTGACGGCCGTCACCGGCCCGGCGCTTATCCCCACCCTGGGACTGGCCGGCGGCGCGCTGGCCACCACTCTGGGCTACTCGACCGGCATCGCCGTGGCGCTAGACCGCTTCCACCGCGACACCGGCATCGCCTGGCGCGAGCTGCTGCTGGTCGGCCGGCGCGATCTCCGTGAGGCGGTCGCCACCGCCGGGCACGTCCTGGCCTGGCGACGGCGGCGGGGAACGCCGCCCTCACCGGCTGCCGCGGAGCCGGAGCCGGCGGAGGAACCGCTCTTCCGGCGGGTGGGGCCCGCCGATCGCCCCGCGGGTGAGCGCGGATGAGCACGACGCACGGGTACCGGGTGGCGGTAAGCGGCCTGCCCTACTTCGGCCGCCGCATGGCAGCGCTGCTTAGCGGCGACGGCTGGCAGGCCACCTACCTGGAGACGCGCGGCTGGCGGCCGATCCCCGCCCTGCGGGCCCTGCGGCGCGCGCGGCGGGCGGGTGTGCTCTACCATCTCGGCGGTCAGATCGCGCGCTGGAGCCGGCCGCACGCCCTGCTCCGCCTGCTCGGCCGCCCCTGCGTGATGCACTGGACGGGAAGCGACGTACTCCACGCCCACACCGTGGCCGCCCGGGGCGCGGTGGCGGCACGGCTCCGCGACGGCTGCGTGCACTGGGCGGGGGCGCCCTGGCTGGTTCAGGAACTCGCCGAGATCGGCGTCCGGGCGGAGTGGGTGCCGCACAGCGCGGTGACGGCGCCGGCGCGGCTGCCACCGTTCCCGGAGCGCTTCACGGTGCTCGCCTACCTGCGCCCCGGCCGCGAGGAGTTCTACGGCGCGGCGGCGGTGCGGCGCGTGGCGGCGGCCTTGCCGGAGGCGCAGGTGCTGGTGGTGGGTGTGGACCGGCTGGCGGCGCCGGCCAACGTGCGCTGCTTGGGCTGGGTGACGGATATGGCGCCGGTCTACGCCGCCGGCCACGTCCTTCTGCGCCTGGCCGCACACGACGGCCTGTCCTTCATGGTGCAGGAGGCGCTGGCCTGGGGACGCTGGGTGGTGTGGAACCACCCGTTCCCCGGTGTCATCGAGACCGCCACGGTGGATGAAGCCTGCGCGCGGGTGGCCGCCCTGGCAGCCCGCCACCGGGCCGGCTGCCTCGCTCTCAATGAGGAGGGGGCAGCACATGTGCGCGCCCGCTACCACCCGGCACGCATCCGCGACGACATCCGCCGCCGCCTGGCCGCCGTGATGGAGGGAACGCCATGACGCGGGCCGCCCCCCATCGTGCGCGCCCTGGCCCTGCCGGAGGCCCGATCCCCACCGGCGAGCCCGGTCCGGGCCGGGATGGGCTGCTGCTGGCCGCGATTCTGGCCACCGCGGTGGTGACCCCCGCCCTGCCCATGCCCCTCGGCCTGCCCGACCTGCGCCTGGAGCAGGCGCTGGCCGCGCCCGCGCTCGCCCTGCTGCTGCGCCGCCGGCCACCGCTCCGGCGCCTGCGTGCCGGATTCGGGCCGATAGACGCGGCCCTGCTGGCCCTGTGTGCGGTGACGGCGCTGTCCATCCTGCACGCCGCCCTGGTGCTGGGTGAGCCTCTCAGCCCACGCGACGGTTTCGAGGTGATCAAGCTGGCCCTGTACTGGGTGCTGTTCCGCTTCGCGCTGACCGCCGGGATCGGGCCGGCGGCGCGGCGGGCGGCGCTCACGGCGCTGTGCGCCGCCGCCGTCGTGGCGTCCCTGGCGGCGCTGGCGCAGTACCTCGACCTGCCGGGCGCGCGCGCGGTCGCCGCCTGGTGGGCGCCGGCCCATCACCTGCGGGCGCTGGCGCGGGACGGCCGCGCCTTCGGTCTCGCCGCCAACCCAAACTACTTCGGCGCGCTGATGGCGCTGGTGGCGCTCGCTGCCCTCGCCGTGCATGGAGAGACGGCGCCGCGGGGAACCCGTTGGGCCGTGGCGGCCATGGCGGCGGGGGCACTGGGCGTGGTGCTGAGCGGATCGCGCGGCGCGCTGGTCTTGCTGGGCGCCGGCCTGGTCACCTTCTGGCTGCTCACGCTCGGTCGGGGCCTCCGCCGGCGCGGCCGGAGGGTCATGTGGTTCCGGGCGCTGCGCGCCACCGCGCTGCTGGCGGTCGCCTTCCTGGCGGCGGTGCTGCTGGTAGAGATCGTGCCACGCGGCCGGCAGGACTACCTCACGCGCGTGGCGGGCGCCTTCAGCCCGACGAGCGACAGCGACCTCGCCCTGCGCCTGGAACGCTGGCGGGGCTGGTTCGGCGGGCGCGGGCAGGACGAGGAGAGCACGCCGGCGCCCGCGCTGGGCGGCACGGGCCTGCCACCGGCACCGGCCGAGGCGCGGGCGCGCGACGCCCACCGCAAGGAGGACGCGCGCCGGCTGGTGGCGGCCGTGGAGCGGTTCCGCGCCGCCACGGGCACGTTGCCCGAGACGCTCAACGCCCTTGTACCCGGATTTTTGGACGCCCTGCCGGCGGATCCCGCGGACGGCACCCCGTACCGCTATGAGCGCGGCGCCGGCGGCTTCACCGTGGCCGCACGGCTGGAGGACCCCGCCGACCCGGACTACCCGCTGTTCGCCATTGGGGACGTGGGCAACTACCTGCAGAACGGGGACGCGGAGGAGGGCGAGGGCAGCCGAGCAGCCGGCTTCCGCGCCCTGCCGGGCACCGTCTGGGAGCGCACATCGCGCGCCGCCCTCTTCGGCGGTTTCGGCATCGCCTTTCGCGGCAGCCAGGGCACACCGCAGCGGCGGGCGGCGGTGTACCAGCAGCGCTCTTTAAACCGTCCGGGGGGCACCCCGCTCACGGCGACGGTTTGGGTGCGGCTCATGCCCGACAGCCGCGGCGAGCTCTTCCTGTACACCAACGTCTACTACGCGGACGGCGGTCGCGCCGACCCGTACGCACGTGTGGCCGCCGACCCCACGCGACCGGGTGTCTGGCAACGGCTCTCCCTCACCATCACGCCGGACGCGGGACGGCGGGTGGACTTCATCGGCGTCTACCTGCTCAGCGACGACTTTCAGGGCGAGGCGCATGCCGACGGGTTTGAGCTGGTAGACGGCAGCGTGCCGGTCAGCTTCCCCGGCCTGCGCGCGGCGGCCCGCGCCGGGATAGACCTCGGCGCCCGCTTCCGCCGCTCGCCCCTGCTGGGGAGCGGGCCGAGCAAGGCGGAGGGCGGCGCCACCGTGGACAACGAGTACCTGCTGGTGCTGGGCCGCTACGGGCTCCTGGGGCTGGCCGCCTACCTGGCGCTGTGGTTCGCAGTGCTGCGCGCCGCTCTGCGCGCGCTGGCCTCGGCCGGGTCGGCCGGGAGCGCCCTACTGGCCGCGGCGGTGGCCGGGGGCGTCATGGGCCTCCTCCTGTTCAACCTGGTGGCCGGCAGCCTTTACCAGCTCCAGCTCATGGCGCTGTTCTGGCCGCTGGCCGGCCTCGCCCTGAGCGGCGGTCGCCGCGCCGCCCTCGAACGTTAAATGTAAATGTGTGTTTCAAACCTCGCCTCCGGCTTGACCGCATACGGTATACTTGATATCTTGTGCTCACATTCACGATCTGGCCGGCCCGGCCCGAGGAGAAGCCCCGGTGCTCCGCTGCATCCTCTGCGCGTTTGAGACCGAGCTGGACGACGCGGTGATCGTGGCCGGTACCGGCCGCTGCGTCTGCCTGCGCTGCTTCCTGCGCGAGACCAACAACGAGAAGCCGATGGACAAGCACCTGCGCCGGGAGCTGGTCGCGACGCTGGCCGCCATCGACTGACGCGCCCCACACCGCCCTTCCTCGTCCCGCTAGGTGAGAGGACCGCAACGCCCGCACCCGCTACAGTAGGGACGTGCAGCCGCCACGCTCACCGGCCGTCGCTCTCCTGACTTCCGTGCACCGGCCGTTCGACCCGCGCGTCTTCCACAAACAGGCGCGGGCGCTGGCGGCGGCCGGCTACCGCGTGACTCTGTTCGCCCCCCACGATCGCGACGAGATCCGCGCTGGCGTGCGTGTGCGCGGCCTGCCCCGACCCCGCTCCCGCGCCGGTCGGCCGTTGCTTTGGCTGCGCCTGCTCGGGCGGGCGCTGCGCCTGCGCGCCGCCGTCTACCACCTGCACGACCCGGAGCTCCTGCCCCTCGGCCTGCTGCTCGCCGCTCTCACCGGCCGGCCGGTGGTGTACGACGCACACGAGTACTACCGGGACGAGATCGCCACGCGCCGCTGGCTGCCGCGGCTTCTGCGCCGGCCCGCCGCGGAGGCCGTGCACGCCCTGGAGACCCTGGCCGCCCGCCGCCTGGCCGCCGTGGTGGCCGTGAACGAGCACATGGCGGCCGGCTTCCGCGCCCGAGGCGCGCGGCGCGTGGTGGCGGTGCACAACTACCCGTCGCTGTCCCTGTTCCCCTGCGGGCCGCGCGCTGAGCTTCCGGCGCCGGTCGCGGTGTACACGGGCCTGCTCACGCGCGAGCGGGGGCTGGAGACGGTGTGGCACGCCGGCCGGCGCCTGCGCGCGCTCCTGCCCGGCGCCGAGGTGCGGGTAGTGGGACGGGTGGACTGGGCGGGCGTGGACCCGGCCTTGCCGCGTACACCGGAGCGGTGGCAGGAGGAGGCAGCCACTCGCCTGTGCGGCAGCGTGCCGGCGGAGACCGTGCCGGACGTGTTGGCGGGCGCCGCCGTGGGCTGGATCCCCTTCCGGCACACCCCCAATAACGCCCGCGCGATCCCGCTCAAGTTGCTGGAGTACATGGCCGCCGGCCTGCCGGTGGTGGCCTCGGACCTGGGCGTGCTGGCAGCGGTCATTCGTAGTGCGGGCTGCGGCCTGCTCGTGCCACCAGACGAACCGGAGGCCCACGCCCGCGCCCTGGCCCACCTGCTGAGCCATCCCCATGAGGCGCGATCACTGGGCAGACGCGGCCGGCTGGCAATCGAGACGCGGTACACGTGGGAGGCTGAGGCGACGCGGCTGCTGGCGCTGTACGCGGAGCTGACGCGCTAGCCGGCGCTCACGCGCGGACGTCGTCTTCAAGCGGTTCCGTCAGCCAGCGCAAATATTCCTTATCGACGCCGAGCACCAGCAGCACCTCCCACCGCTCTAGGTAGTAGGGACGGTTGCTCGGCCCTTCGACGCAGCAGGCGCCCTCGCGCACGGCAAAGACGCGCCCCTCCATCGCCTTGCCGTCGCGCAGGAACAGCACCTTGCTGCCCAGTTCCACGGGCATCGTCTGTTGACCTCGTCTGCGGCACCCACACCGCTGCGCGTTTTCCAGATTATACCGGCCGCCGCGCGGGCGCTGCCGTGCGCCACCAGTATAGCGACCGGGAACGGGAAACAAACGGCGGACCGGTCAGAAATCGGTGTGCCTTGCGCCCCCGCGCCCGCTGCCCGACGATCGCGGACGTGAGCCCTTCTGGACCGAAGCCGCCGTTTGTCAGTGTGGTGCTGCCGGTGCGCGACGAGGCGCCGTTTCTGCCCCGCTGCCTGGAGGCGCTTGCGCGCCAGACCTACCCCCGCGAACGGTTTGAGGTGATCGTGGCCGACGGCGGATCTACGGACGGCTCACCGGCCATCGCCGGAGCGTACGCCGCGCAGGGCCTACCCGTGCGCGTGCTGCCCAACCCGACAGGCACCACCCCGGCCGGGCTCAACGTGGGGGTACGTCACGCCCGTGGTGAGGTGATCGTCATCCTGGGCGCCCGCGCTGAGGTGGCGCCGGACTTCCTCGCCCAGAGCGTGGCCGCCCTCCAGCGCACCGGCGCCGATGCCGTAGGCGGTGTGGTCGAAAGCGCCCCGTGGGCCGGGCAGGAGACGCCCATCGCCCGCGCCATCGCCCTCGCCCTGCGCTCGCCCTTCGGCGTGGGCGACGCCCGCTACCGCTACGCCCGGCGCGAGCAAGACGTCGATACCGTCAACTACGGCGCCTACCGACGGGAGGTGTTCGAACGCGTCGGCCTGTTCGATGAGTCGATGACCTGGGTGGAGGACGACGAGTTCAACTACCGCCTGCGGGCCGCCGGCGGTCGGCTGGTGCTGACGCCCAGCATCCGCGTGCGCTACTACGCCCGCCCGGCCCTGCGCGCCCTGTGGCGACAGCAGTTCCGTTGGGGCCTGAACAAGCCCAAAGTGGCGTGGCGCCATCCGGCGCAGATGCGGCCGCGCCAAGCCGTGCCGGCCCTATTCGTGGCCACCGTGCTGGGCAGCGCGCTGGCGGCGCCCTGGTGCCGCCCGGCCCGTTATCTCCTGGCGACCGTGCTGGGCGCCTACACGCTGGCCACCGCGCTGGCCACCGTGCTCGCCGGCCGCGCGGCACGACGCGGCGGTGAGGACGTCCCCCGGCCGGTGCTGCGGCGATTGCCGTTGGCCTTCGCCACCATGCACCTCGCCTACGGGACGGGCACGTTGCTAGGGCTGGCGCGTGTCGCCCGGCATGCCTTGGCGCCCGGGTGCTCCCGTGCAGCCCACGCGCCGGGAGGGAAGATGCCGTGAGCGAGTTGGACCGCATCCGCGCCGTCTACGCCCGCCGTCGGGCCGCGGGCCGCGACGCCCGCTACACGGTCTTCGACCGCGCCAACCTCTTCCGCCTGCTCTCCCTGGAGCGGGAGCTGGTGGCGGCGCTGCACGGTGAGGGGCTGACCGACCTGGCCGCGCTCCGCACGCTCGACGTGGGCTGCGGCGGCGGCTGGTGGCTGCGCACCCTCTTGCGCTGGGGTGCGCGCCCCACGCACCTGGCCGGCATCGACCTCTTGCCGGAGGCGGTGGCGGCCTGCCGCGCCATCCACCCGGAGCTGGACGTGCGCCTGGGCAGCGCCGAGGAGTTGCCCTTCGCCGACGGCGCGTTCGACCTCGTCTCCCAGTTCACCGTCTTCAGCTCCATCCTGGACGATGGCCTGCGTCGGCGCGTGGCGGCGGAGATGCGGCGCGTGCTGCGGCCGGGCGGCGTGCTGCTGTGGTACGATTTCACGGTCAACCCGGTGAACCCGGATACGCGCGGGATCGGGCGGCAGGAGCTGGCGGGGCTGTTTCCCGGCTACCGGTTACAGGTACGGCGCGTGACGCTGGCGCCGCCGCTGGCGCGGCTAGTGGCGCCCCACTCCTGGCTGCTCGCCGAGCTGCTGGAGCGTATCCCACCCCTGCGCACGCACCTGCTCGCCACCGCCCGCCGACCGGCCGCCGAACCACTCACACCGCGGGATCGCCATGATGCATGACGCTGTTGCCCACCAGCCGGGGCCGCCCGCGCCGCTCCCCTATAACCGGCCGGACATCACCGAGGAGGAGATCGCCGCGGTGGTGGCGACGCTGCGCTCCGGCTGGCTCACCACCGGCCCCAAGACCAAACAGTTCGAGGAGGAGTTTGCCGCCTACGTGGGCGCGCGCGAGGCCGTGGCCGTCAACTCGGCCACCGCCGCGCTGCACCTGGCGCTGGACGCCGCCGGCGTGGGGCCGGGCGATGAGGTGATCACCACCCCGCTCACCTTCGCCGCCTGCGCCAACGTGATCGTGCAGCAGGGGGCGCGTCCCGTGCTGGCCGACGTCTCACCCGATGACCTGAACATCGACCCCGAGCAGGTGGAGCGCCGCATCACGTCGCGCACCCGTGCCATCATGGCCGTGCACTACGCCGGCCAGCCCTGCCGCATGGATGCCCTGCTTGACATCGCCCACCGCCACCGTCTGTTCCTGGTCGAGGACGCCGCCCACGCCGTCGGGGCGGCCTACCGGGGGCGCATGATCGGTTCCCTGGGCGACGCCACCACCTTCAGCTTCTACGCCACCAAGAACCTCACCACGGCCGAGGGCGGGATGCTCACCACCAACCGGCCGGAGGTGGCGAAGCGCGCCCGCCTGATGACCTTACACGGTATGAGCCGCGATGCCTGGAAGCGCTACGCCCACGGTGGCTCCTGGTACTACGAGGTGGTGGCGCCCGGCTACAAATACAACATGAGCGACCTCCAGGCCGCCCTGGGCCTCGTGCAGCTCCGCCGCCTAGAGGCGATGAACGCCCGCCGCGCGGCGCTCGCGGCCCGGTTGACGGCCCACCTGGGCGCCTGCGACGCGGTGCAGCCGCCCATTGTGCGCCCCGAAGTGCGGCACGCCTGGCACCTGTACGTCATCCGCCTACGCCTGGAGGCGCTGCGCATCGACCGCGCCGCGTTCATCGAGGAGCTGGCCCGGCGCGGCATCGGCGCCTCTGTTCACTTTATCCCCATCCACTACCACCCGTACTACCGCGAGGGCTTCGGCTTCCGCCGCGGCGACTTCCCGGTGGCGGAGGACGCCTACGCGCGCATCATTTCCCTGCCGCTCTACCCCGCTATGTCCGAGGCGGACGTAGACCGCGTGGCCGAGGCGGTGCTGGACGTGGCGCGGGCGCACCGGAGGTAGCCATGTCGCGGCGGTGGAGCGAGGCCGGCGCGGAGCGCGAGCAGGAGCACGGCGGGGGGGTGGACGCGGAGCCCTCACCCCCACGTGCGGGCTCGGCCCGCAGCCCTGGCCAGCCCGCACCCCGGCCCGCGGCCATCCCGCTCCCGCACGCGGGAGCGGGGCTGGGGGTAAGGGATCGGAAGACGCGGGCCAAGGCCGCGCCGCTCGGCCGCTTCCGCCGCCTGCTGGACATCTACGTGGCGGCCGTGGGGCTGTCGCTGGTCTGGCCGCTGCTGGCGCTGCTGGCGCTGCTCATCCGCCTGGAGTCGCCCGGTCCGGTACTCTTCCGCCAGCGGCGGATCGGCCTGGGCGGCCGGCCGTTCACCATCTACAAGTTTCGCACCATGCGCCACGACGCCCCGCCGGCCGACTACACCGTGCGCGATTTCCGCACCTTCGTCTTCACCCCTGCCGGCCCTGACCCGCGCCTGACCCGCACCGGCGCCGTGCTGCGCCGCACCAGCTTTGACGAAGTGCCGCAACTGCTCAACGTGCTGCGCGGCGAGATGAGCCTGGTAGGGCCGCGGCCGGAGATCCCGGAGGTGGTGGCGCAGTACCCGCCCGCCTACCACGCCCGTCACGCCGTGCTGCCCGGCATCACTGGCCTGGCCCAGATCAGCGGCCGCTCCGATTTGACCTACGCCCAGACCATTGCCTACGATCTGAGCTACGTGCGGCACCGGTCTGACGGGCTCGATCTGCGCATCCTCGCCCGTACGGCCCTGCCCGTCCTGCGCGGCACCGGCGCCCGGTAGCCTCCGTTCCTCGTGTCGTCAGGGCGCCGGCGCACCGGAGAAGCGACCGGCGGCACCCAGCCCCTCCGTCCGGCGTGGGTGCTGCCCGCGAGGTCCGACACCATGCCGCCGTGGCTGCGCCGCCTACTGCGCCTGGGCCTTGATCTGTTCATCGATGCCGCCATCATCGTCCTCGGCTATTACGCCGGCCTCCTCCTCCGCTTCGACGGCGACGTGCCGCCCGACTCGCTGGCGACGTTCCGCCTCGTCATCCCCCTGATCGCGCTGGGCTATCTGGCGGCGAACTGGCTGATGGGGGTCTACCGCACCGCTTGGCAGTACGGCGGCATGGGCGATGTGCTCAACCTGGGACGGGCGGTGCTGCTGGTGACGGCGGTGATCACCCTGTTCAACCGCACGCGCGCCGAGCGTGACATTCCTTTGTCCGTCAACCTGATCGCCGGCGGGTTCATCTTCATGGCCATGGCCTTCTGGAAGATGCTGCCTCGACTGCGGGTGCATCCCTCCATCCAGCCCAAGCGACCGGGTGCCAAGCGGTTACTCATCGTCGGCGCCGGCAACACCGGCCAGCTCGTGGCGCGCGAGTTCCTCCAGCACCACGACTGGGAGTACCGCCCCGTCTGCTTCGCCGACGACGACCCCCGCAAACGGGGCAAACGCATCCACGGCGTGCCGGTGGCCGGCACCACACAGGATATCCCGGAGCTGGTGGACCGCTTCAAGGTCGACGTGGTGGCGCTGGCCCTCCCCTCGGCGCCGCGTGCCCGCATCCGCGAACTGCTCGCGGTCTGTCAGGTGACGGGTGTGCCGGTGCGCATGGTCCCGGGGCTGCCGGAGATCGTGGAGGATCCGCGCACCGTCAGTCACCTGCGCGAGGTGACAGTGGAAGACCTGCTCGGCCGCGACCCCGTGCAGATCGATTACTCGCAGTGCCTGGGGAGCCTGCGCAATCGGGTGGTCCTGATCACCGGCGCGGCCGGCTCCATCGGCGCGGAGCTGGCGCGGCAGGTGCTCCGCTTCCAGCCCGCCGGTCTGCACCTGTTGGACAACAACGAGACCGGGCTGCACGACCTGGCGCAGGAGCTGCGCCGGGAGAGCGCGGACGTGGACCTGCGCCTGTGGCCGGCCTCGGTGACGGACGCCGAGAAGGTGGAGCGGGTGTTCCGCACGGTGCGGCCGCAGGTCGTGTTCCACGCCGCCGCCTACAAGCACGTGGCCCTGATGGAGGAGCACCCGGACGAAGCCTTCCGCGTGAACGTGCTTGGCACGCGCCACGTCTTCCGCGCCGCCGCCGCGTACGGGGCGGACAAGGTGGTGTTCATCACCACCGACAAGGCGGTCAACCCGGTCTCGGCCTACGGCGCCACCAAGCGCATCGGCGAGCTGCTGGTGCTGGCGATGGCGGAGCGCAGCGCCACGGTGTTCTGCGCCGTGCGGTTCGGCAACGTGATCGGCAGCCGCGGCAGCGTGGTGCCGCTGTTCGCGCGGCAGATCCAGGCCGGGGTGCCGGTGAGCGTCACCCACCCCGAGGCCACGCGCTACTTCCTCACCATCCCGGAGGCGGTCAGCCTCATCATCCAGGCCGCGGCCTTCGCCGGTCAGGGCCAGATCTTCATGCTGGACATGGGCGAGGAGGTGCGCATCCTGGACCTGGCGGAGAAGATGATCCGGCTCAAGGGCCTGGCGCCCGGCACGGACGTGCCGATCGTCTACACCGGCCTGCGCCCCGGGGAGAAGGTGCGCGAGGAGCTGGTAGCCGAGCACGAGCGTCGGCTTCCCACCCACCACCCCAAGGTGATGCTCACCTTCGCCGGCGGGCGCGTGCCGGCTGCCGAGCTGGAGGCCGGGATCGACGCCCTGGCCGCCCGCCTGGACTGCGAGCGCGATGAGTTCCTCCGTGCCCTTCACCGCCTGGCGCGCCTGGGTCCGGCCGGGGTACCCTCGCCCCTCCCCCGACGCGAGCCCGGGGATACGGGGACCGCGTGAGGAACGGCCGGCTCCTTCGGTGCGCTGCCTCTTCCCGCCCCACGGCGCCTCGCTAACGGCCGCGCGCCGCGTGCAGCGCCCCGTTGGTGATCGGCTCGTCGATGTAGAGGTCGCCGTTCCGGATCTTGATGTTGAAGCCACAGGCCGGGTTGGTGCACGCCCACGCCTTGAAGTAGATCGCCGCTCCCTGGCTGCCGAAATCCGACAGCGGCACCAGGTCGCCCGCGTTGCACTTGCGGCAGATCGGGAAGGTCATCACCACCGGCCACCTCCACCCCGCGCTCTGGTTCCGGGAGCATAGCACGGTCATCCGGAGAAGGGAACCGGCACGGCCCGCTCGGGCCGGAAACCTGCTACGCTGGGAACGGCGCAGGCGCCGTCCGGCGGGCGGCCCGCCGCCGCCAGGGTCCAGGGTGCCGGCCAGGGGTTTGGGCGGCAGGCAAGCCTTAAAACTCATTTAGCATCGGTTTAGCACGTTCCCGCCCGCCACCGTGCCATGATAGGGGTGCCGAGACGGTGGCCCCTCCTGTGGGCGGCCCGGGGCGAGGGTTGGGAACGGGACCCTCGTCCCGGGCCGTTTTCATTGCCATGGGGGAGGTCCTCCGGCACGCGCCTGCTGACCGGTTCATATCCGGGAGTCGCGCATGAGCCGCACGATCCTCGTGGTAGACGATGAGCGGAACATCGTGGACCTGGTGCGCATGTACCTGCGCAAGGAGGGCTTCGCGGTGGAGACGGCCGCCAACGGCAAAGAGGCGCTGGAGAAGGCCCGGACCACCCAGCCCAGCCTGGTCCTGCTGGACATCATGATGCCGGAGATGGACGGCCTGGAGGCCTTCCGCGCCCTGCGCCGCGAGTCGGATGTGCCCGTGATCATGCTCACCGCCTGCGGCGACGACGTGGACCGCATCGTCGGCCTGGAACTGGGTGCGGATGACTACGTCGCCAAGCCGTTCAACCCGCGCGAACTGGTGGCGCGCGTGAAGGCTGTGCTGCGGCGCACGGAGGCGGCCAGCCGTCGGCCGCCGGTGATCGAGGTGGGGGACCTGCGCATCGACCTGGCTGGGCGGGAGGTGACGGTGGGCGGCCGTCCGGTGCAGCTCCGCGCCAAGGAGTTCGACCTGCTCGTGGCCCTGGCCCAGCACGCCGGTGAGGCGATGGCCCGCGACCGGCTGCTGAACCTGGTGTGGGGCGAAAACTTCTTCGGCGACGCCCGCACCCTGGACGTGCACATCGCCTGGCTGCGCGAGAAGATCGCCGGCTCCAGCGCGCGCATCGCCACCGTGTGGGGCTACGGCTACAAGCTGGTGGACGAGCACAAACAGAACACCGCGGGCTGAGATGTTTCCCTCGCTGCGCGCCAAGCTGGCCTCCGCCTTCGCCTTCGTGACGTTCCTGACGGTGCTGCTCACCGCGCTGGGCATCACCCTCCTGCTGCGCGAGCGCGAAGTGGCGGCCGCACGTGAGCGGCTGGGGCTGTTCGGGAACGCGGTGGCCAACGAGGTAATGGAATACGCCGGCCGCCGCGCCCAGCCGGACGCGCTGGCCGCCCTGCTCCAGCAGCGCGCCGAGGACCTGGACCTGCGCTTTGTGCTGATCGACGGCCGCCACAACGTGGTCGTGACCGACACGGCCGGCCGCCTCACCGGCCAGCCGGCGGATGAGCTCAGCCACTTGGCCGGGAGCATGCGCCGCAGCGACGTCGCCGGCTTCGGCTGGACGGCCTGGCGGGGGCAGATCGTGTTCGTGCCCCGGGTGGGCCCGGTGCTGCAATCGGTGCAGCAGCAGGACTACACGGTGCTCATGCTGGTGCCGGAGAGCGACATCGCCGGCGCCTGGCGCGCCCTGCTGCCGCGCCTGGCCCTCTCCGGGGCCGCCGCCCTGCTGGCGGCGGTGGCCGTGGCCTTCGTCATCTCCCAGTCCATCGCCCGGCCGGTGACGGACGTCACCCGCGCCGCCGAGGCGGTGGCCCAGGGCAACTACGACCAGCGCATCCCCGTGCACGGGCGGGACGAGATCGCCCGGCTGGCACGTACCTTCAACCTGATGGCGCACCAGGTGGCCCGCTCGCACCAGGCGATGCGCGATCTCATCGGCAACGTGGCGCACGAGCTGAAGACGCCGCTGACCTCCATCCAGGGCTACGCACAGGCGCTCCTGGACGGGCTGGCCACAACGCCGGAGGAGACGGCCCACGCCGCCCGCGTGATCTCCGAAGAGGGAGAGCGGATGCGGCGGCTGGTGGAGGACCTGCTCTATCTCACCCGCCTGGAATCCGGCCAGCTCCGCCTGGAGCGTGCGCCGGTGCGCGTGCCCGCCCTGCTGGAGACGGCCGCGGAGCGCGTGCGCTGGCAGGCACACAGCGAGGGGCGGGAGCTGCGCCTGCATATCCCCGTGGACCTGCCCACGGTCTACGGCGATGAGCACCGCCTGGAGCAGGTGCTGGCCAACCTGCTCGACAACGCCGTCCGCCACACGCCGCCGGGCGGGTGCATCACCCTCTCCGCCGCCTGGCTGCCGGACGGGGTGGCGATCAGCGTGCACAACACCGGCTCCTACATCCCACCCGAGCATCTGCCGCGGATCTTCGAGCGCTTCTACCAGGTAGACCCCGCCCGCACCCGCGACGGGCGGCACGGCGGGCTGGGTCTGGCCATCGCCCGCGAGATCGTGCTGGCCCACGGCGGCACCATCACTGCTCACAGCGACCCACGGACGGGCACCGAGTTCCGCGTGCTCCTGCCCACCGGCCGCCGCCCGCCGACCGAGGACGGGTCGCAGCCACGGCCGGCCGGGGCCGTGCCCCGCGGCGAGGCGGTCATCTGAGCCGGTTCCGGCACGGCACCGCTCAGCCGCGGCGGGCCGCCAGGTCCAGGCCCATGATGAGGTACGGCTCCGGCACGTTGGGGAAGAAGAAGTGCGTGAGCAGCACCACCCAGCCGCGGCGGCGGTAAAGGTGCAAGGCGCGGGTCTCCGCCTCGATGGTGGAGAGCAGCGCCGTGCGATGGGGGAGCCTCGCCAACAGGGTGTCGTGCAGACGCGCGCCGATACCGCGCCCCTGCGCCTCGGGCCGCACCGCCAGCTCTACCAGCTCGAAATGCCCGTCCATCCACCGCGCCGCCAGCGTGGGGGACATGCCCGCCCGCACGCAGTCCGTCCACCACTGGCCGGGAGCACCGGTGTAACCGTAGGTGAAGCCGAGCACGGCGTCACGCGCGTCCAGCGCCACGACACAGCGGAAGCCAGCACGGCCGGCGTGCCGCGCGAGCGACTCACGAAAGCTGGCGGCATGTCCCGGCCCGCGCGAGTAGGGCGGCGGGCCGAAGGCGGCCGCGTATACCGCCACGATCTGGTCCGCACGGCGCCGCACCTCATCGGGCGCGACCCGGCGGATCACCACCGGTAGGGTCTCATCCACGCTCGACCCTCTCTCAACGCAGCGAGGCAACCGCGCGCACCGGCGCTCAGGGACCGCCGCCGCTGCCCCACTTGGTCAACCAGTACTCGTAACTGTCCGCCAGGGCTAGCCACGAGGCCTCGATCACGTCCGTGGAAGAGCCGACCGTGCGCCAGATGTTGACGCCATCTGTGGACTCGATCAGCACGCGCACCGAGGCGGCGGTGCCGGTGGTCCCGTCCAGGATGCGCACCTTGTAGTCGGTCAGACGCACGCAGCTCAACGACGGGTAGAAGGCGCTGAGCGCCTTGCGCACGGCGATGTCCAGGGCGTTTACCGGCCCGTTGCCCTCGCCCACGGTGTGCATCACCTCGCCATCCACGCGCAGCTTGACCACCGCCTCGGCCATCATCTCGTTCTCGTCGTGGCCATCGCGCGTGTGCCGGCGCCGCTCGATGATCAGAAAGTCTTCCAGTTCAAACGGCGGTTTATAGTCCGGCCGCGAGCGGCGCACCAGGAGCTCGAACGAGGCCTCGGCCGCGTCGTACTGGTAGCCGCGCGCCTCTAGCAGCTTAACCTTCTCCAGGAGCCGCCGCGTCTCCTCGCTGCTGAGGGGGATGTCGATCCCCTGCTCGCGCATCTTGGCGATGATATTGCGCTGGCCGGACAGATCCGAGACCAGCACCCGCCGCTCGTTGCCCACCTTCTCCGGCGGCACGTGCTGGTAGGCGCTCTCGTTCTTGACGATGGCCGCCACATGGTAACCGGCCTTGTGGGCAAAGGCGCTCACGCCCACATACGGCGCCTGCGGGTTGGGGTTGAGGTTGGCCAGTTCCGCCACGAAGTGCGCGGTGTCCGTCAACCGGGCAAGCTGTGCGTCCGTGACCACGTCCAGCCCCATCTTCAGCTTGAGGTTGGCGATCACGGTGAGGATGTCGGCGTTGCCGCAGCGCTCCCCGTATCCGTTCACGCAGCCCTGCACCTGGATGGCCCCCGCCTCCACGGCGGCCAGCGTGTTCGCTACCGCCAGGCCGCAGTCATTGTGCACGTGGATGCCGAAGGGGATGTCGCCCAGGCGCACGCGCACCGCCTCGATGGCGTCCAGCAAGCGCTGGGTGATCATGCCGCCGTTGGTGTCGCACAGCACCACACCGTCCGCGCCGGCGCGCAGCGCGGTGGCGAGGCACTCGATGCTGTACTGGGGATTGTCGAAAAAGCCGTCAAAGAAGTGCTCGGCGTCAAAGAAGACGGTCTTGCCCAGCGACTTCATGTAGCGGATCGAGTCCGCGATCATCGCCAGGTTTTCCTCGTTCGAGGTCTCTAGGATCTCGCGCACCTGGAACTCCGAGGCCTTGCCCACGAACGTCACCACCGGCGTGTGGGCGTCCACCAGGGCGCGGATGTTGGGGTCGCCCTTCACGTCCGCGCCGGCGCGGCGGGTGCCGCCGAACGCCACCAGCTTGGCGTGCTTGAACTCCATCTGACGGGCGCGGACGAAGAACTCGGCGTCGCGCGGGTTGGAGCCGGGAAAGCCGCCCTCGATGAAGTGCACGCCCAGTTCGTCGAGCTTGCGCGCCACCTGGAGCTTGTCCTCGACGGAGAGGGACATGCCCTCCATCTGCATGCCGTCGCGCAGCGTCGTGTCATACAACTGGATCTGGCGGGTCATGGACTGCTCCTGTCCAGCCGATCCCTTCACCCTGTCCACACGCGACGGTCTCTCACGGCGCGAACGCGCGGGAGGGCGGGATCAGCGATGCGTGCTGAAACCGTTGATGGATGAGAGCTTCCGGACGCGCGAGCGGGCACGCGCTACGGCGTGCACGCGCCCGCTCAGCGCCATGCACGGCGGCGGACGACCGTAATCGCCCCCGCCCGAGCCGGTTGGCGGCTCCGGGCGGTTGCGGTCACCTCCGGCCTGTTCCGCTCTGCCATGTGCGGTATCTCCGCAGGGGGGCCGGGCGGGCGATGCCGCGCCCACCCGGCGTGGTGCTTTATTATCACCGATACAGCGGGCAAGAGCCAGTCACGGGTGGTCCCTCTCCCCTCCCCGGCATCGGCGTCAATCGTGCAGGAGCACCTCACCGGTGGAACCGTCCACCGTGATCGTCTGCCCGTCGCGGATCACCTGCGTGCCGGTCTTGACGTTGACCACCGCCGGCAGGCCGTACTCGCGCGCCACGGTGGAGCCATGGGACAGCGGCCCGCCCAAGTCCATCACCACCGCCGCCGCGTTGAAGAAGAGCGGCGTCCAAGCGGCGTCGGTGAAGGGGCAGACCAGGACCTCGCCCGGCTCCAGCTCCACGTCGTCGCGCAGCTCGCGCACCACCCGTGCCCGAGCCGTCACCCGCCCCGGGCTCACCGGGATGCCCTTGAGCACGCCGCTGGCCGCGCCGGTCGACTCCGGCTGCTCCACCACCGGCCGCTTGAGGCGCGGCACGGGCCGGCCCGTGAACCGCTCGTCGGTCTCGATCTCGTGGCAGCGCCGCCACTCCTCACGCCGGGCGGCGATGCGCACCGCCAGGTCCGGCGCCGGTCGCCCGGCCATCGCGTCGCGCAGCTCCAGCAGGCGCAGGAAGAACACGTCCTCCGGGTCGGCGAGCACGCCGCGGGCGTGCAGGCGACGCGCGGCCTCGCGCACCAGCAGGCGGATGGCATGGGTGGAGCGCGCCCACTGGGACTTGGCCAGCTCCCGCCCCTCGATACCCTGATGAGCGGCCCGCAGTAGGGCGCGGAAGCGGCGGCGGGCTACCGGCCCCAGGCGCGCCTCCACCATCGCCGTCGCCTGCTGGCGGCGGCGCACCTGCTCCTGCAGCGCCGCTTCGGCGTCCAGACCCTCCTGGGCGGCGTAGGACTGAAGCAGCCCGATCACCGCCTCCGGTCGCATGGCCCACACGTGCGTGGTCAGACCCAATTCGCGCACGCCGCGGTAGCCGTAGCGGCGCAGGAAGTCGTCGAACAGGCGGGCGAAGCCAACCGTCTCGGCGTCCCCGGCCGCGCGCAGGCGGGCCAGCACCTCTTCTGGACTGCCGGCGGCAAACAACGCGCGCAGCGACTCGCTGGCGCGGATGCGCCGCGCCAACCGTGCCAGCTCGCGGCCCGGCTTGGCGCTCTCCACATCCGCTAAGCCGGTGCACAGGTCCGCCACCAGCGCGTCCACCCGGTCAAAGCCCTGTTTGATGAGGAAGGCACGCAGGTTCTCAA
>JBHOQW010000130.1:0-1009 GCA_042408665.1 Dehalococcoidia bacterium
CGTGTACGGGCCGCTGGCCGCGGCCACCAACTTCAAAATGGCGCCAGAGCACACCGTGGACGCCCAGATCCGCGCCCTGGGCTACCGGCTGGAGGACGTGAAGATCGTCATCCCCTCGCACCTGCACTTCGACCACGCCGGTGGGCTGTACCTGTTCCCCCACGCCCGCTTCTACACCATGTACGGCGAGCTCCAGGGCGCCTACTGGCCGCCGCCCAACGCGCGCGGCTTCTTCCTGGTGGAGGACTACTTGCCCACGCGCAACTTTGACTGGTTCGAGCTGCCGGACGACCACGACCTGTTCGGCGATGGCTCACTCATCCTGCTCAAGACCCCCGGCCACACCATGGGCGGCTGTTCGCTGCTGGTGCGGCTGCGCCACCAGATCGTGATCCTGGCCGGGGATGCCGCCCACCTGCGCGAGGGGATCGAGGTCGTCAACCCGATGCCGTTCAACGTGGACACGCGCCAGGCGGCGCTGTCCATCTACAAGCTACGCGCCCTGCGCGACTCGCTCGGCGCACGCATCTGGATCAGCCACGACCCGGAGGACTGGGCCGAGAACCCGCACGCCCCGCAGGCCATCGACTAGGACCATGCCCCGGCACGCCGGGGCGCCATGCTCCCGTGAGGAGGAACGTGCCGTGACCATCGAGCTGGGTGTCTTCCACAACGGCGCATCGGACCTCAAGGCCGTCACCACGCCCGACGGGGTGGTGGTCAACGACGGCAGCCTGGAGGAGGTGCACGAGAGCTACCAGCGGGTGCTGATCGGCCAGGTTCGCCAGGGCATTCTGGCCGAGCGGCTGGGGTTTGACTACTGGTTCATGACCGAGCACCACTTCATGCCGGAGGGGCCGGAGTTCCGCCCCAACCCGCTGCTGGTGGAGGCGGCCATCGCCGCCCAGACCCGGCGCATCCGTTTCGGCCAGATGGCCAATATCGTGCCCTGGTGGCACCCGGTGCGCCTGGCCGAGCAGGCGGCCATGCTGGACGTGATCAGCGGCGG
>JBHOQW010000133.1:0-5630 GCA_042408665.1 Dehalococcoidia bacterium
GAGGTATCGATCCGTTCCGCGCACCACAGTAGGAGGTATCAGGTGTCTGCCGATGAGCCGAAGGCCGTGATCCGCCGTTACTTCGCCGCCCTAGACACGGGCGATCGCGCCACCCTCGATCAACTGATTGCGCCGGACTATCGCTTTCACATGGCCGGGGCGCCCGGCCCGCTCAACCGCGAGGGGTTCTACGAGTTCGCCGCCGCCTTCTACCGCGCCTTCCCCGACCTGCGCCACGAGATCGAGGAGCAGGTCGCGGAGGGTGCGCGGGTCGTCACGCGCATAACGGCGCGCGGCACCCACCAGGGGGACTTTCAGGGCCTGGCGCCCACCGGTCGGCGGGCGGCCATCGACGCCGTGAGCGTGAGCCGGGTGGTCGATGGCCACGTGGTGGAGACCTACGTCCTGTTCGACGCCCTGGGCCTCCTCCAGCAGCTCGGCGCGATCCCCGCGCCGGCAGCCTGACACGACCGTGGGGGGAGGCCGATGCCGGCCTCCCCCCACAGGTTGGCATAGCCCAGACCGATGCTGCGCGTGCGGCGGGCGGCGCCCATAATGGTGCCATGGCCAGCCTCCCGCTCACCTTCGGTGTGATCCCCGGCCATGACGAGTCCGGCGACCTGCTCGGCACGGTGGAACTGGCCGAGGCGCTGGGCTTCGACTCCGTCTGGGTGGGGGATCACGTGCTCTGGTACGTGCCCAGCCCGGACCCCATCGCCCTGCTGGGCGCCATCGCCGCCCGCACTAGTCGCGTGCGCCTGGGCACGGCCGTCATGCTGGCCGCCCTCCGCCCTGCCGTGGTGGTGGCCAAGCAGGCGGCCACGCTCGACCACCTGGCCGAGGGCCGCTTCATCCTGGGCGTGGGTGTGGGCGGTGAGAACCCGGGCGAGTTCGCCGCCGTGGGCGTACCCCTGCACGAGCGCGGCGCGCGCCTGGACGAGACGATCCGCGTCTGCCGCATCCTGTGGGCCGCCCGCGACCCCGTCACCTATACCGGGCGCTTCGTCACCCTGCAAGAGGTGCGGTTCGACCTGCCGCCGCGCACGCCCGGTGGGCCGCCGATCTGGGTCGGCGGGCGGGCGCCGGCCGCCCTGCGTCGCGCCGGCACGCTGGGCGACGGCTGGCTGGCCTTCGTGGTCACGCCGGAGCGCTTCGCCGAGTGTTGGGCCGCGGTGCGCGCCCACGCCGCCGCCGCCGGCCGCGACCCGGACGCGCTCACCCCCGCCCTCCAGGTCTGGTGCGCCCTGGCCGATGACGAGGCCCGGGCACGCGCCATCATCGCCCCCGCCATCGAGCGCATGTACCACGTCCCCTTCGCGCGCTTCGAGCGCTACACGATCTACGGCACGCCGGCGCAATGGCGCGATCGGCTGGCCGCCTTCGCCGCCGCCGGCGTGCGCCACGTCAACCTCGTCTTCGCCGGCGGCGACGTGCGCGGGCAGATGCTGCGCTTCATGGAGACGGTGGCGGCAGGCTAGGAGCGGGGCGGCATGGGCACTGAGGAAAGCCCGATCACCCCGGAGCTGCTGGCGCTGGTGGGCCGGGAGACGCCGCCGCGCGAGGTAGCCGTGACGCCGGAGACGGTGCGCCGCGTGCGGGAGACGCTGGCCGATCCCAGCCCACAGGGCGACACGGCCCCGCCCTACGTGCTCTTGGCGTTTGAGACGGCCATCCCCGCGCCGGACCTGCCCGCGGCGCCGGAATCGCTCGTCACGGGCGACGAGTGGACCCTGCACCGGCCGCTGCGCGTGGGCGAGCGGCTGCGGATGAGCGGGCGGTTGGTGGCGGCGCACGAGCGCTTCGGCGGCCGGTTCGGCCACGTGCTGGTCCTGCGCGCCGCCTGGACGCTCACGGATGCGGCCGGTGCGCCCGTTGCCGAGATGGGGCAGAGTATGATCCGCTACCGCACGCCGGCTGCGCCGCCGGATGGCGGGACGTCCCCCGTCCCGGAACCGGCCGCGGACGGCGCCGCATCCGAGCCCTGGCCGGCGGCGCCCGTGGCTCCCACGCTGGTCGAGGGCGCGCCCCTGCCGCCGGCGGTGCTGCGCCCCACGCTGGACCAGGTGGTGCGCTACTGCGGCCTCACCTGGAACTTCGTGCCCATCTTCTACGACCCCGCGGCGGCGCGGCGCGCGGGGCTGCCGGGGACGATCGTCCCCGGCCCGCTCAAGCTGGCGCTCCTCACCCGCTACCTGCTGGCGCTCGCCGGGCCGGGGGGAAGCGTGCGCGCCGTGCGCTGCGTCCACCGCCGCCCGGACCGCACCGGCGACCCGCTCACCGTGCGTGGGGTGGTGACCCGCGTGGTCGCGGAGGGGGAGCGGCGCCTGGTGGAGTGCGAGCTGTGGACCGAGACGCTCACCGGTGAGCGCTCGGTGAGCGCCTTCGCCCTGTGGCAGCGCTGAGCGCTGCGTGCCGCGTGGGGCTCCGGCCCTCACCCGGCCTCGTGCCGCTCGGCCACCCTCTCCCGCACGCGGGAGAGGGTTTTCCGTCTCCCCCCTCGCCCTCGTCAAGAGGGAGAGGGGGCAGGGGTGAGGGCCGACCCCGCCAGACCCCCCTCGTCAACGGCGAGAGCCAAGCGTCGTCGCCTTCCTCGCGGGCACCCCTTAGCGCCACTGGAAGCGGGGTGGGCGCTTCTCCAGAAAAGCGCGCGCTGCCTCGGCCGAGTCTTCGAAATTGCGCAGGCGGGCGGTGTAATCCTGCTCGGTGCGGTAGGCCTCCTTGAGGGGCAGGTACTCCACCCGGTTGAGCGCCTCCTTGGCCAGGCGCACGGCGATCGGGCTCTTGGCGGCGATCTCGGCGGCCAGCGCCCGCGCCTCATCCAGGAGCGCCTCGTGCGGTACCACCTTCGCCACCGCGCCCAGGCGGTACAGCTCCTCCGCCGGCATACGCTCACCGGTGTAGAAGGCCTGGCGCATGCGATACGGCCCCACCATGCGCAGCAGGTGCGAACCGCCGCCCAGCAGCCCCACGTTGATCTCCGGCAGCCCAAACACCGCCCGCTCGCTGGCGATGATCACGTCGCAGCAGGCCACCACCGCCAGCCCGGCGCCCAAGGCCGGGCCGTTCACGGCCGCGATCACCGGCACTGCGCAGTCGTAGATCGCCCAGAAGCAGTCGCGCGCCGCCTTGCCGGCGTCCAGCACCACCTCCCGCGTTGCGCCCTCGAACCGCTCGCGCAGGTCGGCCCCGGCCAAAAACGCCCGCTCCGAGGCGGAGGCGAGCACGGCCACATGTACGTCGCGGTTGGTCTCGAAGGAGCGGAAGGTCTCGGCGATCTCGTGGTAGAGCTGCCGGTTCATGGCGTTCACCGGTGGCCGGTCGATGGTCACGGTGGCGATGTGGTCGGTCACGTCCACGCGGACGAATTCAGCGTTGGGCATAACACGGGTTCCTCTCGCGCCCCGGCGGAGCCGGGGTCGGTACTCCTGCTGCTCCGTTATCCCAGATGGCGGCCTCTGCCGCAAACGTCGCCGGTGATTGACGCCGCACCCCACCCGCGCCCATCATGGGCCGTTCCTGCCGATGTTGAGGAGGCCGCGATGTACGAGCCGTTCCCCACCAACTACACCTGGTCCACCAGCGCCAACCTGGCCTTGGGCTGCGGCGGCGAGATCGGTGAGGTGGACGAGGTGGTGCGCGCGCTGCAACCGTACGCCGCCAGCGGGGACGCCGAGGCGTGGGAGGCGGCCTGGCGGCGGATGGCCGACCGAGTAGCCGGCTTGGCGCGGCGGGATGAGGCCGCCGGCCACCGCCTGAGCGCGGGCGGCAAGTACCTGCGCGCCGCCGCCTACCGCTTCGTGGGTGAGCGGCAGGTACCGCCCGGCTCCCCGCGCAAGCTGGAGGGGTACAAGGAGTTCCTGGCGGACTTCAACCGCGGGGTGGAGCTGAGCGGCGTGCCCCTGGAGCGGGTGGAGGTGCCCTACGAGGGCACGAGCATGCCGGCGCTGTTCCTGCCGGCGCAGACGGGCGGCCCGGCGCCGACCATGATCTACGTGGATGGTTTCGACATCTGCAAGGAAGTGATGTGGCTGGTGCTGCGCGACGCCTTCGCCCGCCGGGGAGTGCACTGCCTGTTCGTGGACACGCCCGGTGTGGGCGAGATGCTGCGCCTACACGGCGTGCCCACCCGCTACGACTACGAGGTGCCCGTCGCCGCCTGCGTGGACTACCTGCAGGGCCGCGCCGACGTGCGTGCCGACCGCATCGGCGTGATGGGGGTGAGCCTGGGCGGCTACTACGCCCCGCGCGCGGCGGCCTTCGAGCCGCGCCTGCGCTGCTGCGTGGCCTGGGGCGCCATCTGGGACTACGGCGCCACCTGGGAGCGACGGCGCCACCTGCGCCCCGATTCGCCGGTCTCCGTCCCGGCCTTTCAGCTTGCCTGGGTGATGGGCGCGGAGGGGTTCAAGGCGGCGCTGGAAAAGGCGCGCGCCTTCACCCTGGCCGAGGTGATGCCCCGCATCCGCTGCCCGCTGCTCATCGTGCACGGCGCCGAGGACCGCCAGATCCCGCTGGCCGACGCCGAGCGCGCCTTTCAGGCGGCCACCGGCACGGCGGTCAAGGAGCTGAAGGTGTTCACCGCCGCGGAGGGCGGCACCCAGCACTGCCAGCTCGACAACCGCTCCCTGGCTATCGACTACATCACCGACTGGGTGGCGGACCACCTGTAGCCGCTGCCGCCGGGCCGCTCGCGCCGAGATGGCCGGCAGCGGGTATCCGCTGTGCGCCCATCGGCGGTGACCCGATGGGCCTGGCCGGGGCCGCACGGTGCGGCTACGATGCGAGTGTGCCGTAGCGGCGTATGACCCCTGGTTGGAAAGGAACGCTCCGATGAAGAAGAGCGAGATCCTGGACCTGCTGCGCGACGAGCCCGAGGAGCTCGACGTCGACAAGTTTATCTACACGCTCTACGTTCGGCGTCAGATTGAACGGGGAATCGCTGCCGCCGACGCCGGCGATGAGGTATCACAGGAGGAGTTCGAACAACTGAGTGAGGAATGGCTCAAGTAAGCTGGACGCGGCCGGCACAAGAGCAGGTCCGTGATATCTATCGATTTATCGCCCAAGACTCGCCATCGGCCGCCGCCGCAATGGTAGAGCGACTTCGTGCCCAGGCGGCACAACTGGCCAGGTTCCCGGAGAGTGGGCGGATAGTCCCCGAATACACCGATCCATACCTCCGAGAGGTGCTTGTGCCACCTTATCGACTGATCTACCGCCTGCAATCGGGAAGAGACCGCGTCCAGATCATCGCCGTGGTACACAGCAGCCGCATGTTGCCCCCGCTCCCCGACGAGGGCTGACGACCGGCGTACAGACAACACAAGCGGGGGACGGCACACCGTCCCCCGCTTGTCGTGTGGCGCGTGCCTCAGGCCGCCACGCCGGCCGCCTCCCGGGTGAAGACGTAGCCGTCGGGCGTGTAGTCCACCACCACCGTGTCGCCTTCGCGGAACTCGCCCGCAAGCAGGCGCTTGGACACCTGGTTCTCTACCTGGCGCTGGATCACGCGCCGCAGCGGCCGCGCACCGTACACCGGGTCGTAGCCCTCGCGCACCAGCGCCTGCTTGGCCGCCTCCGTGAGCCGGAGCGTGATGCCCTGCTCGGCCAGGCGCTTGCCCAGGTCGCGCACC
>JBHOQW010000134.1:0-3106 GCA_042408665.1 Dehalococcoidia bacterium
GCGGCCCAGAGCTACCGGCATGTCACACGGGAGCTGGGGTGGGAGGAGGTCATGGTGCGGTCGCCTCGCGCGCTCTGGCGGCACTGGGAGCTGGTGTGCTGCGCGCTGGCGTTCTGCTGGGAGACCTGGCTCGCCCAGCAGGCCGTGGGTACCGGGGAGACACCGCCCGAGGGTGGGCAAGACGACCCGATGGCGTTGCTGCTGCGTCGCCTCCTCCCGGGTGCCTGCCGACCCACAGCAGTCTCACCAGCGGCTCCGCGGGATGTCGCCGCCCGGACAGGACGACCACGTCCGCCGGCTGGGCTCCCGCCGCGCGTCGTCGACCACCGACCCGCCGGTGGGCGGATCGAGGAGGGCCGCGGCGTGCCGATCCCCGATCGACACCTCGGGCGCCAGCCCAACCTCGGCCGCCAGTTTGCGGTACGCGGGGTCCCAGCCGGGTGGCGGCAGCACAGTCGGCAGCGGATGGGTGCCACACGCGTCGAACGCGGCGCGGAGCGCGCGCCGCAAGCGGCCCGCCTGGAAGGGGAACAGGGACGCGATGAGGATTAGGTCGATGAGGTCCTTGGGGCGGGTGCTGGCATGGCCGTCGGCGTAGCTCCGGGTGAATGCATGGACCTGCTTGGCCACGTGCTGCTCGAGCGGAAGCGTCGGGGTCGGGATCTTGACGGGCGCGATCTGCGCGAAGCCGGGGAGATCGGGGCCGCGCAGCCGCTCCGGCGCCACGGTCAGCGGATCGCCGAAGCCGACATCGACGGTGAGCTCCTCGAACCATCGCCCGGCGAGGTATGACGAGACGTGGTAGCGCTCCGCCGCGCCTTCGAGCAGATGGTCGATCTTGGCGGTCCGCACACTATCGAACCGAAAGTCGTCGCCCAGCTCGCCCCGCTGCGCCGCGACCAGATCGTCGGTGGCCGCCCGCTCCTCGTCCCAGCGGCCGAGGTCCGGGTCCTTCGTGATTCGGAAGCGGGCGGCGAGGCGAACGTCGAATGCCAACGCGCCCTTGGGGACCCACCGGTCGGGCGCCGCGACCAGCAGCCGCTTGAAGGCGACCAGCTTGCGCAGGCGCACCACGGGATACCGGCGCCGCGCGCCGTGGCGAGCAGGCGCTGCTCGAAGGCCGTGCGGAACGCGGCGGCGGTCGCATACCTCACGTCGCGACCTTGCGCAGCGCGCCCTCGATCAGTGCCATCACCCGTCGCCCGCGTTCGGCGGCGCCCTTGCGGAGTCCGTCGGGCCTGGCCAGGCCGCGCTCGACCGCCTGGCGCACCGCCAACTCGACCTGGTCCGGCGCCGTGCCGGCCTCGGCCGCGTCGAGGATGGTACGGGTTGCCGAGGTGAGGACTAGGCCGCCGCGGTAGGCGAGGTCGCTCGGCTTCAGCGGCCTGACCGTGGTATGAATCTTCACGCCGGGGAGCGTCGGGAGATGGCGCCGGGCGCGGGGCACCGTGAGATGGACGGCGTCCGGCATCATGTCGCTCAGGTCGAGCAGATCAAGGGCACTCTCGTGGCAGACGACCGCTACGTCCCTCCCAACGGCGAGCCAGGCGGCGAGCACGTCCTCGCGCGGGGACGAGGGGTACTCGCGGAGGCGGTAGAGGCCGCGCCGGACGCGAAGGAACCGACCGCGCTTCACGTGGTGGGAGAGCAGGGCGAAGCTGTAGCCGATCGCCCGCGCCTGCTCGGCGGTGAAGTAGCCGCCCTGCTCCGAGGCGAGCTCGAACAGGCGCAGGCGATCGGGCCGAGGGGCCGCGCGTGCTCGCGCAGGCAGATCAACGTCTCCCATAGCTCACATTGTACTTGAGGTTCGGGTGACGTACAAGTATACTGGCGACGTGCACCGACGCCGGATGGAACAGCGGGAGGAGGCCCCATGAGATGCGCGATCTACACTCGGGTCTCGACCGACGAGCAGGCGCTGAGCGAGTATAGCTCGCTCAAGCGCCAGGAAGAGATCTGCCGCAACTACATCGACATCCACACCGAGAAGGGCTGGAAGGTAGCCGGCGTCTACGAGGACGCCGGCTACTCCGGCAAGGACTTCGAGCGGCCAGGCATCCAGGAGCTGATGGCGGACGTGCGCGCCGGGAAGCTCGACGCCATCGTCACCTACAAGATCGACCGCATCTCCCGCTCGCTCAAGGACTTCTACGACCTATGGTAGGTGCTCAAGGCCCACAACGTTACCTTCGTCTCGGCCACCCAGCACTTCGACACGTCCGACTCCATGGGCATGCTGATCCTGAACATCCTGCTCAGCTTCGCCCAGTTCGAGCGGGAGCTGGCCCGCGAGCGGACGATGAGCAAGATGGCCGGCCGGGCCGAGAAGGGCCTGTGGAACGGCGGGCATACGCCCCTTGGCTACGACTACGTCAAAGACACGCAGACGCTGCGGCCCAACCCGCAGGAGGTCGCGATCATCCAGTTCGTCTATCGGCGCGTGATCGAGACCCGCTCCACCTGCGCCGTCGCCAACGAGGCCAACGCGCGCGGGTACCGCACGCGGGTGCGCGTGCGCACCCGCCGCGACGGCTCGCAGCAGGCGGTCGGCGGCCAGCGCTTCGACGAGGACATGGTCGCGGCCATCATCCGTAATCCCGTGTACAAGGGGTTCGTTCGCTACGGCGGGACGCTCTATCCTGGCAAGCACGAGGCGATCGTCGACGAGGAGACCTGGGAAGAGGCCAACAAAGCTATCGGCAACGGCCGTGAGGATGACACCGGCCTCTACTACACCGACCCCCACATCCACCTGCTCAAGGGCATCCTACGCTGCGGCGCCTGCGGCCGGGCGATGACGCCCTACCGTTCCGGCAAGAAGACGAAGGACGGCACGCCGTACCTCTACTACGCCTGCGTCGACTACACCAAGGATGGCAGCCAGACGACCTGCCCGGTCAAGATGTTGCCGGTGCGCGAGTTCGAGGCGCTGATCAAGCAAGCCATGGCCGACCTGGGCAACCACCCAGCCATCCTCCAGGCATGCGTCGACGCGGCCAACCGCGAAGCCGCGCAGTCGCTGGCCGAGCTGGAGACGGCCCTAGGCCGCCACCGCGATGAGGCCGGCCGGCTGACCACGTCCATCCGGCGGCTGATCGAGGTGATG
>JBHOQW010000136.1:0-9163 GCA_042408665.1 Dehalococcoidia bacterium
CTGCGGCGCGCCTTCGGCGGCGGCGCCGACGCGGCCGCGGAGCGGCTGGTGGCGGCCGGCCTGGCGCGCCGTCGCCTCACGCTGCCGCCCCCCGCACCGGTGGGGCCCTTGCCCCTGCCTCCGGCCACGCCGCCGCCGACCCTGACTCCCGCCCAGGCAGAGGCGGTGGCGGCCATCACCGCCGCCATGGAGCGGGGCGGCCCCGCCGCCTTCCTGCTTTTCGGCGTGACCGGCTCCGGCAAGACCGAGGTGTACCTGGCGGCCGTGGCGGCGGCGCGGGCGCGGGGTCGGCGGGCCGTGGTGCTGGTGCCGGAGATCGCGCTCACGCCGCAGACCGTGGCGCGGTTCGCCACCCGCTTTCCCGGCGAGGTGGCGGTGTCGCACTCCGGCTTGAGCGCGAGCCAGCGCTACCGCCAGTGGCACGAGGTGCGCGCCGGCCGGGCCACGGTCGTCGTCGGTGCCCGCAGCGCGCTGTTTCTGCCACAGCCGGACCTGGGCCTCATCGTGGTCGACGAGGAGCATGAGTGGAGCTATAAGCAGCAGGACCCGGCGCCCCGCTACCACGCCCGCGACGTGGCGCTCAAGCTGGCCGCCCTCACCGGCGCCGTGGTGGTGCTGGGCAGCGCTACGCCGGACGTGGTGAGTTACTGGCGCGCCGAGCAGGGGCGCTACCACCTGTTGCGCCTGCCGGAGCGGGTCGGCGGGGGCGATATGGCCACGGTGGATGACGCCGACCATGAGCCGGCACGGGAGGCGACGCCGGCGCCCGCATCCCTGTGCCGACCGATCGGCGGCGCTGCACCGGCGTCGGAGGGCGTGCCCGGGCCCGGACTGCCGTCGGTGACCGTGGTGGACCTGGCCGCGGAGCTGCGGGCCGGCCACCACGGCATCTTCTCGCGGGCCCTTGAGGAGGCGCTGGCGCAGACGCTGCACCGCGGCGAGCAGGCCATTCTGTTCCTCAACCGGCGGGGCAGCGCAAGCTTCCTTCTCTGCCGCGACTGCGGCCATGTGCCCCGATGTGGCGGCTGTCTGGTGCCGTTTACCTATCACGCTGGCGCGGAGCGGTTGCGCTGTCACCACTGTAACCGCCAGCGGCGCGTACCGGCGCAGTGCCCGCGCTGCGGCGGCACGCGCATCCGTTACCTGGGCCTGGGCACCCAGCGCGTGGAAGAAGAGGTGCGAGGGCGATTCCCCGGCGCCCGCGTGCTGCGCTGGGACCGCGATACCGCCCGCTCCGGTGCGGACCACGAGGCGCTGCTGGGTGCCTTCGCTCGACGCGAAGCCGACGTGCTGGTGGGCACGCAGATGATCGCCAAGGGGCTGGACCTGCCGCGTGTGACCCTGGTAGGAGTGGTGAACGCCGACGTGGCCCTCCACCGGCCGGACTTCCGCGCCGGTGAGCGGGCGTTCCAGGTGCTGGCCCAGGTAGCCGGACGCGCCGGTCGGGGAGAGCGGCCCGGGCGGGTGATCATCCAGACCTACTCGCCGCGGCACTACGCCGTGCAGGCCGCCGCCCGCCACGACTACGAGGCCCTGTACCGCGCCGAGATCGAGCTGCGCCGCCGCGCGGGCTATCCGCCCTTCGGCCGACTGGCGCGGCTGGTGTTCGCGCACACCAATGCCGCCTACGCCCAGCAGGAGGCGCGCCGTCTTGCCCAGCAGCTAGCGGCGGAGCGGCAGCGCCGCGGCATCCCCGGTGCGCAGGTGATCGGCCCGGCGCCCGCCCTGCTGGAGCGCCTGCGCGGGCGCTGGCGCTGGCAGATCATCCTGCGCGCCGCCGACCCCGCCGAGTTGCTCTCGGCGGTGACCCTGCCGCGCGGCTGGCAGGTAGACGTCGACCCCGTCACGCTGATGTGACGCCGGTCATTGGAGAGTGGACATGATCTGCTCCAGTCGGCGCGTGGCCTGCTCATAGGACGAACCGGGTGGGAAGGAGACCGGCTCGCCCACGATCAGGCGCACCCGCCCGCGCCGTTCCGGTAGGTAGGGGAACGGCACGTTCGGTGCGAACAGACGGTGATAGCCGTCCAGGCGGAACGGCACCACCGGCACCTGCATCTCCACCGCCATCAGCCCGGTGCCGCCCAGAAACGGCAGCAGCTTGCCATCCGGCTCGGAGTCGCCCTCGGGGCTGATGATCACCGCGTAGCCGGCGTCCAGCCAGCGCCCCATCTCGTCCAGGCTGGCGCGGATGGCGCCGCGCTTGGCGAACGGGAACGCCTGCACGCCCGCTTCGGCCAGGAGCCCTTGCCAGCGCTCCCGTCCCCGCCACAGTCGGTCATCCACCGCGAATTTGAGACGGTGGCGGATGCGTCGCGGCAGAACGCGCAGCACGATCAGGGGCGCGTACGGGCCCTGGTAGTTGAAGATCAGGATGGAGGGGAGCGGAATGCGGCGCAGCCGTTCCGCGTGCACGATCTCCAGCGTCACCCAGTGGTCGATCAGGCGGAACAGGGCCCATTGCAGGCCCTCGCGCAGGATGCGCGCCCACCAGGTGGCGTGCCAGCGGGCCGGTTCGCGTTCCTCCTCCGCCGCGGCGGCCGTCTCCAAAAGGCGACGCAGCTCGCCCACGGTGGTCTGCGGCCCGATCTTCATCTCATCCACCGTGCGGCCCAGCTCCTCCTCGATGGCCGCCAGCAGCTCCACTCGCGCCAGGGAGTCGAGCCCGAGGTCCGTGCCCAGCTCCGTCTCGTCGCGCACAGCGTCCGGCGGTTGCCCAGCCACGCGGGCGATGATCGCGGTGAGCGGGTCACGGGCCTTGGCAGGGAGCGGCGCGCTGCCGGGGGCGCTCACGGCGCGCCGGCCCTGGACCGCGGCGCGGATCGCCTTGCGGTCCGGCTTGAGGATGGGCGTGCGCGGGAAATCGGGCTCGCGCCACACGGTGTAGCCCATGATCTGCTGGTGCGGCGCCAGCTCGCGGTTCACCTCACGCACGATGTCGGCGGCCCGCTCCGGTGCGTCAGTGAGCAGCACCGCGTGCACGCTCTCGCCGCGCGGGCCTTCTAGCCCAATGACACAACTGTCGCGCACCAGCGGGTGCTGGTTGAGCACCCGCTCGACGTCTTCGGCGTACACGTTGCGCCCGTCGGGCAGGACGATCTTGAACGCCTCGCGGCCCAGCACCCGCAGGAAGCCGTCGGCGTCGAGGGCGCCCGCATCGCCGGTGCGGAACCAGCCGTCTACGAACGACTGAGCCGTCAACTCCGGGTTCTGGTAATAGCCAGGGGTGACGGTGGGGCCGCGCACCTGGATCTCGTCATCCGCCCCGATGCGCACCTCGACCCCGGGCAGCGGCTTGCCGACCGTTCCCAGGCGGTGCTCCCGTCGGTTGTTGATGGTGGCGGCGGCGCTGGTCTCCGTCAGGCCGTAGCCCTCGTAGACGTGCACGCCCAGGCGCTCCCACGCCGTGCCGGTGCGCACGTCCAGCGGCGCCCCGCCGCAACCGAAGAAGCGCAGGTGGCCGCCCAGAGCGCGGTGGACGCTACGGAACAGCACCCGGCGCAGGGGGAGGGGCAGCCACGGCGCCAGCCGATGGGCGAGCTGCCACTGCCGCCAGCGACCTTCCTCTCGCGCCCGCCGCTCGATGCCGTCCAGCATCAGGCGCAGCAGCTCCGGCACCACGATCATGCAGGTCACGCGGTCGGTGCGCAGCGTGCGGGCGATGGTGACGGCGTTGAGGCGGGCGGCGTAGGAGACGCGCACGCCACTGGTGAACGGAAGCAGGAGACCGACCGTCTGCTCCAGCACGTGGCTGAGCGGCAGAACGGACAGCGCCCGTTCGCGGCGGTCCAGCGGAAAGGCGCGCTGCAGGGCCTCCGTCTCGGCGATCAGGTTGGCGTGGGTGAGCATCACACCCTTGGGTACCCCGGTCGTGCCGGAGGTGTACACGATCTCGGCCAGGTGCTGCGGTGCCACGTCCGGCAGCGCGGCCGTGGGGGGCGCGCCCGCCACGAGGGAGAACAGATCCTCCAACGCGTAGCTGGCCTCTACCGGGGCGGCAAAGCCGCCCTCCACGTGGCGTGATTTGAACCCCAGGCGCGCGCCGGACGCCGCCACGAACCGGTCCACCATCTCCTGCGTGCTGCGCACGTCGATCGGCACCGGCACCAAACCGGTCAGCCAGGCGCCGAACAGGAGCACGGCGTACTCCGGCATGTTCGGCGACCAGATGGCCACGCGGTCGCCGGGCTGGAGGCCGTGCCCCTGCAGCCAGGCGGCGGTGCGGCGTGCCCGTTCCGCCGCCTGGCGGAAGCTGAGCGGCTCGGTGCGGAAGCCGCGGCGGATCTGAAAGGCGGTCGCGTCCCCGTAGGTGGCGGCCGCCGCGAGGATCAGCTCACCGAGGTTGCGTGTCATCGTTGGTGCCTCGCCAGAGATACAGGCCGGCGGCGAACAGCCAGCCGATCTGCGCCGAATACCCGGCTAGATGGAAGGTGAAGAACGGCTCCGCGACAAACCCCAGCAGGCCGGGCGCCGAGATCAGCACCGAACCTGCGGCGACCCAGCCCAGCCAGCGCGGCAGCGCGCCCGTGCGCAGGATGAGGACACCGGTGAGCAGGGTGGCCGGTGCTAACGCCATCCAGCCGGCCGTGCCCAGCGCCACCGAGATGCGGTCCACCAGCTCACCCTGACGCACCAGCACCGTGCGGGCCGGCTCGTCAGCGCCGGCCGCGGCGGCGGCCACCTCGGCCAGACGCAGCTCAAAGGCCCCGGACGCGACCATACAGATTATGGCCACGGCGACCCAGCAGGTAATGGCCGTCATGGTGCGCCGCGCCCGCGGGCCAAGGAGGACCAGCAGGGCGGCGGTCAGGGGGATGAGGAGAAGCGGCAGGAGCAGGCCCAACCAGGTGTGGAACAGGTAGAGGCCGCGCCGCTCGTGAATGCGCCGGAGGGTTTCCGCGGTATCGTCCGCCCAAACGTGGACGATATACCCGCTGATGAACTCCAGCACCAGCGCGGCCGCGAAGGCAATGGTGAAAAGGCCCGCCCAGCGCAGCGCGGTGACTCGCACCACGGCCACCCTGCCGCTCAGCTCAACACCAGCGTCCCCGATATCCCCTCTCTAACCTAGCACGTCGTGCCGCGCCGGCATGCCTGCTCGTCGGCGGTTCGCGCGATCCGCTACACTTTTCCAAGGGGGCTGTGCCCCCTCACGAGGAGGGATATCGGTGGCTGTTCTGCCGATTCGTGTGGTCCCTGACCCGATCCTGCGCAAGAAAGGGGTGCGCCTCACCCCCGACCAGATCCACTCCCGCCGCATCCAGAAGCTGATCGACGACATGATCGAGACCATGCGCGACGCGCACGGGGTGGGGCTGGCCGCGCCGCAGGTCGGTGAGTCGCTGCGCATCATTGTCATCGAGCTGGCGCTGACGGAGATGGGTAAGGAGGGTGATGACCCGCTGGTGCTCATCAACCCCGAGATCGTGCGCTGCCAGGGCGTGCGCCGGGTCGAGGAAGGCTGCCTGTCCGTACCGGGCTACAAGGGCATCATCGAACGCTGTCAGCGGGTGACGGCAAAGGGGCTGGACCGGCACGCGAAAGAGGTGCGGCTGAAGGCCAACCTCCTGCTGGCGCAGGCGCTCGAACACGAGATCGACCACATCAACGGCATCCTCTACCTCGACCACCTCAAGTCGCACGAGGACCTCATCAAACTGCCGGAGAGCGAGCGTGAGACCGAGGCCGACCCCGAGGCGCCGCTCTCCCTGCGCCGGCGTTGAGGCCATGACCTTGCCACCGCGGCTGCCGCCGGGCTTGGCCCGGGCGCTGGTGCGGGCCGGCGGCGCCACGTGTGCCGTCGTCGGCGCCGCGCTGCGCCATCTGCTGCTGGGCCGGCCCGTGTCCTCCCTCCAGGTCCTGGTGGAGGGTGAGCCGGAGCAGGTGGCTTACCGGCTGGTCGCGGAGCTCGGCGGCCATGTCGTGCACACGGATGGCGGCGTGCGCCTGGCGCTGACGGCCGCCTTGGATGGTGTCCGCGTGGTGGAACTCATCCCCTGGCTGGGGCCTCTGGCGGACTGGCTCCTGGCCCAAGAGTTCACGGTGGACGCCATCGCCTGGCGGCCGGCCGACGGCGTTCTCGTGGACCCCGCCGGCGGGCTGGCCGACCTCACCGCCCGCCGCGTGCGGCTGGTGCGGCCGGAGCGGGCCGAGGAGCAGCCGCTGTGCGCGCTGCGGGCGGCGGCCCTGGCCGTGGAGCTAGACGGCCGTATCGTCGAGGAGAGCGCGGCGGCCCTGCGGCGGCATGCCGCGCGCATCGGCACCGCGCCGGGGGCGGCGCAACGCGACGCGCTCATCGCTGTCCTGGACCTGCACGCGGCTGCCCGCGCCCTGCGTCTGGCGGACGATCTGGACGCGCTGGACCCCCTGCTGCCGGAGCTTGTGCCGGGCAAGGGGTGTGCCCAGCCGCGTGAGCACTACTACGACGTCTTCGACCACCTGATCGAGACCGTGGCCGTGCTCGATGTCCTGCTGGGGCCGGAGCCGGCGGACGGGCCGTGGCAGGAGCGCTTTCGGCTGCTCTGGCGGGCGCTGCCCGACGCCGCGGCGCTGCGCGCGCGCTATGAGCGTGAGATCGCTCCGGGCCGCACCCACCGCGCCCTGCTCAAGCTGGCTGGGCTGCTGCATGACGTGAGCAAGCCAGAGACGCGCACTGTGCAGCCGAACGGGCGCGTGCGGTTCTTCGGCCACGAGGACCTGGGCGCCCAGCGCGCCGCCGCCATCATGACGCGCCTGGCGTTCACGGCGAACGAGATCGAGCTCGTCACCCGCCTGGTCAAGAACCATCTGCGGCCCGGTCAACTGGCCGGTCCGGGCGCGGCGCCCACGCCGCGGGCGCTGGCCCGCTTCTTCCGTGACCTAGGTGAGGCGGCGCCGGACCTCTTGCTGCTCAACCTAGCCGACCACGCCGCGGCGCGCGGGCCGGAGCTGTCGGAGACGGGATGGGCGGAGCACGTGGCCTACGTGGCCTGGGTGCTGGCCAACCGGCCGGCGCCGCCCACGGCGGCGCCGCGGCCGCTGGTCACGGGACATGACCTGATGGCGGCGCTTGACCTGCCGCCCGGCCCGCACATCGGCCGCCTGTTGCGGGCGATCCATGAGGCAGAGGCGCGCGGCCTGGTGCGCACCCGTGAGGAGGCGCTGGCGTATGCGCGCGAGCGCCTGGCCGCCGAAAACAACCTGCCCGCATCCGGGCCGCACCGCGTATAATCGATCCGAGTGCCCGCGTGGCCTGGCAAGGAGCGCGCCCATGACACCGCTGGCCCAGATGATCCAGCTCGTGGTGCTCACGTCGTTGGCCCTGGGGGCGGTGTATTTCATCTTTTACCGGCCGACCGTGGAGGCGCAGAACCGGCAGCGGCGGGTCGTGGCCGGCCTGCGCCCGGGCGACGAGATCGTGACCACGTCCGGGTTCATCGCCCGTCTGCTGGACGTCCGTGAGGACGAGCGGGGTGAGGTGGAACTGCTCCTCGATCTGGGCGGGATCACCGTGCGGGCCCGCCCCTCCGCGGTGGCGGAGCGGCTGCCGCGGCCGGAGCGGGCGGAGGAAGCGCAACCGCAGGCGCCGGCGGTGGACGCGCCGGTGCCGGAGGCAGAACCCGCCGCTCCCGCCACGCCTGGACGTGAGGCATGAGACCGAACCGCACCTGCGTGCCCTGGACTCGCTGCTCGCCCTGATGCGGGCGGCCCCCCACCACCCCGAAGGGACTAGCCGGACACCATGCGCAGCAAGTTTAACCGTTATGCCTTCCTGTTCATCCTCCTGCTGACCGCCTTTGGTCTGTACGTAGTCTGGCCCGACGAGCCGCAACGCTACTTCGGCTCCAAGATCCCGTGGCCGTCCGGCAACGGCCTCCAGATCGGTGACTTCAAGCGCGTCGGCATGCGCTTGGGACTGGACCTGCGCGGCGGCACGCGCACGGTGATCCAGGCCGACACCAGCGGCCTGTCGCCGGAGGAGATCGGCAACCTGCCGGAACGGCTGGACAAGACGGTTGAGATCATCGAGCGGCGCATCAACAAGTTCGGGGTGGCCGAGTCCGAGGTCTCCCGCCAGGGTTCGAACCGCATCGTGGCGGAAACGCCGGGGCTGACGCGCGAGCAGGCGCGGGACCTGATCGGCCGCACGGCCGAGCTGCGCTTCATGCAACAGAAGATCGACCCGAACACCCAGCAGCCGGTGCCGGACCCGAACGCCAACTACGGCCCGAACTGCGCCAGCATCAACGGCACGGTGGTGGAGCCGGCCACTGGGCGCGGCAGCGACGGCCAGGAGAAGGCGCTCACCGGTCGGTTCCTCAAGCCCAACGCCTACGTGGCGGCCACGCCGGCCGGCCTGCCCGCGGTGGCCTTCGAGTGGAACGCGGAGGGTGCGCGCATCTCTGAGCAGGTCACGATGCGCCTCTTGCAGCGGCCGATGGCCATCTTCCTGGACGATGAATGCATCTCGGCGCCGATCGTGCGCGCGGTGATCACCGACCGCGGCCAGATCGACGGCGTGACGGCGGAAGAGGCGAAGCGGTTGGTGGCACAGCTCAACTCCGGCGCCCTGCCGATTCCGTTCAAGATCGTGCAGCAGACGGAGGTAGACGCCACGCTGGGCGGTGACGCTGTGCAGAAGAGCGTGATCGCCGGCGAGATCGCCTTCCTGCTGGTGGTTATCTTCATGGTGCTGTCCTACCGGCTGATGGGCGTGCTGGCCTCGGCGGCGCTGTTCGTGTACGCCGTCACCACGCTCCTCATCTTCAAGCTCATCCCCGTTACGCTCACGCTCTCCGGCATCGCCGGCTTCGTGCTCTCCCTGGGCATGGCGGTGGACGCCAACATCCTCATCTTTGAGCGCATGAAGGAGGAGATCCGCGCCGGGCGCAGCCTCTACACCGCCATCGAGCACGGGTTCAGCCGCGCTTGGTCCTCCATCCGCGATTCGAACGTCTCCACGCTGATCACCTGCTTCATCCTGTACTGGTTCGGCGACCAGTTCGGCGCGGCGCTGGTGAAGGGCTTCGCCCTTACGCTGGCTATCGGCGTGGCCGTGTCGATGTTCTCCTCCATCTGGGTGACGCGCACCTTCCTACGCCTGCTGGTGGGCACGCCGGCGGCACGGCACTGGGAATGGTTCGGCGTGGAGCGGCCACAGATGCGGGACGGCGTGCCCGTCAAG